>CAIPAT010000181.1 GCA_903863035.1 uncultured Lentisphaeria bacterium
GACAAGTCCCGCGAAATATCCCGAAGTGATTTTGGGAATTGCCGGTAAGGCGCATACCTGAAGGTATGTAACGAACCGGCAAACACAAAGGCATTCGGGAGAAGCGCGAAGATGTAAAGGTTATTTCTTTACAGCTCCTAAAGTTCTAAAAATTACCAGTCTTCATTCTTTCTTGTCATTTATTCTGCTAGTAATATTCCGCGCCTCTGGCGATTTATTCTCCTGACTCCTGTCTCCTGACTTCTGAATTTTAGTTATAGTTTCGCGCATGTTTCTGACAGTGATGCCTTCACATCCGGCAACTTCCAGAGAGTCTTCCAGCTTTGAAAGTAATTCTTCAGCATTGCGCAGATTACGCAGCGCCTCTTTCCGTTTTCCGCTTTTGAGCTGAAGCATGCCGCAAGTGAAATACCCGGCAATATAATCCGGATTCAAAAACAAAACATTCTTCAATTCGCGCAGAGCCGCTTCAACATCTCCGTTTTCACGCAGGATCTGAGCATGCAGATAATGCGTTTCCGGGTTCAGATTATCTCCGCTTATTGCAATATCACTCCAATGCAGAGCTAATTCAAGCTGGCCGGCGTCAGCACAGCATCGCGCCATATTGGCGGCCTGCTCCGGACTGGCTTTCGCTTTCCGGTCTTTCGCCATTTTCAGCAGTTCTGGTGATGAAAGTTGTTGTTGTTTTGACTCCGGCTTTGACTGCCGCATCGGCACTTCAGGGGTCCGTTCCGCCACTTTCGGCTGTTGACGGGGCAGCCTGGCCTTTTCCGCCGGAACACGCTTGATATTACTATGCACTTTCCCTGATTGTTCAGGTGCAGTCCTCATTTTTCTATAAAAATATACCCCGGAACAGTTTACCGGTTCAAAATGGCAATCGGGGTCGGCAGTAACTTCAGCAGGGGAAGTCAACAGCCAGCCTTCATCATGCAGCAGAGATTGAAATTTATTGAAGATACTATGAATTTGCTTTTTATTAAAATATATCAGCACATTCCGGCATAAGATAATATCCAATTTGGGAACAGGAATAGCCGGATATTCCGGACTGAGCAGATTGTAACTGAAAAATTTTACTTTTTTACTGATCCGCGGCTCAAGTTCATAGCGGTTTTTGCCGAGAGGCTTTAAGTATTTTTGCAGATAATCTTCAGGCAGTTCCCGGAATGACCACTCAGAATAAATGCCGGCGACAGCCCGCTTTAAAAATTCCTGATTTATATCGGATGCATAAATATTAACCTGCAACCCGGGCTGCAGCAGTTGCGTATTATCCAGCAGCATTGCCAGAGAATAGGGCTCTTCCCCTGAAGAACATGCAGCGCACCAGATATTCAATTCGCGTCTGGACTCATTCCGTGCAATTTCCGCCAGTTTCGGCAGAATGTCGGAATTAATTATATCGAAACATTCTTTGTGCCGGAAAAAATAGGTTTCACCGACGGTAAAATAATCGATCAGCGAATCAATGCCGTCAGCACCGTTGGATTTGATGAGCTTATCAATTAATTCCTGAGTAGAGCTGAACCCGAATTTGGCGGCCCCCAGGGACAGATTTTTGTAGAGTTCGTGCTTCCTGAGCTTCAGGTGGTTGGTACCAACATACTGCTCAAATATTTGCAGAAGTTTCTCAAAATGTTCATCTGCTATATTTTCCGGCATAAATCACCCTTTGGCAAGAACATCGTTCCAGAAAGTTTTAAGCGATTCCCAGGCTAAATCGTCCGGCTGAAACAGTTTTTCCGGGTTGTACACCGGTACAGGACTCCCGTCAATCTTGATTACGCCTTTCAACAGTTCCGGACAGGCGCCGTAGTTCACCAGGCCGGCAGAATAATCGCCTTCCGGTTCTTTAATTACTGGAGTTGTTACGCTGCGGACGGCGATTTTTCCAGTAGAATGTTTAAGTATTATAAAAAAATTCTCCGGATCCAGCGGCGGCGCGGAAATAGACAGCCGGTAATGCAAATCAATTACCGGAATCGCATTCCCCCGCATATTCAGCAAACCTTCCAAATACGGCGGCATGTCCGGCAAGGCCACAAGCGCGACGGCACGGAGAACCCGTTCAACATCATCTATGGCTACTGCGTTTGCATGGTCTCCGACATGGAACAGCAAAACACTATTGTTTCCGGTTGATTTATCATTGGTATTACTGACTGACATTTTGGCTTCCATTATTATAGGTTATCAATTGTCCGGACTAATATAGCACGCGACAGCGCTTTTATGCAATTTCAGAAATCAATTTTACAAATACAATTGTTACTCTTTGCCAGTGTTGGATTTAATAACTAAATAAACCAGATTTCAGCAAAAAAGTGTTGCATTTTATTTTATTTCTAATATACTATAAAAGTATAGTTCAATACAAAACAGTCATTAGACGGGTAAATGAGCATACTATAATGAATGAAAAATCAAAGATATTGATCGTGGAAGACAGCAAGACCCAGGCCATAGTGCTTCAAGGATTACTTGTTGAAAACGGTTATGATGTCTCAGTTGCTTTCGGCGGACTGGAAGCAAAAGCATATCTGGAAAACTTTTTACCCGATATTATTATCACTGACATTGTCATGCCGGATATCAACGGCTATGAATTATGCCGTATAATCCGTGACAATGAACGCACCAAAAATATTCCAATAATGCTGCTGACTTCCCTCGCTTCGCCGGATGATATTATCGAAGGCTTAAAAAGCGGAGCGGATAATTTCATCACCAAGCCTTTTGACAAGGCCGGATTACTGGCCAGAATCAGCTATATTTTATTGAACAAACAGTTACGTGAAGCCCAGCCGTCATCTCTCGGCTTAAATCTTTATTTTGCCGGGCATCAACACCTGATCAACGCGGAGCGGGCGCAGATACTCGACCTGTTCTTTTCATCTTATGATGCGGCAATTCAAAAGCATCGTCAATTGGAAGCTACGGTAAGAGAGTTGTCTGAGACGCAGGAATTTTTGTACGATGCCAGGAAGGAAGCTGAAAGCGCAGTGCAGGAAGCCGAACAGGCCAAAGAAGCGCGAGGACTATTTCTGGCTAATATCACTCACGACCTCCGTTCGCCGCTCAGTGCGATCATCGGTATTGCCGACCTGCTTTCCGAAACCCCTTTGCAGGCGGAGCAGAAAGAATATGCAACGATTATTAAAAATGCCGGAGAAAGCTTGCTGGCTCAAATAAATAATATCCTCGATTTTTCTAAAATTGATGCCGGAATGCTGGAACTGGAATCCATTGATTTCGACCTTTATGAACAAGTTAATATCGCATCAAGCATATTTATCAAAGAAGTCTCAGACAAGAACATCCAGTTAGAGATTAATATTGCCCCTGAAGTTCCGCAATTTCTAATCGGGGATGAATCCAAGCTGCGCCAGATTTTCATAAACCTGCTCAGCAATGCGGTCAAATATACCGCTAAAGGCGGAGTCACTTTCAATATTTCCTGTATTGACTGCACAAACGGCGAAACCGCCAAATTGCGCTTCGAGGTCGTTGATACCGGAATCGGCATTACTGAAGACAGGCAGCAGACTTTATTTCAAGCATTTGTCCAGGGTCACAAGTCTGCCTCACGGATTTACGGCGGCACCGGTCTTGGCCTTGCGATCGTCAAACAACTAGTCACCAGGATGGGCGGAACGATTACTTTAACCAGCGAACCCGGACTGGGCAGCACGTTTGCTTTCGAAATAGAATTCCCGGTTTCCAACGAAGAGGCAACAAGAAATGCAAAAATGCAAAAAGAAAACGGCATCATGCAGACACAGCGCATTTTATTGCTGCCGGAAAAAGAGAAATCAGATTTGACCAAAGATACAAAAAAGATTCTGGTTGTGGAAGACAGCAAAGTCTACCAGCGGCTTGAGCGGGAAATGCTGGCATCCTGGGGTTTCACATTTGAAATGGCGGAAAACGGACAGGAAGCATGCCGGATTTTTCGCGAACGCGGCAATGAATTCAGTCTGGTCCTTATGGACTGCCAGATGCCGGTCATGGACGGCTTCCAGGCAACTGCGGGAATCAGAGAAATTGAAAAATCGCAGAATACCGCCAAGCCAGTTCCTGTCATCGCTCTGACTGCGGGAAATAATCAGACTGATATGACGCTGTATTTAAACGCCGGAATGAATGATTGCCTGGAAAAACCTTTGAAGAAGAAACAATTAGAAGAATGCCTTGCCAGGTGGCTTTGATTACGCCGCTTTCCAAAAGTTATAAACCATCTCCAATACATTACCGGCGGATGGACGTTTCCGTATGACATGACGGCAGCGGCCGGGTATATACTCTACACGGCTGAAAATTTAACATAGATTGCGAATATTTTAAGAATTGGTTCGTATTCTGAGAAGATGCCGATACCGGGGTATCGAAGGCCTCGAAGAGTGCGAATCCAAACTCGAAGGGGAGCTGATAATATAATGTTGCTTCACCTTGGCAGGTCTTTTTCCAGTGGATGGCTTGCCCGCCTCTGGAGTCCAGCGACTGCGGAATCTGTGTCAAACGATTCCCGATCCAGCAGGCGCGGGACAACCCTCCAGAAAAACACATAACACGTTGCTGAACGACAGATGAACATCATTATCAGCGCACGCAGTTCGAATAATCTTGAATAAATACCTTTAGTCTTCGCTTGAATTCCAATTAAAATGATCCAGATTATCCGCTTAGGAGCCGTAAAGAAATAACCTTTACATCTTCGCACTTCTCCCGAATGCCTTTGTGTTTGCCGGTTCGTTACATACCTTCAGGTATGCGCCTTACCGGCAATTCCCAAAATCTCTTCGGGATATTTCGCGAGACTTGTCAAGTTTCTTTCTTGACAGCTCCTAAGCAGACCGGGAA
>CAIPAT010000182.1 GCA_903863035.1 uncultured Lentisphaeria bacterium
AAAATGAAGAAATAATAAAAGACAAGTCAGCGGATCATTGCGTGAAACGCAAATATCCGCTGACTCATATTTTTGATTTTTTTCGTGTTCTTTCGTGCTTTTCGTGGTTAACATTTTCCCAGTTTTTCCTTCGCGCCCTCTGCGCCTTTTGCGTTAAACATTTCCGGTTTTCATAGTTTCTCCGCCATAAATCCCTTTTAATCGTAAATAGTGATTGGTGATTGGTGATTAGTTAATTGCCAGTCACCATTCACCATTCACCATTCACCAGTCACCAGTGCTTATAAATAAAATCGTTAAATGTATTTTATCCGAGATTTAATCGTAACACGTAACACGTAACACGTAACACGTAACACGTAACACGTAACACGTAACACGTAACACGTAACACGTAACACTTAACACGTAACACCTGACTCTCTTGTCTTTTTACTATTAGTTATTTTGTCAACAGACACGGAGAAAATATGCTCAAAAACGCGATAAAATGCAGTTTTAAAAGTCAGGGGTTTTGCGGGAAAAATTGCATGGGTATCCGCGAAAGACTTGTCCGCCGCAGGCCGGAATATCCGGCGGGTAATCATCAAAATTACATGGTACTGTATTTCTTGAAGTTCTCGGCTTGTTCAAAAATCTCTTTGAATACTTCATCTCTGGTTACCGGCGGATAGCCGTGTGCCGCCAGGATCAGGATCAAATCCACTTTCAATTCCGCTTTAATATCGTTTCTTTGCGACCAGTCCGTATATCTGGCTTTGTCGTCCACGATGATTTTAACCGCGCGGGAAAGCTCGATGAGTTTATTTTCCGGATATTCAAACTGATACTTCACGGCAATGGCTTTCAGGATGTCGTAAAAAGCTTTTTCTTCAAAATCTATGCCCAGTTCCATAAAGGAATTACGCTCTTTTTGCAGTTCTTTAAATAATTCGGCGAATTTCCCGGCGACATCGTCCAGTACGTCTGTCGCGAAAGCCAGATCCTCTTTGCGTTCATTATACTTATCAACGAGCAGTTTTAGCTTCTTTGAAAAATCAACGCCCTTGATCTTGTTGACTTTCTTATATTCCGCAATCGCCAGATTCAACAGATTTTGCAGCAGTTTTATTTTGGTGTTGGGCAGTTTCAGCTTCTCAATCTTAGCCATATACTCATCGCTGAAAATATCCGCATTGCCTTCTTTCTGTCCCAGTTTAAAGATTTCTTCAACGCCGTCGCTGATGATGGCTTCCTTTATCATCTCCCGCACCCGTTCATTCATCGCGTCCGTGTCGGGGGCGTCGCCTCTGGTCAGTTTGAGTATTATAGACTTGATGGCAAAGTAAAGATGTATCCGGTCCCGCTCCTGATTGGTAATCTCTTCGCTGGAACAGCAGAGATTATAGGCGGACCTCAGTCTTTTAACCATTTTCATGAAACGTTTTTCGATTTCATCAGTAAGCTGCGCGTATTCGGCGGCACGGTTTAAACAGTCCAGCTGCTGCAGCGGTGTGCCGCTGAAGTAGTTCCGGCTGTCAAACTTCGTAAAAAGTTTCGCCAGCAAATCCAGCTGATCTCTGACAATTACAATCGCTTTGCCGATATCCTCAAAATCATCGCGGTCAACACTGGAGTATTTTTTCAGCGCCGCGTTCATAAAGCTCTTAATGCCGATGTAATCCACGACCAGGCCGGCTTCCTTGCCTTCATATACCCGGTTCACCCGCGAAATGGTTTGAATCAGCGAATGCTGCTGAACCGGTTTGTCAATGTAAATGGTATCCAGGCACGGCACGTCAAAGCCGGTCAGCCACATATCCACAATCACCGCTATTTTAAAGTTAGATCCGGCATTTTTGAATTGACGGTCCAGCTCTTTCTTGTCCTCTTTGGGGCCGATGGCATTATATAATTCCAGCGGGTCGTCCTTGTCTCTGGTCATCACCAGCTTGATTTTGGCGACTGGTTTTATCTCTTTCCGTTCTTTTTCGGTTAATACTATGCCGTCATCGCATTCTTTTTCCTCCGCCCACTGCGGACGCAGGGCAATGATTTCCCTGTACAGATTATAGGCAATCTGTCTGCTTGAGGAGACAAACATCACTTTGCCCTTGACGCTGGCGCATTCTTCCACGCGTTTTTCATAATGCCCGACAAAATCTCCGGCGACGGCTTTCAAGCGGTCGGGGTCGCCCAGGATTACTTCAAGGCTGGTCGTGGCTTTTTTGCTTGCTTCAATCTGATATTCGCTGGTTCCGGCTTTGGCGCATTCCTTATAGTATTTTTCGATTTCTTTCAGTTTCGCATGATCCAGCAGCATCCGGCAGTTCTTTGTGAATATGCTCCCCCGCTATGTGCGTGTAATGTTCGGACTCAAAGAGTTCGATGACGGCTTGCTCCAGTTTTTCCTCGGTGAATCTCATGTTTTTTTCCCCGCGCCGGATGCCGGTTTCTTCAATCCGTTAATATCGTTATATTGCATAAATTATAGCCGTTTAGAGTGGTATGTCGGAATTTCCGACATGCCATATCTTCTGCCATATTACAAAAACTCGTCTGTTTTGTATAAAATTCGGAATTTCCGAATTTCTTCATGTCCGCTGATTGGGAGAACTTGATAACGGCTTTTTCATGTGCCATCTCGTGGCTGATGTTGCCGACATGGGTTAAAATCGCCCTGCCGTTGTGCTGAATAATGGCGTCCAGCGAATAGTATTCAACCTGATAGGTTTTTCCATCCGCCGCAGTTGTTGCAATTTTTGCAACAACTGAATCTCGGGCAAGTTCGCCGCTCTCAAAGATATTCTTCAAATGCCGGCTGACGCCGGACTTATCAAGCTGAAAAAGCTCCGCCATCTGATTGAGCGTCAGCCAGACCGTTTCATCTTCCAGACGCACGTCAATTTTGATCGCGCCGTCCGGCGACTGGTAAATTAACAGTTGGGAATTTTGGTTTAAACCATCCATATTTCTTTTCCGTATTCTGCTGGTTGTTCCCTGACCGCATTGCCTTTTTCGCCGCCTAATGCGTCATTCCGCCAATTCCGCGGATTGTTTTTGATATATCTGCATATCCTGTCCAATTCGGATTCATCCCGTACAATATGTTCCCAATAGTTCCGTTGCCATAATTTTTTATTAAATGATTGCCATTTTTCCGTTTTTACCCAGCGAATACATTTAACGGTGACAATCGATTGAAACGCCCGACAATATCCCCGACCGTCGGCGCCCCCGGTTCAACCGCCGTTACCGGTTCAACCGCCGTCGCCGGGGAAACGGCCCCGTCAATAATCTCCAATACCGCGTGAAAATGATTGGGCATAACCACATAACCGCGTACTCAGAATTTTCTTGAATTTTTATTTCTAGTTCACTCATCGCGCGGAGGGTGACCATATTTTATACGGTAACAATTGCTAAAGTAATGGGGGCAATTCCAGCCCGAAAGCCTAGCCACTTCTTTAATTTGATATTTTTTTTGTTTCAATAGACGCTGGGCGATATGTAGTCGATAATCAACTAGATATTCATGAATCGTGGAATTATGGTTTTTGCGGAAAAGTTGTTGAATATAGTTTACGGACAATCCAACTACTTGAGCAATATCCGCGGCAGATAAATCACTATGATAATAGTGATCGTGGATATAATTACATATCTGCGATGTAGGCAAATTCATCGTTGTAAAAGCACTTTTTCCCATTAAACAAGCTAACGCAGAAACAAATTGGGCCAAAACAAAACTAAGATGTTCCAAATCGTCAAGCTTGCCTTGACAGTAGGCATATAGCACTGTTAAAAGATCTCTTATATTAATCCCGTAATTGGTTAAATTATCTTTAATGGAAATATTAATTTGGTGCATGCCAACCACGAAAAAAATCGAGTGTAAGTCAAATTTCAGCGAAATATGAGCCATTAACTCTATCTTTTCCAGTCCATAGTGCACGAACCCTTCTGGCGTTAATCTGATTTCCAATAAATTACCATAATCAACATTCTGTTCTTTATCATACCCGAAAAGGAAACGAATTTCAAAAATATCGTGAAAATGCTGTTTTCGGTTACGCTGAAGTTCTTTAGTCATTCCTGAGATGATTATTTTGGAGCATATTTCTTTTTGAAAAAAAAGGGTACGAATTTTTTTCAAAATTATCCATTCATTATTTTCATTATTCACCATTTTTACACCATTTTTATATTTATTACACTAATATCAAGCCTTTACAACTTCTTTAAACCATATTTAGCATGTATAATTATATATGTAAAAGATAAAAAAAACAACATGTATGGAATAATAATAATGACAATCATCTTTTCTCCTCATGATTTATTTGGTAATGGTCATTTCCTTAATGATCATAGTGATTGGCAGATGCTTGCGGACAACAGAAAATTTCTCTATTTACAAATTGGAGTCTGATTCATGGAACATTCTTTGAGTTTATCACATTGGGATTACGTACTGATGCTTCTGTATACTTTGGTGATTATCGGCATCGGAATTCATTTTAGCCGCAAGAAGAGCACTTCCACTGAATACCTTTTGGCTGGTCGCTCGATGCATTGGCTGCCGGTCGGCATCTCTATGTTTATGGCGCTTTTCAGCACCTATTCCCTTGTTATGACTCCTGGGGAGGTCTATCTCTACGGTATATCACTGTGGGTGCTGCACCTGATTCAACCTTTTATTGCCATAATCAGCTTTGCCCTCTTTTATCGTTTTTTCTTCAAGATGAAATCTTTCACAACCTTTGAATATCTTGAGTACCGATACGACAAAGTGTTTCGTTTAGTCTTGGCCTTTATTTCGGGCTATGGGGGTATCCTCTATATTGCAATGGTGGTATTGGCCACTGCGCTGATTTTTGAAGCGGCGGCCGGATGGCCGGCATGGATAACTATTTTAGTTGTGGGGCTGGTGGGGACCACCTATGCTGTGATGGGCGGACTGAAAGCGGTAATCTGGAGCGATGTGTTTCAATTTATCGTCTTGGGTGTGGGTTTTGTCGCAATTATTTACGCTTTGTGCACCGGTATTGACGGTGGAGCCGTAAGGGGAGTGACTTATGCGTTTGAACATGGAAGGGGAGCGGACAGGTTTACCGAGGCCGATTTTTACAAATTGTCTCCTTATGTCCGCTTGTCTTTCTGGTTGCTTCTCTGGTCGGTTATTACCGGTGGCCTAAGTGCAGCCACCAATCAGACCACGATGCAACTGTTGGTCAGCACCAAATCCTACAAGAGCGCCCTCAGATCCCAGTGGGTCTCGGCAATGCTGGTCATTCCCGTAAGTTTAATTCTGATGTTTATGGGGTTGTCGATTTTCACCTACTTTTCGCAACATCCTGATCCTACGGTTAAAGGACAGACAGCACTGTTCAGCTTTATTGCCCACAAGCTCCCCACGCCGTTCCCCGGCTTGGTGCTGGCGGCGGTCCTGGCAGCGGCGATGAGCACTGTTGTTTCTGGAATCAACAGTACGGCCACTTTATATCTGAAAGAGTTACACCAAAAATATTTCAACCCGGATATTGATGAACAGCGTCAGTTTATCATCTCTTGGCGGGCAGTCCTCATCTTTGGGCTTTTCTGTACTTCTATGGCATTGCTTCTCAAATACTCCTCAAGCATGCTGAGCGAAACTTTTGTTGAAATGACTACGATTTTTGCGATAGGTGGCGCCATTGGATTTCCCGCCTACATTTTCGCTGTCCTCTCCCGCAAAGCCAGCAGCAGGTTTGTTTGGAGACTTTTTGGAATCATGACAGGCTTGCAATCAGGCACCACTATCTGGTACGCAGTTTCGCGGCGTACGACGACAACTTGGAAGGAAGGCGATGCATTGGGCTGGGGCGGGCCAATCCCCATATGGCCGTTCTTATTGATGTGTGCCATGAGTATCGTAATATGGGTGCTTTACAAGCTGGCTATCGCCAAATGGCCCAAATGGAAGGATCAGCTTCTGGCTATACCGATGCTTCCTTTTGGCATGACTGTCTCGATGCTCATATGGTACATAGTCAGCCACGCATCAATCATTGACAAGCCAAGAGACTTGAGTTTCCAGTGGGGGCACCTGCCTTTAGTCATATCATATATAGTGATATGCGCCTACACCCACTTCTTCGGCCCCGAACAGCCCAAAGAAAAGTACGAAGGGCTGGTTTTCACCGAACGAAACGATGATTATAAACAATTAAAAAAAGGATAGTGTGTAAATGAAAAAAATTCTGGCGGTATTAATCGGGATTTCGGGAATGATGCTCCAAGGAGTGGAATATTCTCCATTGTCCAACGTCAAAGTCGGATATGCAGACACTCAGGGGGCGGCTATAAGCACGGCGCCGATTGCCAATTTTGGTGCAGCTCTCAGAGTGGCGGTTCCGTGGAAAAATCGGATTGTCGGCGTTGACCTGGGTGAAAAGCGCCACTTTCAAAAAGTGGAAATCGAGCTGTCAAAACTTGTTCCCGCCCGCAAGGAGAAAGATTCAGGGCTGGGCAATATTGAGCTTTTTGAAAGTTTAGATAATAAGACATTTAATCGTATAAATACGTTTACTTTTGACGAAAAGCCGGTTGTACGCGACGGCAAAGATTATTGCATCATCAGCATCAGCGGCAATTTCAGCTGTCGCTATTTAAAGATTTATCTAACACCATCCCGGCCGTTTTATGTTTTCGGCATGGAGAAAGTCAGCGAAGACATTCAGGTCTTGGCCGAGAAAAAGATATCCTTGGTAAACTTCTCCGTACCATTGGTTGCCGGTGGAAAAATCCCAGTCGCCCTGACAGTCAAAGATTTCCCGGTTAACGGTAGCTTGAAAATCACCGTAATGCCGGAAAATAAAGTCCTTTGGGAAAAACCGCTGAGCCAGATAAAGGCCAATCAGGAAATACAGGTGGATTTAGATGCTGCAAAGCTGGATGCCGGACCAAAACAATTACAGTTGCATTACAGTGACGGCAAGAAATCCACAGGGCTTGAAGTCGGCAGCAGAAATTGCTATATGGTGAAAAACAATCCCCTGTTTCTGACTCCGAAAGTCTCTTCCGATTACACATCAAAAGGGGTTCTGGTCCGGGATCAGAAGCAGCAGTTGCTGGTGAGCAATAAGCCCAACGCCGAACTGGAATACACCATGCCATCCGATGGCGGATACTACGCCATTTACCCGACTCTAATGGGCACTGACTCGCAGTTTGAATTGATCAGCGGTAACGGGACAAGCACTGCAGTAAAAATGGACATGTGGTTTCCCGAAGATAAAAATAGTAGTTTCGGCGGTGAAACTTTTGCACTTCTGGGCAAATTTGAACCGGGACAGAAGATTATCCTGCGGTCAAAAAAGGCGGGAGACAGAATAATCGGCCTCAGGGTGCAGAAATTAAGCGATAAAGAAATAGCAGTCGCCACAGCCAAAGATGAAATTATTCCCTCCGTGATTACCCATAGCGATGGATACAGCAATTTTTTTATTGGAAAATTAAAAACACCTGCTGAGTTTGTTCAATTAATCAACGACGCAAGTCGAGGCAACCTCTATGAATTTGACTGGTGTGTAGGAATAAGTACCTCAGTCAATTATCCCAGCAAGGTAGCCAGTAACTTCTGGTATAAGAAAAATTATTACCGCGCGGGCGATAAAGTCGCAGGGGAAGCCATTGATAAACTGATTGCTGAGGGTAATGACCCAGTTAAGTTAGTTATGGACGAGTGCAAGAAGCATAATTTAAAACTTTCGCTAACCTTTCGGGCCGATGCGTGCTATCCTTCTACTCCCGCGGGAATGAATGGTAAGTTTTATGACGATAATCCGCAGTTGAGACAAAAAAATATTGAGGGTTTACTGTTAACCAATTTAAGTTATGCCTATCCTGAAACGAGAGCCTATTTTATGAGTATCCTAAAAGAGATGATTGCCTATAAACCCAATGCCATTGTCATTGAATTTCTTCGCCATCCTCCTTTCTTTGGCTACGATGCACCGCTAATAGCGATGTACACTGAACGCTATGGGAAATGTGATAAAAGTGATTTTATGAACGATAAATGGCAACAACTCCAATGTGAAATTATGACTGATTTTATTAATGAATTACGCCATCAAATTGACCAAGTTGACCCTCAGATAAAACTTAGAGTATCATTCGATGAACAGAGCTATTATCGACAAGGTTTAGATGTGGCAACTTGGATTAAAAATAGCTGGATTGATATGATCTCTCCAGGAATCTACAATATCGGCTATGAAAAATTTTTCCCACTTGCAACTTTTGTCAAGATGGTAAAAACGTCACCTCGTCCCTGCCTGATATTCCCTCGTATCGAATGTACAATTATGGGACAAGATCCTTCTCCTGCCGAAGAGCAGGGCTTAATCAAGGTCGAGCGCAAGAATGTATCGAATAATATGCTAAAGAAATTGACGCTGGATTTTATCCGTGAAGGAGCACAAGGGATACGCCCCTTTAATGGTGGTGGGCATGTGATAAGTGAAGCCATCGCAAATCGTTCCAGTTTTCAGCGGTGGGCTACTTTTGAAATGCCTTTTTTAGACATTCGTACCATGGTCGTTGAAAAATAATAATAAATAAGGAGTTTATTATGATTTTTGATTTGTGGGAAAATTTTTCTACATATGGTAACATCATGCCGGAGGCGGTGAAAGTGATTGAGGAGTTTATGAAAACTGCAACGGTGGAGATGGAAGCTAAATCCTACCCACTGCTGGGAGATATAGTCAAGGCTTCAGTCTTTCCATCAAATACCGTCTCATTGGATGCTGCGGTTTTTGAAATTCATCGGCAATACATTGATATTCAAACTCTTCTTATCGGTGTCGAAGAGAACTATTATCGGCCATGCCAAGGATTAAAGGCGCGCCCTCAGCATGAAGCCTTTAATCGGGAAAAGGATTACCAGTTATTCGAGGTTGATTTGCAAAATGCGTTGCATCTAACCCTGAGTCCGGGTACATTTGTTATTTATTTCCCTGACGAGGCGCATCTAACTAGCTTAGCCATAAATAATGAAAGTCAACCCATTAAAAAGATTGTCTTTAAAATTCACCTACAGTTAACTAATTCATAGAAGGAGAATTAATCATGAAAAGAAGTAAAAGAATGTTAAACAAAGAAGGACATAGGGTAAACCACAGGCAAGACTCAGTCGACAAAGCAACGGGCACGAGCTACAACCACCTTATTATAAGGAACTTCACACTTATAGAACGTGTGTCCAGGTAAGGTATCACTAAACTAGACGAATGAAATGTTTCGTCCATACCAATTGTCCATTTCAGGTATGTAGCCTAATCACTAGCCACTGGCTAACGCGTGAGGATAAAGTTGCGAGAC
>CAIPAT010000183.1 GCA_903863035.1 uncultured Lentisphaeria bacterium
GTCTCGCAACTTTATCCTCACGCGTTAGCCAGTGGCTAGTGATTAGGCTACATACCTGAAATGGACAATTGGTATGGACGAAACATTTCATTCGTCTAGTTTAGTGATACCTTACCTGGACACACGTTCTATAAGTGTAAAAATATTGTACCGCAACGAGTTATGCCTTTTTGCACCGGCCATTTGCTTGTGTTCTCGTGAATAGTTGTTCATTTCTCCAATCCCTCCTTTAGTTTCTGTAATTTATACCTTATTGTTTCACTTTATTGCAGTCAACTCCATCTTCTTTTCTTCTGTTTCATGGCTAAAGCCTGCATGATTTCTATTCCGCCTTTGTCCATTCACATAGACGAAGATCTTGCCGTAATCTCCTCATTCTTTAATATCTTCGTGATATCTAATGTATGCGGCCGTGGCAGAATCTCGGAGGCAAAAGCCATATATTCCTCGATTACAGTATTGTCAAGACGCATTTTTCTGTTGTCCAGACGGCGTTTGATTATCTCATTCAATTTAGCGGAGAGCGCTTCATCCTCCAGACAGTGCGGTTCAAGGCTGGTGAACAGCGCATCATAAAACTGTTCCATTTCCGGATTCGTCAGGAGGTGCTGGCGGGCAAGCTGCGGATCGGCGGGAATGGTGCCGAAACGCCAGGCCAGCGGTTTACACAAATCCGGACTGAAAAGCGCATCAAGCAGACGTATAACTTCAGAACCGGCCTCATTCCCGTCAGGCAGCATCAGCGAAAGCAGTTCAGTGCCGCTTGAGGAAAATCTCGGGCGCCCGGCAGCCGGAACCGGAAACGGGAGAAAACGGCAGCGCATCTCCGGACGGAAATTGCGGATATCGCGGGGATACCATGAACCGGCCTGCAGACTGAAAAGATATTTGCCGGAGACGAAAGGGTCCGGCGCCTGGATGGAAACCGTATCTGTCATCCCGCCGTCAAACAGTCCTTCCAGAAAAGTAAAAAACTCCTTGAGCCCGCGCCGGAACTCCGCGTCCGGCGCAGCCCACGGCTCCCCGTCTGTCGCCATGAAAAAGAATGCGCCAAGATTGACAAGAAAACGCCGGTGATAGCCAAAAAAAGCTGAAAGATCAGGGCAGCCTTGCGAGTCACGCCATTCTGTGAAAGCACGCCCCCAGTGGAGCAGTTCCGACCAGAGCCGCGGCGGGTGCGTCATGTCCAGCCCGGCCTTTTCCGCAAGTTCCGAATTTATGGCAAAACAAACAGACGTATAAAGATACGGGCAGCCAAAGTAATTCAATTCTCCATGCAGACCGTTGAAAAGCCATTTGAGGTTCTCCGGCATACGGTCAATCCGCTCAGCCATCTGCGGCAGCGACTCCATCGGGGTCAGAAGCCCCTCTCTTGCCATTTTCGCCGTCTGATTTCTTGTATTGAGGATCACAAAAGGTTTGCGATAATGTTCCATCAAACGCCGTGCCTGTTCGGGTTCCAGTGACGGCTTGTCCACAACCATAATTCTCAATTTAATACCGGGCAAAGCCTGCGAAAGACTCTTTCGCAATTCCGGCAGACCGATGTTGATGCCGAAATGGCGGGGTACAATGAAAATAATGTCCGGATCAGTATCAGTACCGTCTGCGGCTACTTTGTCGCAAACATAATTACCGCTGCCATGACGCTTGACTATATATCCCTGTTTAACAAGAATTGCCAGAGCGCGGCGGACACTTGTATCGCTCGCCTCATATTGTTTAATCAACTGCCTTTCAGTGGGCAATTTCTCCCCTGCACTGAAATGCATTAGATTTATCTTAGATAAAATGTCTTCATATATTTGTTGATAGACCTGCTTAACCATAACAATCACCTTTCAAGTATAAATGATTATACTTTAAACAAACACATCTGTCAATAGTGATTGCTATAAAAACAATCATTTTTTTAAAATAATTTTCCTGGCTGATAATTTGAAGCGCGTAAAGATAAATTAAGGACTAAGGAGCTGTCAAGAAATAAACTTGACAAGTCTCGCGAAATATCCCGAGGTGATTTTGCGGCTGCTAAAGAGTACTGCAGGCATTCCCGCAGTCGCGGGATCCCGCGATTGCGGGACCAGTGGTTTTAGCCACTTCTTGCGACTGTTCAAGCTGGAAGCTTGAGTTACTTTGAGTACCGGCAAACACAAAAGCATCCGGGAGAATCGCGAAGATGTAAAGGTCATTTCTTTACGGCTCCTAAATTCAATCTGAAATATAGCCGGATGGATAATATTATCAAGCCTCAACAACACAGAATCAGTTAAGCGCGGCGCGGTTTGATTTTTCTTTTAGCTGTTTGATTTTTTTCGCAGGTGGAAGATAATTTTCTGAGGTTATCACAGGTTTTCCTGTTTTCTGTTCCAGTTCCAAACGCGCGTTCTTAGCTATTTTCCCGCCTTTTTTACCCGCTTCCGCATTCTCAACCAGTCCGGATGCCTCCACGCTTTCGGCAATATGCCGGGTGGAGAGTTCCGCCAGCGCAGTAAAAATCAACTCCGCCTCACTCATGTGATCACGCAGATTCTGCGCTTTAAGCCCTTTGATGTTCCTATGCTTTTTGACCGAGACGCCACTCCATTCCCGATGTATGATATTGGTCAGAATCGCATATTCGTCTTCTTTGGTCACTTCGTGGTCTTTCCAGTAATCGGTAAGCTTATTGCGCGTTTCCTGACCCATCATCCGCTGTTGAATCCACTTCTCGCTTCTGCCAAGCTGCTGCCAGTATTCACGGGCTCGATCCAGCGAACGCGCCGGATCGCTCATATCCTGCAACCGCTCATAGCCGACCTTCGCCAGCCACTGTTTGAAAGGTTCCGCCTTAGGCGAGGGAATAGATTGGATAATCCTTAAAAGACCCTCTGCATTGGCACAATCCGTCGCATATTTTTTCCCATCAGAAGACTTCAGTTTCAGTTGTCGACAAATTGTCGACAACTCAAGTCCATCCTCGCCTTTTACCCGGACTTTCATTTTAAACCAGTAATCTCGCGGATTTGCGCTGTCAGTCAATGCCCCGACAACATCAATCACTGAAAAATACCACGTTTCGGCCGCTTCGTCGTAATGACGGCGGATTTTATAACTTTCAAATACCGCCAATGATTTTTCGTCCATGGTTGTTGTCCCTCATATTTTAAGCCATCTTTAAGCCATCTGGGTCAAGTTTTAGCTTTTGTGTTTTCGCGCAATAGTTCATTAATTTAGCGCATCTTTCTGTTCTTTTTTTCAACTCCCCCAATGTTTTATTCAATCTGAAATATAGCCGGATGGATAATATTATCAAGCCTCAACAACACAAAATCCGTTAGCCTGACTTTGGAGTGCGCGCCGCTCGGATTCTGCCCCGCTTATCTCGGCGGGATAACACGTTTATAGAATAAATAACAAAAACATCTGCGATCCCGTCGGGATCGAACAACCCAGGCACGTTTCAGCTATAAACGCTGGATGCCTCCGGCATCATCTAAAAATGTCGCCCAAATATTTTTCAAAATTTTTTAAAATAGAGGTTGCTTTTATTTAGTTTTTGATTTATAATATTAAGCATTGACTGAATTAATTGACAATGGCGGCAGGTTCTCTTTGGGTTATCCTGTGGGATGACTGATTTAGAAATTGCCGATTTCGCTTGACTCAGTTTAGCTAATACTTAACTAATATAAAAATCCAGGAAGGAGACATGTATCATGGCTGAATCAAAGTACGACGAAAGTTTTCCGGA
>CAIPAT010000184.1 GCA_903863035.1 uncultured Lentisphaeria bacterium
ATCCCGCGACTGCGGGACCGTGGGATCACGCCCGGCGGGCCGCCGGTGGCGATTAATGGGAAACAATTTTTTGTTTGCAGGGTCCCGCCCTGCGGGATTGACAGTTCAAGGTTCCCCCTTGCATCCCTCCTCCAAAACTTTTTTTTGACGGATGGAATGACGGAAATTCTCCTCTGCATTGCTGAACATTTTAAATGTAGTGAGTTAGAAACTTATGAAAATGGCCGCATGAAAATCTTTCTAAAAAAACAAGAAAATGACGGATAGTAGTATGAAGGTAATGAAGAGAATACATGGATCAGTGAATTGAACGCGCCGATGTTAGCGTACATTTACTTACTCCGGTTTTACCTCTGTGCTCTCTGCGTTATTCCCGCAGTTGCGGGATGAAAATGGTGTCATTTCGCGTTTTTTGGTTTTATTTACAGGAATAACCAGAGGCCACCGATACTTAAACAGATGGAATAGGCCGTTTATTTGCGGAGACACAACCGGCCGACCGATTCGCCGATGGAGGCAACAACGCCCATTACCCGGATGGCGGAATGAACCAGGCGATCGGTTGACAGATTTCGGCCCGCGGCGTAAAGATTCGTGAATTCACGATGAATGCATGTTCCTTCAGGAATTCCAAACAGTCCCATGGTGTGCATATTATTGGCCGGGGCATTTTTCATATGCAGATCGACCGGGTAGGAGCACAATGCCAGATATTTTTCCGGAACCGGGCATTCGCGCAGCATATCCACGGTGAAATAAGTCACTCCGGCGATCCGGCGCGATTCGCGGATACCCGGGTAAGAGCCGGAAGCGGAAATATAGGCGTTGGCGAAGCCGGGCAGGTCGCGCCGCATAACCCGGAAAACCTGCATCATCTGCGCCCGCAATTCAATGGCCGCTTTTGTCACCGATTCGGAGACCGTGGCATTGATTTCATAATAATGAGTAATATTGGCGGCATAACGCCCTTGTTCCGGCAGGCGGAAAAGGACAAAACGGCGGATGTGCTCCGGCAATTCGCCGCGCCCCGCGGCGGTCGCGATCTGCGAAGTGAAGCCGCTGACAGTTCCGTAATCGCTGTCCTCAAACTCTTCCGGATGCGCCTGCCGGTAAGTTGTGACCTGGGCTTCATCCACATTATCGATCAGGAACATCAGCGTTGCCGCCTGAGTCGTGCCATTCTCATCGCCCATCAGAAAAGAACCGCCGGCGCAACTGGTCAGGTCGGCGTCGCCAGTGGCATCAATAAAACGACGCCCGGCAAACTGCCGCAATCCTTCTTTGCACAGACATTCCACGGCTTCGATGGTAAACAGGCTGCCGGCCGCAGTTTTTTCGACCCCGCAGACTTGCGCGGCATAAAGCAGTTCCACCCCGGCTTCGACCAGCATTGATTCCAGCACATATTTCAGGATTTCCGGGTCGGCGGAAAACGGAGTTGACAATTTACTCATTCCGCCCTCGCCGCGCAGGCGGTCAATAATCCGCGGAAAAATTCCGCTGTTCAAGTACTTCTGCCAGCCGTAAACTTTGAAGCCGTATTCATCACGCGATATTTCAGGTTCGTGAGTAAAGCCCATGAAAGGACTTACCAGCGCGGCGGTGGCATTGCCGCCAGGAAACGCATTGCGTTCGATCAGTAAGGTTTTCGCTCCATTTTCCGCTGCCGCCAGCGCGGCGCATACGCCGGCAAGGCCGCCGCCGCAAACCACTACATCATATATCTGCTGCATATTTTTCACTCCGGGTGTTTTCAATATAATTTTGTCCAATATAATTGATAATACACTTTGATTAGTGTATTATCAATAGTGTAACTTAAAAAGATACACTATTTTAGACAATGCGGGTTGGCGATATTCTGAAACGGTTAAAAAGTTTTGGCTTTTAATAGCTTAATCAGCTCAAGATATTTTCATTAAATCTTTTTCAGGCATCTTGACAATACACTTTGAATAATGTATAATCAGTAGTGTAATCTAAAACGATACACTGGTTTTAAACAGGGCTGAACACGCTATGCTGAAGATTGCTAAATCTGAAGAGTTATTTCAACTCCTGAAGGAGCGGATTGGAACGATGAACAACGGAGATCGTTTTCATTCGGTCCGGCAGTTGATGAAAGAATTTGAAGTCAGCCAGTTTTCAATCAAACCGGCGCTGGATAAACTTGAAGAGGAAGGCCTGATAAATTGCATTGTCGGCAAAGGCACCTTTGTCCGGCGTCCGCAACAGGCAGCAGTCAAGAAGATATTGATGCTTGTTCCGGAATGGCCCAGTCCGGCTATTCGTGAAATGGTTGAGAAAATGGAGAAAGCCGTAACAGCCCGTTCTCACCAGTTTAAAAAGTGCTTCTATGATTGTCGTGAAGATGTTTACGCGCAGTTACGGGAGTTTCAGGCGGATGCGATTGTCCTGGACCCGATCAATCCTGGCGACCTTAGCCCGTCTAATCTGCATAATCTGCTAAAATGCCCATGCCCGGTGGTGCTGATCCGTTCCATTGCCTCCAACGCCAGGATCAATTATGTCTGCGGCAATAACACCGCCGCCGGTATGATTGCCGCCCAGTATCTGCTTGAGCAGGGACATCGCCGGCTTGCGCTGGCCATCACAGAACCCAAAGTCCGCACCAGCCGGGATCTGGCGGACAGCTTCACCCATTATGTCCGGGCTCACGGGGCTCATCTCCAGATTATCGACTGTCATACGGTCTCCGGCGAGGACGCCGGCATGAAAGCCTACCTGAAAACCACCGAATGGCTGCAATGTCATAAGGTTGACTTTACCGCCATGTTTGTCGTGAGTGATGACACCGTTATCGGCTGTCAGAAAGCACTTGCGGAAAAAAATATCCGCATTCCCGATGACGTCAGCATTATCGGCTTCGGCAATGTTGCGTCATCCGCGCTGTATCATCCGGCGCTCACCACCATCGACACCGACCGTGATAAAATGTCCGCCGCCACTGTCGATATCATTGAGAAGTGTATTGCCGACCCCGCGTCGGCGGGATATCAGGTAAATGTCTACCCGGAAATAGTGATTCGAGATTCAGTAAAAAATATAAACATAAACCCTTAACAGGAGGAACCGTTATCATGAAGACGAAAAAACAATTCACGCTCATCGAACGTGTGTCCAGGTAAGGTATCACTAAACTAGACGAATGAAATGTTTCGTCCATACCAATTGTCCATTTCAGGTATGTAGCCTAATCACTAGCCACTGGCTAACGCGTGAGGATAAAGTTGCGAGAC
>CAIPAT010000185.1 GCA_903863035.1 uncultured Lentisphaeria bacterium
CCGTCTCGCAACTTTATCCTCACGCGTTAGCCAGTGGCTAGTGATTAGGCTACATACCTGAAATGGACAATTGGTATGGACGAAACATTTCATTCGTCTAGTTTAGTGATACCTTACCTGGACACACGTTCAATGAGTGTAAACATTAATCGGTAGTTCTTGTTCAATTTATTGCTTTTCACGATGCAGCCTCCGTAATAATTAAGTTTCATAACGCTAATTTTTTTGAAAAAAATTTCAACCTACAGATCCATTCAACTTTTGTTTTTTACATTAACCTCCCTGTTTTAACTAATTTTTTAAGCTGAACTTTTATCATACTTTTATGTTGAGTGATGAATATCTTTACCACACCATTTTACAGCCTTTTCTAATAGCTCTTCTGCCTTGGTGACTGAATTGACCGATGTGGATATATGAAGTCCCTCGGGGCGCAGGTGACGAACCACAAATTCCACGTGCTCAGGCGCAACGTCAATGTCTAAGCAACGCCCCGTTTCCTGTACCCGCCGATAAAATTCCATATGGGCAGGACCATTTGTTGGTTCCTTAGGGTTGGGTGAATATTGAATGACTCTTATGTAAGAACGACTTAAACACAACTCCAAGTGCTGTTTATAGCCACACGTATGGTAATGAAGTTGTCCATATCTCTCTCCTTGAATATCAAGTTCGGGCAAGACAAATTCTTCAAACATAGCCGGAGAAATACTGGCAGCGGCATCAGCCTGAGCACAAAAGAAAATCTGCCTACTCCAAATTCCAGTCCAGCTGACATAACCGACATTGCCTTGACGCTTTTCGATCAATTTGCAAAAATGTTCTTCATTTTCAGTTGCAAGTTTGCGCATTTCATGAAGACGTGCTTTGACTTGTTCAGGATTCATTATCAAATCTAACATTATCTCTTCATTGCCCCGTAGCATGCTCAACAGATCAAGGTGAGGGTATTGCCCCGGCGTGGACACTATGAAATGCTCCGGCGCTTTATCCAGCAATCGATTGTAAATAGCATCTACTTTGAAACGCCAAGTATCTAGAAGACCAGGATGCCAGTTAAGAGGTTCAGTGATTGTTTTCATGGATGGACGGATAGATATCCCCCCTTCATGAAAATGGAGGAACTCACCGCAACCGGTGGTTGTACCAGCCATTAAGTTCCTTGAGCAAGGAACCGCATCGCCACATAGACAATTCCCCTCTAAATGACGTAACACCAAAGCCAACTGATATTCAGGGTTCATCCATTTATCCTCAATAGATTTTAATTCTGGTAATTGGATTTCCTCTCCAGTGAGCTTGGGTGCAAAGATTGACATGCATGGACGGTCTATTGCATCCATACTCCAAAATGCATCCCATCGTTTTGAGGCTTGATACCAATCTGGTTTATAACTATAACTTGTCATTTTCATATCAAATTAACTACCTTTTTGTGATAAAATTTTGTTTTATAGTATTTAAGTCGGTTTAATACACCTTTTTTCATAAACTCCAGAGTTTATACGGAAGAATACTATTAGCTTTCTTATCAGAAAATTACAGCTTTACTTCCGTTGCGGGCAGACTCCTCCGCCGCAAGTCCGACAAGGGTGCTCCATTTAGCAACTTCAATACCGGTAAGAGGATTCTTGTTTTCCCTTATATTTTCGATGAATGCCAAGTGCTCTAAATATACTCCACCGCTATGACTCAGTTTTCGGGATTTTTCATCCATTTCTACCTGTATAGCACTGGTCGTATTCGTCCCGTATTCTACAAGCTTTATCCGACTCTGGTTAAAAAAGCCTTCCATCATTGCGGTTTCGCCTATGATTCCCATCTCAACATCATATCTGCAATTGCAGAACATGCAAAGACCGAGCACGGCTTTGACATTATTTTCATATTCGATCATTACCCAGCCATTGTCGAATATATCCGGCTTAACGCCGTAAATATCCTTTACCACATCTTGGCCGGCAATCGCTATGACGCTTCTGGGGCGTGAACACGAAAACCAATTCATAAGGTCAAAATAATGGCAGGTCTTTTCGACAAAAACTCCGCCAGAAGTCTCGTTAAACATAATCCAGTTGTTGACTTTCTTCAAAAATGGGTCTCTGAATTCTTTGCACCAAATCATGCGTGGATTTCCAATAACTCCATCTTTTATCATTTTGTGCATCCGCTGAAAAACAGGAAGATAGCGACACTCCAAACCTAATTGAAAAATTTTTGGAGAACTGCTAACTATTGACTGAAGACGCTCTAAGTCCTTTAGTGTTGTTGCCGCAGGCTTTTCCGACAGAACATGCTTTCCAGCAGCGATAGCGTCAGAAACAATATCTACATGAGAATTACCTGGAGTAGATATAATTACCGCGTCAATTTCATCTATTTCCAAAAGTAATTTATAATCTGGAAAATATTTTGTTTTTTTATTTCGATTAACAGCTTGAAATGCATCAAGGCTTTTCGCATAATTGTCCGCAACACCTACAAGCTCCACATCTTCTAGCATTTCAATACATGCAAGATGCCCCTGCCCCATACCGCCCGCGCCAATGATTCCATACTTAATTTTTTTCATAGTAAATCTTTCTCCCTTAGTCTTAATCTATTTCAAGCACGAAGAATTTGTCAAAAGAACTATCTTTTTGAATTTCCTCGTTCTGATGCCTATATAAATGCATTCTATTTAGAATAGATTATACAATACAATACCGAATTATGCAACACTAAATTCAATAATTATCTTACAATTTTAGTTAGTTAACAAATTAATCAACCTGAGTATAGCTATTAATCTATACTTAAAATCATATATAAAGGATATATTACCGTGCATAAATTATTAAAATTGTCAATTTATCAAATTAATATAAATGAATATAGATACCTGCCGTGTATCTATATTCTGGTGAATTTGGAGTTGGTAATTGTGTAACTGGAGTCTTAATCTCATAAATAGATAAAAACATAATGGATTGGCAACAAAAAAAACCGCAAAACATCGTCGGCATCCATTTTGTCCGTTCGACAAGTTCTGTATATTTCTCAAAGACGAACCTCCAGATGCGCTCCCGAAGAAAAGAACTTATTTGCGCAAACGCGTTGACGACCTTGAGCTTGTCATGGATTTTTACAATTTCCAGTTCAGAAAACTTCAGGGGCAAGTCTGATTTACTCATATGAACTTTATTGTCTTCAGACTTTTTATTTTCATGGTATAGTCACATGGATGATTATATTGTGTTATTGTTATTCTATAGTTATTTAATTTTTTGAGACTAAACTTTTACGAATCCAGTAATATCAATTCTGACTTCTTTCATAACTCCTCCGTTTTGTTTGTTGTAAGAGTTGGCTAATATTATTGTAATACATGTTTCGCTTCATTTCATCGTTCCAACCGGCGGCAGCGGCGATTTCACCATAGATATTGATATTGGATGCTATTTCACTATAATGCACATCAGTGCCGAATATAATTTTCTTGTGGGCATCAGGAAACCACAATAGCCGCTTCCAGTCATCCGGGGAAATGTTGGCACGCCAGCCAGGCGTAGTTCCGGAGAGGTCGGCGTAGATATTGCCAAATAGCCGGATAAGCGTTAGCGCCGTAAGATAGTTTTGTACACCCAGATGGGCAATGATTATTTTAAGGACAGGGAACTCCTGGGCAACCGCTTCCAGGTGGATGCAGTCCATATTGAAAGAAGAAATCTTTTCTCCAGGACAGGGATAAGGCATTTTTACAATGCCGGTATGGAACAGGCACGGCATGCCGTAGAGTTGCGCCTTCTCGTAGACGGGGAAATTATCTTCCGCATCATAGCGGGTTTTCGGAATATGAAATTTCAGCCCGGCAAAACCACGATCATGAAGTTCATCGACTTTCCTGACGCTATCAACGCCCAACCGGACATACCCGAGCCCGAAAAAACGATCAGGATGTTTTTTCATAACCTTCTCCACCGCGGAATCATCCGCGCAACTGCCGTCATATTGTCCTTTTACGAACATCTTCGAGAACAAAGGCCCCAGCCCGATCAGGCCGGTCTGTTCTATTTCAAGCCGATCCATCGTCCGGAGCAGATTGTCAACATAGCTTGTTTCCTCAAGCAGATGATGATGGATGTCAATTTTTTTCATAATGTTTCTATTTCTCTTGCAGTTGCTGTATCTCCACGAAGCATCGCTTCAGCCTTTGCCTCTCTCCAGAAATCAAGAATGTTTTGCGGGATGCCTTCCATATCCTGGAATCTGGCGGCAATAAACGCATCGGCCATCTCGCATCCTAGTTCCGGGCTGACAACGTTTTCTCCCATACACAGACAGTTGGCATCGTTTACAATTCTGGCCAGCCTGGCGGTTTTGACCGATTCGCAACTTACCGCGCAAACCCCGTTGAATTTACCGGCGGTAATACTTGCGCCAGTACCACTGCCGCAACAGTTAATTGCCAGTTCGGCCAGTCCATTCTCCAGCGCCTTCGCCACCCGCTCGCCAACAGAAGGAAACTTATAAAACTTATCAGTATTATAGCACCCGACATCAATGATTTCATGTCCCTGTTGTTCAAGATGTTTCTTGATTGCAGTTTTTAAGGCGAACCCCTTTGCCACCGAACCCATAATAATTTTCATGTTACTTTTTTCCTTTTGCCAAGCTTCGACAGGCTTCGGCAATGTGCTCAGGACCAAAACCGTGTTTATTGAACAGATACTTTTCCGTAGCGACTTCTCCAAACTTGTCCGGAATGCCGAGCCGCTTGATTCTGGTCGGGCAATGCTCACTCAAAGTTTCACATACAGCGCCGCCGAGGCCGCCGATGATATTCTGGTTTTCCACCGTCACCACCGCTCCGGTCCTCCCGGCCGACCGTACCAGTGTTTCGATATCAAACGGTTTTACCGAAGGATAGTGAATCACTTCCACGCCAATTCCTTCAGTGCTAAGCAGATCCGCCACCGCAGGCGTGAACTGGGTCATGTAGCCGGTGGATATCAGCGTTACATCTGAGCCTTCTCTAAGCACAACCGCCTTATTCGGATCAAAAACATACGATTCATCAAAAATCTGCTTGACCTGTGACCGGATCAGCTGCATATAAGTCGGCTGCTTTTCCTGAGCCATGAACCGCATCACGGCGCGCAGTTCGTAGGCGTCGCAGGGACTGTAGACATGCATGTTCGGCATAGCCCGCATGATCGCCAGGTCTTGAAAGCACATGTGCGTGCCACCGTTGGGGCCTTGGGTGATACCCGGCGCAGTGCCTATCACTTTGACATTGTTGCTGGCGTAAGCGCAACTGATGGTTACCTGGTCGTAAACCCGGCGTGAGGCAAAACAACTGAAAGTGGCGCAAAATGGAATTTTGCCTTCTTTGGCAAGCCCGGCGCCGACGCCGATCATATTGGCTTCAGCCACGCCACAGTTAATAAATCTGCCGGGATGCCGGCTGATAACTTTCGGATTAGTACCGGAAGCCTTGCTTAAATCCGCTTCCAGACAGACCACATTGTTGTCGGCGTCCATCAGTTCGTTTAGCGTATCGGCGTACACCGCCCGCATTTCCAGTTCGTGTATCATGACAATCACCTCGTTAAATTAATATGGGAGTTCGACTTTTTCTCCGGTCAGCGCATCCATATACTTCTGATGGGCGGCTTTATCAGAGACTTTGATATTATGGCTTTCCGCTTTGCCTTCAAGTATGGAACAGCCTTTGGCTTTTATCGTATGGGCAATTATCATGGATGGTTTGCCCTTGACGGCAATGGCGCGGTTTGTCTTATTGTAAATATCATCCCAGTCATGACCGTCCGTTTCAAATACTTCCCAGCCAAACGCCCGCCATTTATCAACCAGCGGCTCCAGACTTAAGACTTGATCTGTAGTGCCGTCAATCTGCAGTTTGTTGTAATCGCAAATGCATATCAGATTATCCAGTTTGTTGTGTGCGGCAAACAGCCCCGCTTCCCAAACCTGCCCTTCGTTGCTTTCTCCGTCGCCAATAATGCAGAATACGTTGTGATCTTTTTTATTGATTTTGGCCGCCAGCGCCAGCCCGCAGGCACAGGAAATCCCCTGGCCGAGCGATCCGGTGCTCATATCCACACCAGGCGTTTGAATCTGGTCCATGTGGCTGGGCAGACGGGTGCCATCGGCATTTAACGTCAACAGCCACTTTTTCGAAAAATAGCCAAGGTAGGCCAGCGCGGTATAAGCTACCGGACCGGCATGGCCTTTGGAGAGAACAAAGCGGTCGCGGTCATCCCACAGCGGCTCTTCCGGACGAATGTTCATCACCCGGTAGTATAACGTAATCACCGTTTCCACCAGCGACAGTGCGCCGCCGATGTGTCCTGAACCGGACCGGCAGATGATGTCCGTAATTACATGCCGGAATTCATTGGCAAGTTTGTCGTACGCCTGTGGATCGAACTGGCACTGTCTGCTAACTATTTTACTCATTGCTTCACCTTTTTATTGTTGTATGGTTTTTTAGTAGCTTAATTCATTGCCGAATAACCCATGACCAATCCTGACGAAGCCAGAACAAAATAAACCAGCAACTTAAAATAGTACTCGTTGACACGGTGATGCAGGTAATCACCCAGCAACACCCCAACGGCCAGAAACGGCAGGGAAAGCATGGTATAGCGGGCGACATACTCATTCCAAACTTGTCCGCTGACCGTCCATTTGATGATCAATATCGTATTCAATGTAAGCCACAATAGACACAGCGTGACCCGGAACAGCGCTTTGCTGGACAGTGCCTTTGAGGCATAGATTACTACGAACGGCCCCCCGGAACCGAATGCGCCGTGAATAATCCCGCCGAGGAATAGAATTCCGCGCATCATCGGCGTTTTCCGGGATACCGGGGTGACGCTGTCGTTCAACAATTCTTCCTTGTTCTTATGAGTCTTAATGAAACCATGGACACCGATAAACACCATGAACACCGCCAAAATAGCCTTCAGCGTATCCGGGGAAAAGTTGTCGAACACGAAAATCCCAACCGGCAACCCGATTCCTACATGGACCACGATGAATAAGAACTCACGCCACCTGATGTGCGGATGCGAACGTAAAATTATATATGCCGCCAGCATCCATGCCAGTACCACCAGAACCGGAACCGCCGTCTTGATCCCCAGCAGCAAAACTACGAACGGCAATGCCAGCACCGTACATCCGAAACCGGTGATCCCTTCCAGGCAATGGGTTACCAGTACCACTACACCCAGCAAAATTATTCTGGTTACTTCATTCATTGCCGTTCTCCAATCCCAGGTAAAGGTTTTTCAGGTCTTTGGCGGTCACCGGCTTGGGGTTGTTGTTCATCAAAGGATGAAAACTCTCCTGTACCAGCAGTTCGATATCCCCTTTGCCGATTCCGGCGTCGGCCAGCGTACGCGGCAAGCCGCCAAGCGTCTTGAATCTGGTAATCTGCTTAATCATTTTTGCGATACTGTCAAAACCGCAGTACTCGGCGAACTTCTCCATCCGGCCTCCCATAAAAGGTGTATTGAGCCGGATTGCCGCTTCCATAGTGAATGCGCAGGCCGCGCCGTGCGGCAGATGGAAACGGTTTGACAACGGAAACGAACAGGCGTGCATGATTGCATTTTTCGGTAATTGAAATGCCATCCCCGCTAGCAGTGCGGCATATGCCAACGCCTCGCGTCCGCATTTATCCCCGGAATTATTCAAAACATTTTCAAGATTGGCAAAAATATTTTTTGCCGCCTCCAGCGCCAGCAGGTCGCATATCGGCTGATGGTTCTTCGACCAGTACCCCTCAATGGCGTGGCTCAGCGCGTCCAAGGCGGTTGTGGCGGTAATTTTGACCGGCACCGACAGTGTCAGTTCGGGATCGATCACCGCGATTTTAGGATAAAACATTTCGCAGGCAATCGGCCCTTTGAAGTTCTTTTCTGTATCATCCAAAACCGCAAACGGCGTTACCTCCGATCCCGTTCCAGCCGTGGTCGGAACGGCAATCAGCGGAATCGCACCGTTTCCGGTCTCGAATTTCTTGCCTTCGGAATGAAACGGACGGATACTCGCGATTCCGCTTTTAACCAGACATGCCGCCGCTTTGGCGCAGTCGATTGCACTGCCGCCGCCGATAGCCACGATAACCTCGGTTCCTGTCTCAATCAGCAGTTTGCCAAGCGCATCAACATTATCCACTGTCGGATTGGGATTCACATCAGTAAACACGCAGACATCGCCAAGACCTGCGATCAATGCCTGAATCTGCGGCAATCCCGCCAATATCCGGTCGGTTACCACCATTTTTCTACAGCCGAAAGCCGACGACAGTTCACTCAACTGCCCCGCCGCCCCGTTGCCGAATCTGATTTCAGTTGGAAGTTTAAATGTCCACATAATTTACTTTCTTAGCCTTCATAAAATTAATTTTTTGAATGAAATCCTTCATAGAGTAACGTCCCGTCAGCAGAATGCCCGCCGCTCCCGCCATGACCAGCAGCATACCGCCGGCATTACCGGGAGAAGCTGTCTCTCCCAGAATAAAATACCCAGATGCGGCAGCAACCACCGGAACAGCCAGAGACAGCAACCGCACCTCCCATACCGGAAGCACTTTCAAGCTTTGGTAATAGCCAATGAAAAACAAAAACGAACATACACCGCAACCAGCCAGGGCCGGCAGCGTATTCCAGGTCTTTTCTGTCAGAAATCCGTTGGGGGCATATAACAATTGGACTGCCGCAAACACCGCGATATTAACGGTGCAGTTGCCCAGCGCCAGCAGTGTTCCGCCGGCATCCTGTAAATTGCGCTTAATAATAAACGCATTGACACTCAGCAACAGGGCGCTGACAATTACCAGCCAGTCTCCTGTATAACCGAAACTCAACCGGTCCGGTTTCAGGTCGAGTACCAGCCAGACGCCGGTCAACATTACCGGCACAAACAACAACGCAGCTTTCCGAATGCGTTCGTGAAAAATCAACGCTGTCAGCAACAGCGTAAACATGATGTCGGTCCGGCCCAATACTGCGGCATTGGTTACAGTCGTCAGTTGAGTACCGGTAATCCAGCAGACATTGCAAGCGGCGCTGACCAAACCGATCAGCAGCATTGACTTCAGATTACGCTGCATACGCTCCATGTCCAGCTTTCCGCGGCATAACAGACTGCCCATCAGCAATATTCCGGCAATGCCGAAAATCACCGTTCCGGCCAGGAATGGCGATGTTTCCGGCCCTGCGGCTTTCACCAGCACATACTCGAACCCCCAAGCCGTAATCGCTGATAAAATGTACAGATAACCTTTCATTGATCTACCGCATTTTTATTTTGCCTTGCCGTCAGCACTCAAGGCCGTTATTATTGTTTCCATGTCAGCTTTGAGACGATTCTTTATCTCTCGCATGATTTTCCAGGCATGCCAATTGTGCTCCATGGAATCAGTCAATTCATTAAAGTACTTGATATAATTAAACCGGAATGGCTCGCCGAAGTTAACTTTGCTCATGCCGCATTCAACCAGCCGGGCAAGATTTTCCAGAGAAATACCGCAGGTGCCGTGTTGCACCAGCGGAATGTCAATCTCCGCCCGAAGCCGCCGCAACAGTTCAAAATCAATATCTGTCTGTTTTTCGTAAACGCCGTGAGCAGTGCCGACTGATACCGCGAGCATATCCACAGCAACCTCATGTACAAAACGTTTCGCCTCCAAAATATCGGTTTTGGCAGGCGGAATAAGCGGTTTTTCCGGAACTTGGATGCGGCCGGTGAGCTTCTCTTTTTGGGGTTCATTACCTTTAACGTAACCAACTTCCGCTTCCACCGAACATCCCAGTATCCGGGCGACTTCAACCACCTGCCTGGTTTTGCGGATGTTCTCTTCCAGCACATCATGCGAGGCATCGAACATAAATGAAGTAAATCCGGCGTTCATCGCTTTAACTGCCGAATCAAAACTGTGTCCGTGGTCCACATGCAACGCCACAGGTACGGTAATGTTAAGATCGTCGCACAGGGTTGCGGCTAATTGGACAAAGTATTTGAACCCGCGGTATTCCAGGTTGGGCTCGTATGCCTGAAGGATTAATGGAGATTGCATTTCCTGTGCTGCTTCCAAGGCGGCCCGCGCAATATCGTATGTCGCTCCGTTGGCATTAAACGCCGGAATCGCATAACCGCCGTTTCTGGCTGCCTGCACCATAGCTGTAGCATTAACAAATTTCATTATTCTTCTCCGGTTGCCTGGGCGGTGTTGACCATCGGCAATGCCGCCGCCAGTTCAGTCATCGTAATTGCAAGATTAGGGTGTTGCTGGAGCAGTGATCCGGGGAAATCGCTGGTAACTGGTCCCAGCAGCGCCCGGCGCCATAATCCGGCATGCCAGTTTCGCATAAACGTCAGGTGAAATTTTTTACTCTTCAGCATTTCATACATACCGATAGTGATCGCACATGTCGGCAGTATTTCCAGATTGCCGTTGGTTCCACCCATTGCCATCTGCGCCGTAGCCATCGGGCAGATGGTTATTTTGCGAGTCTTGCAATTCATGAAGCTGTGCAAATCAACCGGTTCGCCGGTCATTTGCGGTGGATCGTTAAACGCAACATGTCCGGTAATGCCAAATCCAGCCCAGCAAATATCCGCACCGCCGATGGCATCAATCAAGCCAGTCACTTTCTCCGGCGCATCCGGATCCGGGAAAATAATGTTTTCCGGAGACGGACGGTCTTTCTCGTCAAGAAAGGAGAAGAATGACTCATCCATAAAGCGCCTGAAACTCAACGGATGACTTATCGGAATTATTCGATCATGATCATCAAGATATTCATCCATATTAATAGTGCGCAAATTGCGGCAATGCAGCCCGCGTTTTTTGACTTCCGCCGCGAAATATCGATAGTCCAGAGGGCCGACCGGGCAAATCACGGTCAGAAGTTCATCCTTTTTCTGTTTAATTTCCAGCAGATTGCAAAATTCTTCCGCCACTTTTTGGTTCAGAGCTTCAACATTTTTAACAACGCTGAGCTTGTCTTGCAGAAGTTGCGGCAAATCACTGATTCGCTGTTCATAGATATTCATCATGCCTCCAATCATTTAATAATACAAATTTTAATTATTTTTCACACAAAAGATTAATAATCTCGTCATTATCTTTGCCTGCCACCCAATAATTTCCTCACGATATTAGTTTGTTATCAAATTAACTATAGTATAAAGCTTTATTGCTGATTTGTCAATAGGCAAAGATAAAGTTTGATTTGTTTTCAAACATATTTTGACTTATTCAGTCAATATCACTATATTTATAACAGGTGTTGTCATGGTAAAAATTACCATGATTTAATAAAACGCGACATTACAATTAAGGCATTACTACATATCCATGGAAAGTTGATGACAAATAAAAAGAAATTCATTTCCCCGGGGAATATCGAGGGAAAACTGGAACGCAAGGAGAACCTTTTTCTTGCCCTTATTCGCAAATATCCAGGCATATCCCGTCAGATTTGCGCTAAAAAAATGGGGGTCAGCACCTTCAATATTTCCCGCCTTGCATCGGCATTGATAGATAAAGGCATAGTAACTGAAGGCGAGTCCAATTTGGCGGAGAACTCTTGCGGAAGACCGTCAACACCATTGTTTTTAAATCCTGAATATCAATATTTTGGGGGAATCGATATTGAAGCCAGCCAATGGCGTTTTGTTATCATTGACTTTGCCGGTAATCTCATTCATTCCTGGAACAGTTCTTTTTCCGAGTGTGACTCCCGCAATGACTACATTGAGCAGTTGACCGGCCTGCTTCAAAAAGCGATTACGGCAGCCGGGGAAAAATGGATTAAAGTGGAAGCACTTGGGATTGGAGCACCCGGGTTTGTCGATCATGAAACCGGAATCGTCGAAAATTATGAAATTTTGCCGGAATTTAAGCGCATTCCACTGCTGGACATTTGCTCGCTTGCGTCCGGCAAGCCTTCATTCATCACTCACAATATTTTTAACCTGGCAACTCATGCGCTATGGAAAAAAGACGGGGCAGAAAAACAGGTAATCATCCATGCCGCTATTCGTTCCGGCATTTCCGTGGCGTTCAATATTAATGGCAACGTGTATTATGGCAGCAAGCGGCATGCCGGGGAAATTGGACTTTCCATGATTAATGGCAGAATATTACAGGAAACCGCCGGATTATCCGCCCTTAAGCGATTGCTGCCGGATGTGGAGGCAGGCTTCTGGCACGGAGATCCCAGGTCGATTAATAATGCATTCCGCAGGAGGTCGGTTCGAAATATCATCAATCAGTCCATGGATGATATTGCATTGTCCCTGGCCAACGCGGCAGCGTTTCTTGATAATGACGAGATAATCGTTTACAGTACGCTTTTTCTCAAAGAAAATATTATTTGGGAAACTCTGCGAAAATCATTCGAGAAATATCGGGAGATTCAAAAACTTAGCCCGATCAAATTTACCTGCGGAATCGATTCAGAATTTTTTGCGGCAATTGGCGCTGCCCTTTATGCCCTTGATCATCAATATTTGAGAACGACATCGGACGTAGGTATCCCAAAAACATAGAAAGCGCATGCCCTAAAATAGTATTTAGGCAAAGATTTAATGAGTTTATCATAAAGTATTAATAAATAACCTCATTCAAATAAATATATTCTGAAGGAATTGGGACAATAACTGCGTCATTTGTTATAACATTTTGTATTCAAACAACCAGCGATTATCCGTTCATAACGGAGAACGTTTGCGTTTTTTAACTTTATGCTCCTGCACTTTTGCATATGCAAACCCATCAAATCGTTTTAAGAAAGACAAAATAATTAAAATCCATCTTGATTTTCTGTTAAAAAGAGTGACTTTCTCCCGTTTATAGCCCCAGCGACAGCATTTCAACCGCAAAATTTCTGTTTTACTGTAGTTCAAACTAAAATAAATATATATTATCTTACCGAAATAATCCTGTTTTATCCTGTTGTAGCAGGCAATTGTGCAATTAGTCATGCTTAAGCAACATTACGTTGAACACTCGAAGCATTCCTGATGCGAATATAACCAGCATCTCTGGCAGCTAAACAAGACAAAATGACTTCAATCTAATTTCCCGGCTTTAATCATTCCGGCTTAATCGCCGATCACATATCAAGCTTCCGGAGAGTGCATTCAGCACTCTCCGGAAGCTTTTTCATTTTACCCAACCCCACATAAACAAGGAGGCGAATATGAGTCCAGCAGCAGCACTAATACTCGAAATGCAAATCTACCCGATCATCCGGAACACTATTCCCAGGAAGGCCAAACCAATGGGCTCCGAAGACTATCAGGAACTAGTACAGGACACCACAGCTACAGCAGCGGCGATGATTGATGCAATGGAGAAATCCGGTAAGAAGCCGATCCCCAGCAGCATCGCGTACTACAGCATCCAGCGAACTAAATCCGGCCGGCGCTCTTACGGTGACAGCCGAACCGATGTGATGAATCCCGGCTACCTGATGGATAATGAAGGCTCCGTCTGCTCC
>CAIPAT010000186.1 GCA_903863035.1 uncultured Lentisphaeria bacterium
CCGCCGCCGTGGCTGTAGTGTCCTGTACCAGTTCCTGATAGTCTTCGGAGCCCATTGGTTTGGCCTTGCGGGGGATGGTGTTCCGGATGATCGGGTAGATTTGCATCTCGAGTATTAGTGCTGCTGCTGGACTCATTTTACATCTCCTTGTTTATGTTGGGGTTGGGTTAAAATGAAGAAGCTCCCAGATAGTGCGCAACGCACTATCTGGGAGCTAGATATGTGATCGGCGATTAAGCCGTAATGACTAAAGCGGGGGAATTAGATTGAAGTCGGTTTGCCAGGTTTAATGTGCTGGAATCCTTGGGGATTGTATCTTCGAGGACGCTGAAATATTGAGCATCAAGGCAAGGGGATTGATGTCTGGTTTTATCAGTATTTTGCTGGTTTAACAAGCAAAAAATGCTTCATTCGCAGAAATGATATATGCCTGAAATTATTCGATCTACGGGGAATATCTGACTCAATACGCCAGGGCTCACCCGTTCCGCAGTTGATCAGCCGTCCCCCCGTTACAATCGCAGAAACAGGCAAGCGCTTTGCGCCGGGGACTGTGCAGTGAGTCATTGGGCGGTGAGATGGCTGCGGGGTTCGGGAGCCTGAAAAATTTATTTTCATTCTTTTTTGCTGGTATTATTTGCTTCCCTATTGCTTTTATTATTTTTTCCAGTATAATTAATTGGTAAACAATTGGTCAATATTTCGAGAATGTTATGAAAAGCGCAAAAATCCAGACTAACGGCGGTCCCAAATATTTGGCGATAGCTAATGATTTCCGCATCGGAATTAAATCTCTGAAGTACAAGGGGGGGGATTTATTCCCGGATGATCGTACGTTGTGCCGGAAGTTGGGATGCAGCCGTCCTACCATTCACAAGGCATTTGACATTCTTGAACGGGAAGGCCATGTGCGCATAATCCAAGGAAGCGGAGTATATGTTGACAATGCTGGCATTAAAGAGGAAACACATCCCAAAATTGGTCATGAAAATCTGTCCATAATCGGTGTTCCCGGGGGAGAAACATGGGAAACCCATTCTGAAAAACTGACCGAGCATCATATTGTAAACACCATACTTGCGAACAAAGACGAAAACACTAAATATGAACCTTTGCGTATCGCCTACATCAATCCATCAGAGTTAAAAGCCAAACTAATTTACTACAGGGATATTCTCGACGGATTGATCATTGTTCCCGCTCAATATGGATTGCTGTCGGACAGCGTGCAATATGTGTTAAAACGGAAAATTCCAACAATCTTTGCCGGGTTGCAGATTCCGTATCAGTTAAAAAATATTTCTGTTGACAGGGTTTATGCCGACGAGTTCCGGGGCGCTTATGAGCTCGGGCGCTACTTCATTGAAAGAGGCCATACTGAAATCGGTTTCATTCATGATTATCGAAGCCATGGGAAAGACCCGCGAATTGATGGATTTACAACTGCATTGAAAGAAGCCGGCTTGAAAGCGCTTATGCCGTTAGATGCATTGAAAGGTTTGAATGGAACCCATTCAAAGACTTATCTATTCTTACAGCAACTGGGAACGGATTGCACGAAGAAGCTGATGAATAGAAAAAAACGCCCTACTGCAATTATGTGTATAAATGATCTTAGTGCAGTAGGCGCTTTCGAGGAATTGACCCGCATGGGTATTTCCATGCCTGATGAAGTGGAGCTGTTCGGGTTCTCCAACGACATAGAATCGCGTCGGTTCTTTTCCAATGGAATCAATCCGATATCCACGGTTGCTGTACCCAGGAAAACACTGGCGGAAGAGTCTTTCAAGCTCCTTCTCAAACGCATGAACAATCCCGGAATTCCGGTTCAGGTTGTTGCTTTGCCAACTACAATAATTCATCGTGAGACATCAAAAGGAAGAAATGCTTCCGCTTCAAAATCCGTAAAAGGCTCCATGCCTGACCCGGAAAATGATATCGAACTTATAAATAAACAGATAATCGGGAAAGTTGATTTAGGGTGGCAAGTGTAATATGAACAACTTAAATTTTAAACAGGAGGGCGTTGAAATGAAGAAAGAAAGAACAAGCGGAATCTGCAAGGAAAGGACGATTAATTGCAAGTCATTCGTAATCAATGGGTTCACACTCATTGAATGTGTGTCCAGGTAAGGTATCACTAAACTAGACGAATGAAATGTTTCGTCCATACCAATTGTCCATTTCAGGTATGTAGCCTAATCACTAGCCACTGGCTAACGCGTGAGGATAAAGTTGCGAGA
>CAIPAT010000187.1 GCA_903863035.1 uncultured Lentisphaeria bacterium
ACTAAGCGAATGCTAAACGAAGAAGAACAGGGGGAAAGCCGTGTGAGGGAAAACCGCACGCACGGTTTGGTCGATGAGGCAGAGCCGATAAGTCGCAACTCGTTGATGCTTAGAGGTTTTACTTTAATCGAACTCCTGGTTGTGATAGCTATTATTGCGATCCTGGCCTCAATGCTACTACCAGCATTGAGCAAAGTGCGCAATGTAGCCAAGTGTAGCAAATGCATCAATAATCTTAAGCAGTGGGGGGTAGCCTGGGCGATGTATCAGGGCGACAATCGTGAGTTCATCGCGGCGTGCCAACCCAATAATGATGGCAAGTATATATGGTACAGCCAGTATGTCCTTGGCGGATACACCAATATAAAAGGCTGGCGTAGCACCTCTTTTTTTGTGTCTGTTCCCATGAAGAATTCGTATGCCAAATCTATTCTGGAATGTCCGTCCGTTACATATCGGCCTGCTGGAAAGGATCTGAACGATGCTTACACTCATTACGGATATAACGCTCTGGATGAAGGACTGGGCGATGCGGCTGTCGGAACCCAGTATTACTTGCCACATTTGAAGTCAAATCAAGTTGCATCGGATACAATTGTCATTGGGGATGCCGCCTATGACATAAACCTGGGGGTCGGAAAGTGGGCATCCTTCGGCTGGTACGGTTTTCCGCCAGAACCTTATACGCGTCCGCATGAAAACAGTGTAAATTTTCTCTTTGCTGGCGGCCAAGTGCAAAATATCCTTGGGAAAAATTTGTCCGGATTCGGACAGTATTACACAATATCCAGGAGCTATCCAGTTGATCCGCGCATGACCAGAGTGAAAGACTGACTCATTATTGCTTTTTCTGTGTTTTCTATGACCAGCGGGGTGCAACTGTAAAATGATGTGTTTGGGTAGTTCAAGCTTGGGAAGTCGGATGCAGGTGGTTGCTAAAAAGCAAATAAACGCACTTTGGACTGAGGTATGGAGACTTAGTCCGTTGGGTTCCTCATTCCTGGCAGTCCGAAAAATTGACTTTTTTCGTAGTTCCATCTCAATGGCAGTAAAACGGCGAACCATAGTCTAATGTAGACTCAGGCTCGGTAGATAGATTCAAAAAACAGTAAAACTTTAGATTATTTAGTCTTTTATCAAGTATATATCAATAGCAAAATGAGCATAGTAATTTCATATGAAACTTAAATTAATAATTTTAATGGCGGGATTTATGTTTTTAAATCTTTCTGGAGAAGAAGGAAATTTAGTGGGCAAACAAAACCTGAGTTTTAAAAATGACGGCGTAAGTCCTAACGGTTATAGTTTTTGCACAAATCATCCCGAAAATTTCACTGGCATTTGGGATGTTGACAAGGGAAGCCGAAAGGCCGGTGCGGTTGGAATAAGCTGCACAGTCGCGGGAGGGTGTGGTTACTGGACTCTGCCAGAGATAAAATTTAAACCAGGGAAAATTTATACCCTTTCATTCATGGCTATGAATACAAAATTAACCGGCAAAAGCAATTTGGCCCTTGACATTTATTCTTTTGACAAAGAAAAGAAATCGAAACGCATATTTGCGATTGGTTTTAAAGATAATCCCGGAGATAATCAATGGTATCAGATAAAAGGAAGCTTTATTTGCCCCGATAATGCAGCAATGCTCCGTGTCAGACTGTACCTAACCGTTCCGGGCGAGGCCTATTATGATGATGTTCAAATTATTGAGGAAGAAGAAAATCTCAAAGTAGCAACCAAATTGACAGATAAAGGATGGAGTCTGGATAATAAGATTTCTTGGACACCTCTTGACCAAAAAATTGAAGCGGCGGAATTACCTCAAGAAATAATAAAATTTGACGGCGGGAAGACTTATGGAGAGAATCATGCACTTAAAGATGTCGTCGAATCTTCTTCAGGGACTTGCTTTAATTTAGAAGGCGAAGCAGGGATGCTTCGCTCTATGCTTTGGCAAGGACAAATAAATTCTTTACAGATTCCGAAAAATACTTATGTTACCTTGGTTTACAGTGCCAGGAATGTAACTAGCTTTGCCCCAGTCAGAAATATCTTTAGTTTGGGAGCTAAAGAGAACTCGAAAAACAAAGAAATAAGTGTTTTGAATACTGAGTTGGCGATGAGTGACAATATTGAACATACTATGGTGAAGCGCATAGATGAAAGCCTGCAAATTAATAGTATTCAAGCTGGACTCGTTACGGAAAGCGATCAAGCTTCTTTGTCTATAAATGATTTGAGCTTTTCTCTTTCTGTCCCAAAAGTGTTTAATAAACAAATCAAAAGTATTGATAAAATTGACAAAAAAATATTCAAAACTATTTCGCTTCAAAATATGGTAAATGATTCATTGGAAAAAGTTTTTGAGCAAAACTTGAAACAAAATTCGATTGTGGTGGATGGAGTATATGAGTTTCCTTCGTCGCTGATTGATATTTCAGGTGCCCCCTTTGAAGTAATTACTAACGGTAACAATATCATTTCGCCTAAAGATTCTAGAGCTTCGCAATTAGAAAAGAACAAGTTTCTTGGAGAAGATGTGATATATAGGAATTTTCGACCTAGCAGTCGAGACGATGCAATTATTGTAGAGTTAAAACAAAACGCGTCAGAGGTACTATTCCTACTGACTTTAGTCGCTCCCGCAAATCAGAAACGCTATGGATTGCCTCCACGTCCCTTAAGGCTTGATGACATAGAAAATGTTTCTGTTGAGATCGTGTATGCTTCTGGGGAAAAAGAGATAGCATTCCCATACTCTTTGGCAGATAAAGCCGCCTATATTCCTTATCGAATGATTGGTGCCTACGTTGTAAGCACAGACAAAAATAAAGAAATAGAAAAATTCATACTGCATAATAATGCGTATGATTTAAACTTTTCTGTTGCGGGGATAACTTTGAACAAAGGCAAAGCATTGGTGCCCGAATTAAGTATTTATCCAAAGCCGCAAAAAACACCAACCCCACAGAATATAGAGAATGAAAAACTCTCTATTTTTAAAACAGAAGACATCCTGCATATAAGCAATTCCTATTACGAGTATAAATTTAATTTGAAAGACGGTTTTTCTATTGAAAGTATTATAAATAAATTTGAATCAAAAACGGGAATTTTTAAGCTGTCTCCATCATCCGGCCTGGCGATCAGGCAAAACAATACTATTTATACCGGACGTTGTTTCAATGTCAAAGATTTGAAAATAAATAACTCAGATGTAACAATTCTACTGGATTCAAAGAACGCTAAACTGCCTATAGCTATAAAATTAAAAATAGCGGCTGACAAGACCCCTGAATTAAGATTTAATTTTGAAATAGAAAACAAGGGGCAAAAAAACCTTGAATTAGAAGCATCATTTATAGTAATTAATAATCTGAAAATTGGTTCATTGTCAAACACCAGAATGTTTTTCCCTCAGTGCCGAGTTGTCGATACCGATGAAAAAATATCCTTGAAAGCCCCATTCGGGATGTCTTTCCCTTTTCAGTTTATGGATATTTATAACAAAGAACTCGGTATTGGCTTGATGGTCATGACAAAAAACATGACTGAAGAAATGCTCAATTTTTGCATGAGCAAAACTGATGAAGGCGTGTCTTCAATGGTCTCATTCCCCGGTGAGTTTAATAGAATAGATGTAGGTAAAAAAAGAACCTATCCGGAATTGGATTTAATTGTCCACAATGGAGATTGGCATGAAGCCATGAACATCTATAAGGAAAGTTTAAATGCGTGGTATAAGCCTTATAAGTCTCAAGATAAAGATTTCTTTCTCAGCGCTTTTGATGTTAAAGGTTATATCCTGGGGGATAAATTATCCAGAACTATAAATCGCGTACCTGCGGTTCTATCCAAAGATAAGAAAAATTACAGATGGGGAGAAATTTTTGAATTAGAAGAAGAATACCTCGGACATATACCGGATATAGTACATTTTTTCCATTGGTTTCGTGATGAGGAAAATGAGTCAAACGCATACGGGACTATGTCTTCGGAAGTTGTTTATTCTCGTGTTGGGGGGCTTGAAAAGTTTAAAGAAACAATTGCTTTCCTGCAAGACAATTTGAAACATCCGGTTTCTCTATTTACAATAAGTGATCGATTTGACTGTGCTTATGTTCCCAAAGAAAAGAAATTTAACACAGAAACTGCTCTTTGTCTTGAAAACGGATCCGAAGTAGCCAATTCCAAAATTGTTTACACTTGCAACTATATTGAAAAATGGCGTGATTTTGCCATAGCGGAAATAGTTAAACTTCAAAAAGATACTGGATCAAAAATTATATATTTAGACGTTTTTGCGTCATTCTCCTCAAAAAAATGTTATAGTAACAAGCATGGACACCCGGCACCATCTAATCCACTTAAAATAGACAAGTTGTTTATAAAACAAGTTCGAGATAGTTTGCCGAAAGACGTGGCCATATGGAATGAATATCCACTTATGGATACAAGCAGTCAATATGCGGATGGAAGCATTAATTACTATTTTCTCGAACTAAGTCAACGCTTTGCCCGTCCTTACAACAATAATGTTTGTGATGGTCTTTTATCAGAAATTCCATTCAGTTTAACGCGTTATATTACGCCGAGATATAAGCAATTTACTCTGCCTGTCGGGATTGAGGGGAGTTGCAAGCCAAGTCAAGTGGATGCTTCTTTTTTCAACGGAGAAGCCTTCCATGAAGTAACCTGGCGCTTGCATCCGACGAGAATACGTGAAAAGATTAATCGTTCATATCAATTAAAACATAAATATGCTGATTGTTTCAGCTCGTTAGACGTTACGCCAAGAGTTTTTACGCTTGCCTCAGGTATTGAAGCAAACTGTTTCAAAGGCAGTAATCGCACTCTTTGGACTTTGTATAACACAAGGCCGACAACCTACTTGGGCCCGGTATTGGAAATTGAGCACGAAAAAGGAAACGTGTACTATGATGCGTGGAATGATGTTGAAATTACTCCAGAAATTAAAGACGGAAAAGCCACAATAACTCTTATTATTCATCCGCAGCAACCAGGGTGTATCGTTCAGGAGAGAAAAAAGTGATAGAAACAGAATCAAAAGAGACAGCAGAATTCTTCTCGGAAGCCTGCTGGATAGGTGGTACTGGAAATACTTTTTGCCGACATGTTTTCACTACGAAAGAGAAAATATCTTCGGCGAGAATGTTGATTTTAGCGGATCCTCATTCCTATGCCTGGGATTATTGGATGAAAGGCAACGGCATTTTGAGGAACTTGCTGCTTGGCGGCAGTTTCATCAAATACCGTATTTTTGTTAACGGACGTCAAGCCGGAGCCGGGCCATTCCGTCCGATTGTCGATGGCGTTCCGGTTTTACACAGTTTTGATTTGACGGATTTACTGCTGCCGGGAGAGAATGTTGTTGGCATAATTTCCCGCGGCGAACGCAAAGGATTTGCTCTTGTTCTGGAAATAAAATTTGTCGATGGCAGTAATAAAATAATTACTTCTGGAGAAGATTTTCGGATACTAGAGGCAAACAATATTTATAGTCCGGTTTGCTGGGAACACCCTGCCATTGACCAGTTTTTTAAAGGCTGTCCCGGTCCTGGTGAATATCCAGAACATATTGACGGAGAAAAATACCCTTTCGGATGGCAGTGGCCCGGCTATGATGATTCCGCCTGGCAGTCGGCAAAATCTTTAGGTCCGGCAGACGGGCCATTTGAAATTGCCGAAAATCAAAACTACGAGTTAGCAGATGTTTTTCCCTGCTTGATTAAAAAAACGAATGAAAATCATTTCATCGTAGATTTCGGCCATGAAGTGGTTGCCGGAATTGAGCTGGATTGCCCGCCTGGAGGCGGAAGCGTGGAAATACGGCTTGGAGAAAATTTGCAGGACGAAACCCATGTTCGTTTCCAAATGCAAACTGGCAATTGCTACCAGGAAATATGGAAGTTCCCGGTTGACGGCGGCACGCTCGCGCATTTCGGAATACGTGCTTTCCGTTATGCGGAAATAATCGGCTATCAGGGAGAATTGACCACAAAAAATATTCGCGCCATTACCCTTAACCGTTCGTTTGCCTGGGATGATTCGGCATTTGACTGTTCCAGCCCGGATTTAAAAAAAGTATGGGATTTCTGTAAAAATTCAATTGCCTGGACGAACACTGACGTTTATAATGATTGTCCGTCCAGGGAACGAGTTGCCTACGAAGCAGACAGTTACATCATTATGCTCAGTCATTTTGCCGTCGGAGGCAATATCCAGATCGCGCGCCGGACAATTGAATATCAGATAAACCATCCCACCTGGCCATGTGAATGGCGTCAGTTTATGGTTCCGCTTTTTTACGAGTATCTGATGCAAAGCGGCGATTATGACACTATCGCCCAATATTATCAGCAACTGGTCAAAGATTGTTCTTTCCATCATCTGCTCAAAGACGGGCTGGTCACTGAATTCCCGATGCCGCTGTTAATTGACTGGCCGCCGCAATTTCAGAATGGTTTTGAAAAAGGAGACGCCTGTTCGGTGCCCAACGCTTTCGTTTACTATGATCTGGTATTGTTGTCTAAAATCGCAAAATATCTGGACAAAGACCGCGATTTCAGGGAATTTAAAACTCTCGCTGCCAATGTCAAAGCAGCGTTTAATCAACGGCTGTTCGAGCCTGTTCAAGGATTATACCGTGATAATGAAAAATCATGTCATTGCTCTTTCCATTCTGCCGTGTTTGCTTTATGTTTCGGCCTGGTGCCGGAAAACCGGGTACAGAAGGTTCTGGACTTTATTGTCAGCAAAGGCATGGTGTGCAGTGTTTATGCAGCCCAATTTTATCTGGAGGCCTTGTGTATTCATGGCAGAGCGGATTGCGCGATTGATTTGATGACTGCAGGCAACGAGAATAGTTGGTTGGGTATGATTCGCGAAGGCGCCACCGTTACTACCGAGGTGTGGCATCCGTCGCAAAAGGCAAATATCAGTTTTGCCCATCCATGGGGGACTTCCCCGGCTAACGTAATCGTTCGGTACGTATTCGGTTTACGTCCAACCGCTCCCGGCTGGCGCAAATACGAATTTAAACCGCGACCCGGCGGAATGGCTTCAGCGATGATAAAGATTCAAACTCCAGCCGGGACATTAAACGCCAGTTTTAAGCATGATAAAGATGGTCAACTGGTCAAAAAAATAATGGCTAATGCTGGATCAACCGGAGTCTCCCCTGACTGTTATAGTTGCTGATTTAAGCTTATTACACCGAAAAATTGTGTCAACAACTCAATTAAAGGCAATTAAGAGCTAAGATTTTAAAATTTCTTTATAGAGCTTTGTCAATCAAATAACGAGACAATAACAATAATTAAAGGTAAGATTATGTCGAAAATTCGTGTTGCGGTTGTTGGATGCGGCGCTCTTGCCAAATACTCTCATTTAAAACATTGTCAAGTGGATGAGGATATTACACTCCAGGTGGTCTGTGATACCGATTGGGAAAATTTAAAATATTGCAAGGAAAAATTTGGTGCTGTCCGTGCCGAAAGCGACTGGTGCAAGGTCGTTGACGCCGATGATGTCGATCTATGTATTCTGGCAACCCACCAGACTTTCCGCGGGGAATTTATCATCCCGGCGCTGAAAGCGGGAAAGCCGGTTTACACCGAGAAACCGCTGGCGCCGGATATTGATGAAA
>CAIPAT010000188.1 GCA_903863035.1 uncultured Lentisphaeria bacterium
GAATACAGTTATGACCGTTACGGCAAACGCACAGAACGGTTAGTTACTTTCAACGACGGGCAGAAGCGCAAATCCGAATGGGTTTACGATAAATATGGTCGTCTGACCGCGATGAACGATGAGGGCAAAACCGTCAGTTACACTTATGACAGTCTGTCCAGAATCTCCGTGCGCAAGGCCGATAACATCCCGGTTTACTACACCTACACCAGATTCGGACAGCTTGAAACCAAGTCTCTCGGCTCTCCGTTCGCATTTTCCGGCGACAGCAAACCGATTGCCTATATCAAATACTTCTACAGCCTGGATGGTCAGATCAGCGGCAGAGATGTCAACGGTAAGAAACAGGATTACAAATACGATCCTAAAGGCCAGTTGCTGGCAGTGGTGGATGCTACCGGCAAGGCAGTAGAACAGTACGTTTACGATGCGGCAGGCAATATCTTGTCCAAGAGTATTGACGGCAAAACTACCACATTCAAATACGACAAGGCTAATCAGCTTGTCAGCAGTACTGATGCTGCCGGTAAAGTTACGAATTACGATTATGATGCCGCCGGACGGCTGACTAAAGAAGGCGAAAAATCCTATGCCTACGGCTGGCTGGATAAAGTCATGAATATCTCTGAAAATGGCAAACTCTCCGCGTTCTTCGATTACGGGATTGACGGGCAGATAGCCAGCAGAGTAGATGCAGCAGGCAAAAGCGAAAGTTTCACTTGGGACGGTCTGGCACTGCTCAAGCGCGACTCTACTAACTTCGTGAACGAATCCGCGATCACCGGCGGCAATCCGATAATTGCGTTCGGCAAGGATTCCAGCAAGGTATTATTCGAGGACATGCTGGGTTCATCTGTGGGATCGGTAGAAAACGGCAAATTCAATGCCATTAATCGTTCCGCCTTTGGCGAAAGCAATTCCAATAGTGAATTGAATTTCTTCACCGGTAAGCCGCAAGTTGAAGGGTTAGGCTATGCGTTCATGTTCCGTAACTATCGAGCTGAACAAGGCAAGTGGCAGACAACCGATCCGCTAGGCTATCCTGACGGCTGGAATAATCTGGCGTATGTAAATAATAATGTGACACATCAATGTGATGCGTTAGGGTTGTCTGATCTTCCCTCTTTTACTTTTTCGGCCAACGCTAGTTTTTCAACAAGTAGTAGTAGTTCTGGAGTATCAATATCACTTAGTTCACTATCTTATACTCCCCCGGCGATTAGCTATCCAGATACTGGTTATGCAGATGGTTGGTGGAGATATGCCTATATGAATTATAAAGTATCATTTTCTGGAACTCGCGACAATTCACCCGATGGATATTGCTTATTCACCTATACTTACACTTATCAGAATGGCAGTTGGCAGTTAACTGCTCAGTATGGAACGAATGGTCTTAGCCTAGCATTAAATAATTCAACAGAGATTTCTATAACTGCTAACTGGGAAGTGCAGATGATTATATTCATTGGATATAATCAAAATGATCCATTACTGGGTCAGTACTATGATGCAAAACAAAGCGGTACCGAAACTGTTTCATATAAGAAGCCAGAATAAATGAAAAAGATCAACCTATTACTGTTTATTGTGTTAACCGTTATATCCTGTCAGGGGAAAGCGGATTCTTCGGCAGTCATTGAGCACTGTTCCGACTATTATAATCCTTTTGCTTGGAACTTGATGTGGCATTTCAAATATCCGGAAATACTTGAAAAAGACCAGAGAATTAAAATTAATTTCCTACGAAAAGATAGTACAGACAAAACAGTGACTGCTTTTGGTGAACATATACTCGGGCAGGGGCAGACTGAAGTCAATCTTTACTGGTTTATGCAAAACAAATCTGATACCGAATGTACCTTTAAAATTGATGTTATTCCATGTGAACGAAGAAGTAATTCATGGACTTTCTATCATCGTCCGCACGCTCCATATGAATTAGTTAGTGCTACGTATAAGCATTGGGTTATTCCTATCAGTAAGGAGGTACTGCTCGCAAAAATTTATGAACTGCCATTGAATGGAAAGAGCCAGTCATTCGATGATATGGTCACGAATAGAACAACCATTTTTTCGTTTAATCTACCTCCAGAGAAGTCGAGCAACTACTTATCGCTGGAAATATTGATCAAAGTCTCGTTGATTGAGTATTTGCAAACGCCTAAGACATTGTCGAAATCGTTGCCTGATTTGCCAGAGAAGGATTTACTTGAATTAAAAGAGAAGGTTGAAAAAGATTTTCAACAAGGACAGGGATCGTTGTCAGATTTAAAGGCGATTCAGCAGGAACTTAATGACCGGAGAAAAAGAAATGCAGATAATGTGCAGAAATAATGCCTGGTGCTCAGATTATTCGTCATTATAATAAGCATCCCGTCAGGTTTTAATTATGACTATCTTAAGTTTGGGATTACGCATAGTTTAAATTAAGCCTTTTATGTCTGAATTTACGGGACAAAGCGTTCTCGGATTTTAAAGGATTTACAGATGATGTTTTCAAACAGCAAGCAAAACAATAGATACGACAGAGCCAATCAACAGGGTGGTGAAAATGGCAGGACTTGTAAGCAGGGTTGCCAATGCAAGTCCAAATCTGCCATTGTAAAGAAGCCATCTAATGATTTAACGCGCTGGAATAGATTCATTACTGGCATTGACCCATTTGTTTGAGAATATGGAGCCTGATTTATGGCGATGTATTTAGTTCCGTGAAATTTGTAACCACATATTAGAAAATCTTTGAACACAGTATGAGTTCCTGATGCTTTAGCAGAATGCGCTCAACCCGCCCTGCAGGCACAGTTCCCGGGTAACTCTATTGAGTCTGCGTTTTCATTCCTTGTAGCAAAATAAACAGCAACCCAAGCCGGGAGTTTTCGGTTTCATTTTACGGTTTATAATATTTTGAAATAAATTTGGATTTCAGAATATCGGAACCGCTGTCGTAAGAATAATCCTAAAAATAATGAGGCTCCGGCTGGTGTGCCGGAACCTCTTCTTTAAAAAACTGTTTCCCAATGGAATTGAATTCTATGTACTGCCGAAGCAGTATAGCGAACTACGCGACCTCATTTTTAAACCGTTGAAAACAGGACGTGATTGATTTCTTAAGTGACATCTTTTGTAAGTAAAAGACTATAGCCGGGATTGCCAAGCCAACGAAAGACAACACCCCCCAACACGCAATTGCCAAAACCAATATCCAGAATGTACCATCGTACTTAACTTCTGCAACAGCCAACCATCCCCCATCGATGGCCTTCAATGAGATTACTGTTTCCGATTTGTTCATCGCGCCGATATCCCATGTTTCGATATTAGTTGCGGAAATCTTTTTATCTGCAACCTGGATAGCTTCAGATATCTTTTTGAAGTGTTCAGTTAGGATTGCAAACAATTCTTCTTCTGTTTTTTTTGTTATTATTCGGTCATTAATCTCGAACCGCATAATGCCTCCTTAGCCGAGCAATAGAGCTAACGCCACCGCTACTCCAATCCAAAGCCAAAAGTGAATTCTGGATTGTTTTAGCAATGTTAATCTTTTCCATAAATACACTGGCGGTATCAGACACCACCATGTGGACGGCCAATCCATTTTATCCTTGGCAGCTAGTTTTTCCTCACTCCGCATAACCGCGAAGTTAAGAATCAATAACAGAATGCCAAGATTTACCTTCATGATTGCTCCTGCGACCAAAGTCAATACCATCACGCCCAGAAATATCCAGGCATATTTATCTTCCTTCCAAGTTGCAGGAACCTTAACATTCGCGACACCATTTCCAGACATTACTTCTGCTTCCATTTTCTACTCCTTGAGGATATTCCTCGTTTATTGATGTTACGGCAACTCCTAGTTCATAAATACACGTACTTTCAATCTAAGTCCCCCCTGTTCTGTTATTTTTTGATACGCGTTTGCTTGTGCAAATGGATTATTATTGGTATTTGAAATTAAACCAGCAGCAATGCATTCAATGAAGCTGGCTGCATGGAGTTTTAGCTGAATTAACGGCAGAGCGATACTGCAAACATACAGATTTGCAGTATGCAAAAAGGATTTATAGATATGATTTTTTATGAATTTTCGCGCTTCATCTGTCATTTTGCATTCTCCAATGACAGACACGAAAAAGGGCGCAGCCTAATCGCATACTGTATGGGCATCGCCAAACGCCTGCCAAGAATACGAAAAGACTACGCCCAAGGGGGCGTAACTTTCCGACATTGTTTCTTAGCATTAAAATTGGCGATTTTATACAGTAACTCTGTCAAAGTTTACATTAATTTTATTTAGTTTTTATTTTATATTGTTTCGGTCAAAAAATCCTTAGTTAGGTTATCGGCAACTATACACAATACAAAATAGCATCGCAGTATTTTTTTTCAATTAGAACTTTTTCACGAAATAACAGGAAACCCAGATCAGGAGATATCCGATTCCTACCCCGATCACGGCTTTTTCAACCGTCTTCCATGACTTTTTGATCGCAGCCGCATTGTCCGCCGGTTCAGAAAGCAGTTGTTCAACTCGTTTTCTGATGCCTTCCGCAACCATTTTTGCATTAAATTTGTCATCCGAAGCAATGCATCGCCCTGATATTTCAGTTATCTCTGCCTGGAGGCTTTTTGCTATCTTCGCTGCTTCTGCATGTCGCTGTTCAACAATGGCAACCCTGGCCGGATCGCTATCGGTTTCTGCGAGTTCTGCGAGTTGCAGTGCTTCCAACTCGGCAATGACATTTTCATATATTTTGATGCTCATGATTGTTCCCTCTTTGTTTTTAGTTGCAGTATTACAAATTATACCTTATTGCATTTACATTATACATTTACAGGCTCGCCATTTTCTGTCGTGGCTGACTGTTAAACTATCTGCTCCACATCGATACTTCCTGCTCACGTCTGTTTACCAGCCAGGAATTTGGAGCCCTGCTGCCTGGCAAAAATACTGCCTTGCGCAGTTCGCTGGATACATCACCATAGTCTCGTTTTTGATTCAGTAATCTGAGGATATTGCTATTCGTGAACTCAGGAATTGACGTACTGTAAATATATGATATAAGCGCGTCTTTCTGATGCCTGGTCAACGGAACTTCAACGACCGTATCCAGATAACTGTCAATAATCCTGATATTGCGCAGCAAGCGCCAGTTCGCCATATTTTCAGTAATGGCATTTTTATTTACTGGATTCGACAAATTATAATCGCGGTCACCATACCCGATTACACGAACACCGTCTCGAACAAACCAGGTTGAATGAAATGTCTCGATCCGGCGCAGAAACATATAAATATCCTGGCATTGTGCTGGAACAGCGAGCTGACGCGGTTCCAAATCCCATAATTCAAATGCCGACAACGTTACATTGACTGCCAGCAAGGCGATTATCATCATTGCTTTCATAGATGCCTCCAAATATGAGAAATATTATTTAAAACTCACATGGACGACACAAAATGTCGTCCATGTGATTAGCTTGAACAAATTTTATCGTCCACCGTGACCGCCAGAACCGCCTCCGCGAGTTCCACCGCCACGATAGTCTCCGCCGCCGCGTCCGCCCCAATATCCTCCATGATAGTTATTGCCCCATCCCCGGTTATTGCCGTAATACCGTCCTCCTCGATACCAGTTACACGGATTTCTCCAGCCATAACCATTCC
>CAIPAT010000189.1 GCA_903863035.1 uncultured Lentisphaeria bacterium
AAGCGAAGATGATTTCAACGATTTGCCCTTGGCATCGTACAACGTCATGTTGGCATCGCCGTTAAGGTCGGCCAGGTTCAAACTCAGTTTACCGGCAGTATCCAGCGTCAGCTTATAGTAGTCCGCCGGATCGCCGAAACCCACCCAGTCAGCAACGGTATCGTTAACAGCCAGCAATGCAGCCGCAGAAAATGTATTGCCGACTGTATCAGTAGGAAAATAATCGACGAAATTAATCAGTTTGTAATCCGAGTAGTCATTTACAGTAGTTGCCGGGGTAACTTTAACGAAGTAATCGCCGGCAAGCAAAGTAGCGTTGGTGATGTTTTCATCTACAGCACCTTTAACCGCGGAGCTCTTCAGAACCTTACCTTTGTTATCCAGTAGCAATAGATTGGTGTCTTCGAAGCTGGTCAGGTTCAAGTTTAACATTCCGTTATTGTCCATCGTAAGTTTAAAGTAGTCGGCGGCATCGCCAAAGGAAAACCATTCAGCAACGGAATTGTTAGCCGCCAGCACTTCAGCCGTAGCTAATGTATTGCCGTCTGGATCGTTATCAGCAATATTGATTGTTCCGCTGGTCGTAGCGCCGAGGGTATAAGCCGCATCGGCTGTCAGATTCAGAATAACCGTTTCGGTGTTTTCGACAACGGCATCATCAATCACGCCCAGCGTAACGTCAACATAACTCTGCCCGGCGGCGATAACCACAGCGCTGGTCAATGTCGTACTGCCGTTCTTGAGCGTATAATCGCTACCGCCGGTTGCTGTGCCGCTGGTACTGAAATTAACGGTCAGTAAGCTGGTGGTATCTCCCGTGCGGCTGATCCGGAACGTGCCGTTGTCGGCTGGTTCCCAAGCGTAGGCAGTTGCATCGATGGTGATTTGTGGTAACGTGATCGGTCCGCCAACGGTAAAAGTTGCGGTCAACTGGTCGGTAGCAGCGTCAATGAAGTTGAGCGACAGATTATCCCCGTCTGCAAAAGTATAGATTGAACCTACCTGAACATTCACATTCTGTCCGTCATCCGTTACCGAGAATGTTTTATTGCTCATCGCAGTGAGGTCGGATCCGGAAGCTAGGATGTAAGTGCCTGTTGCCGTATTATCCAAATTCAACGAATAGGCGGTTACGCCAGTACCTAAAGTTCCATCCCTGAAGCGAAGTAGCGCATCGTTAATAGCCCAAGTTGGTGTTTCGTATGACGGCGTATCGTTATCAACCATTGTTAGAACGTATGACAGCGTTGTGAGTCTGTTGACAGATGCAGCATCTACCATAGTAACATGCCCGCCGGTGATTATCAGCGCCCCAGACACAATGCCGCCGGAAGACACATACATTGAGCCACCGGAATTGACAATAGTGTTGCTCGCCACGCCGCCGGAATGAACCCACAGAAAGCCGTTGGAAGCAATTACCGTATCAATTGCGGAATGGCCACGCGATACATACAAACATCCACCCCCCCTATAATCCTCAAAACTTTTTCCCAACAGAAAATTACTGGCCACCCCTCTAACGATGGAAAACGCACTATGTCCATCGGTACGGGTGTTGGTTCCGCTGGTGATAGTTGCACTAGTATTGGCACAAATTCCCCCGCCAGATTGTTGATTGATCACGTTGGCGCTGCCACCGGAGTTCAACTCTATCGAGCCGTCAGAGTTTATGGTGGTTAAATTTGCAATGCCGCCGGAAGATATAGTCAGATAGCCGTAGTTAATAGCCGTGGAATTCGCCACGCCGCCGGAGCCAACATGTTGCATGCCGCCAGATATAATGGTTGTAAAATTTGCCAAGGCGTCGGAAGAAACATACTGCTGACCAATGATGATCGTGGAATTCGCCACGCCGCCGGAGTTGATAGACTGATAGGCATAGCCGTTGATGGTCGTGGAATTCGCCACGCCGCCGGAGTCAACCTCTTGCATGCCGTCGAAGTTAATAATCGTGGAATTCGCCACGCCGCCAGAAGACACATACTGACTGCCTCCGGAGTTAATAATCGTGGAATTCGCCACGCCATTGAAGTAGACATTCTGCTGGCTGTTGCTGGTAATGAGAGAGGAATTAGTTATTCCACCAGAGGAAATGTTCTGAATACCGCCACTAATAATAAAAGTTTTATTGGCTATGCCACCATTGACAATGCTTTGAGTTCCGTTGATAACAACTTCGCAGGTCACGGCTTGGGATGATACGATTGATGTAAAAGCCATTTTTCTCTCCTCAACTATATTAACTTATTGAATTTTATGTAATTACATGTTTCCGGCACCCCGGAATAAACTGTTCGGAGGAAATAAATCGCGCTGCTTTTAAGAATACGGTTAGCCATAATCCAGACTCCTCCCCTAAAACTCCAGAATAACACTATACTGCCATACTACAATATTTGTAAAATGCTCAATGTCAAAGGAATTTATTAA
>CAIPAT010000190.1 GCA_903863035.1 uncultured Lentisphaeria bacterium
AACCGGAACAAATGGAACAGTCGCGACTTCATGGGAGCAGCCGACTTGAATTTTGGCCGAGAGTTGAGCCCCGGACGCAACTGCCGATTCTGCAATTTTCCGGAAGCTGTCGCAAGGGCCGACATAAGACAGCCAGTAATCACCGCCGACGCGCGGCTTGCCAAGCTGCTCTTTCATGCCGCCGGATTCAAAGTTGAACTGAAGAATGACATTGTCCGGCACATGTTCGGGTATTTCAAATATCCAGTCCGCCAGCGGTTTCGGATACGGTATGTACAGCCAGCTGATTAACTGTGCAGCCGGAGCGGCATCGTGCATCCCTTTTTCCATTGCGGACAACGAAGAATAGATAATTTCCCAGTGTTTGTGTTGGGAGCATACCGGGCATTCGACAGCGTGGTCGTCTGTTGCAGAAACACTGCCCAGACAGGTTGTGAGACGTTCGCCATATGTAATGTTGATCATGCCGCCAAGTCCGGGCACCGCGTTGAAAATACTATTTACCGCCTCATAAAGATACTGCTGGGCGGTTATTGAGAACGGGCAGAAACATGAATCGCCCATGTGTACCGCGCCGCCGAGTTCAGGATGCCGTTTTAAGATTGGACTGTCCGCTTTCCACGCGGCAGGTTCAATGCAGAAAATATAGGTTTTAATCCCGTAGCGCAGGCACTGGTCAACCGTAATGCGTAATTTTGCCAGTCTTCTGGCGGCATCTTTGCCATATTCAGGAGTTATGGATGTCTTACATAAATCACTGAATTTTATGGTCAGCCACAGACCGTTAACACCTTCATGCGCCAGCCGGTTCAAGTATTCATCAGGATAATAATCAACCTCGTCCAGCAGTTCATCGCGGTTCAGCGGCGGACGTTTGATCGGGCCGAAAAAACAGCGTGAAATCCTGTTCTTAATCCACGCTACACGGTGAATCTCGCCAATTTTAAGAAACGGGCCTTCAGCGCCAAGCAGCAAATCTTCCAAATAATAAATCCCACGTCGGATACCATCGGCATTTTCTGCAATAATATTGCATGAATCCGGCTCAACCAGTAGTCTAAACGAATCATTTTCTCCAGCGTCGCCGTATGCGGTAATTATCTTATAACTGCCATTCTGGGCTATGCCGCATTCGTCAAAAAAATGTTTCATATCTTCATAAGCAGTATCCAGCAATCCTGAAGGATCAGGGAAGTCAGAGCACAAGCGGATTCCTCCTGATATGTCTGCTTCACAGACATGGCAAGTTGCTCTGCTCCAGTTGAAAACCCTGTGTTCAGGCAGTTGTAACTCTTCAATAAATTTCCAGTCCGATTGAATTGGTTGTGATGGTTCCTCAATATGTTTCATTTACCGATCCTCAATTGAATATAATTCGCTTCAAAGATATATAATTTCTATTTTTTATATTCCAAAATCCTGTTTTGGCTTGTAGTGACATTCTAAGGAAACAAGTCCGTAAGAATCACGCCTAATGACAAATATTGTCTTTGTCTAGCAACATCTTACGCCGTTCACTTACGATATCAGTACGATCAGTAATTTGTTGTTTCTCCAGTTGGCATCGAAGCATTATTAATCGCCTAATATTTTTCATCAACCGTAACGGAAAATCCGCGCTCAATTCTGCACATCAGGTACATTGTCCCGATCAGCAGGAAGTTCGTAAGCCCGTTCGCAATACCGAATACGATCGAACCACTTTCCATATTTAGCGTGACCGTCACTAACACCTGGCATACCCAGACGCCGACCGCCAGCAGGAATTTACTGCCGAGAATAATCAGCATGCCGTGATGCGGAATGCCGTTGCGCAACGGCGAACCTGTTTTCGCAGCCGCCACGTCCATGCGAATTTTTTTGTTTCAACACCATCCAGCACAGCCATCCGGCGATGCACAGCGGCAATACCGCCAGTCCGTACCACTTGAATGCAAACATGTGCTGCTTCGAATACATCCACCACATCAACACCGGGATGCTCAGTGCCGATAACCCCATTATCCCGTCCAACATGAATGAGATATTCAGCCATCTGGTCTGGGGCCCGACAACCGGCACAGTCGGCATTTCCTCAATACCGCTCGGACTCCAGGGCGCCGGGGGATGAAAATGCTTGTCACCGCCTAGCCGGTACCATTCGCGATACACCTTAATCGTGAATATCGCACTGATTGCAGAAAAAACGGTTATCCATAAAAAAATAAAACGGTAGGCATAGTCAGAGCCATGACAGAGGTTTCGCGCCAGGTCAATAAAAAGTCCGGCCAATACTCCAAAAATAACGGTGAAGGTTGAGCAGAGCATCGCCTGCGCCGAAAAAAAACTATTTTAGACACAGGCATCCATTTTTTACACAATTTCTCCAGTTCGATCCCTGCTTCATTAGGGTTATTTTACCAGTTCTATGACGATATCCTTGGCATCGAAAAACTTACCGGTATTCTTTCCTTTCGGAGTATCCAACTGAACACGTAATTGTGCCTCAAATTTTATCGCACCTTCAGGAACATCGAGGATCTTCTCCAGCGCCGTCCATTGTTCATTCAATTTAAAAAACACCCCATCATATTTAATGACCTTTTTCTCATCTGAAAAAGCGATTAAGTACCATGCCCCTGAATGGAGTCCTGAAAATGCCACATCTGTGCGGTATCTCAAAGTCACCTTCACCTGCTTGGCTCCGTTCAGAGGTGTTGAAGGATAGGCGACTTTGGCTATATTGCCACCTATGTCATCGATGTGAAAATATTTCTGCCCATCTTCTTCCATGACTTTCGCCGAAATTAACTGCCATTCCGGCGCGAGATTGCTGAGATCCGGCGCAATCTTTTCTCCAGCAAAAATTGTTGCCGCCATCATTGCCAACCCTACCACGATTACAGATTTCATTTTCATCTTCTTTATCCTTATTTATTTTGTTTCTTTTGTCGGATTTTCCACCGACAGTTTATTTTCAATTGACATGGTCAATTACAAAACGCTAAAAATTCAAGCGTTCCGGATATGGTCTTTCATTTACTCCGGCGGACTTTCACGGTGATCGTCACTGCCTGTCCGGCCTTAGCCGCCACTGTCTGTAGCACCGGTTGATCGAAACACGCCCGGATATAAGTTTTTCCATCAGCCGCAGTCTCGTCGGTAACCACGTTGGCGGAGGCGCATTCCCAGCCTTCAGGCAGCATCTGGGCGTTCAGCGTTTCAAAACTGGTGTTTTTCAGTGTTGTGCCTTCGATTTTCAGGTCGTCGTAATCGGCCCATATCGGGAGCAGTTCCTTGCTCCCTTTCTCCTTCGGGCGCCAAGGTCCACAGATATCTATCCGCAAATTGCAATCATCCTCCGGCACTACGGATACCGTCATGTCCTCCCATTTGTCGGACAGTGTTTTTGATTCACCCCACGCATAAACAGGAGATGAACCGGTTACCCATCCGCCACTGGCAGTAATCTTCTTTTCACCTACACCCCTGATACCAATCCTGGCTCTTTTCCAGTCATCCAAAATCAGGGGGGCTTTTTCCACGACCGGATTGTTTCCAGGCGCAAAAGTCATTTCAGCATCCGCAATCATGAACCATCCCCAGAAGTAATCTTTGGCTCCGTAGATATCGGCGACGGCGGAGATTTTCTCTAGAGTCGTATTCTTAATCTCCAGCGTGTTCGCTCCTTTTTTCAAGACTTTTGCGGGTATCTGGATCTTCATCTGCGACCAATCATCTTCGCCAAAAGTGTTTTCGCCGTCAAAAACGCTTTCGCCGTTCACCAGTACCTGGAACGAAGCATGTCCGGGCTTCTCATCATCCAAGCCGACAAGAGTGAGGAGTGCGTCTAGTTCCGGCACGCCACTCAAGGCGAATCCGGCGCTAATACTGGATTTAGGTGAGGTGGCACGCCGCAACACTTTGACGAATGGGCGTTTGGCCTTCGGTATTCCCTCATTCTGATAGTTCAACGCCTCCTCGCCGTCAGCGAAGGCCATCAGATCAAACTTCAGCCCCTTCTCCGTTTTAATATAAGCCTCTTTTTTGTTGGCTTTAACCATGCCCTGCGGATCGTCTAATATTTTCTGGACGACCGGGGATCTGTGCCAAGGCTGTGTATCCCCGATATCTATGCCTGTAGCAACAGAGATCATTTCCCGGTACGTCATGCCCAATTTCGGAGCATTGTCGTTTAATTCGTTGGCGAGGCGTAGCACTTCAGCGAGGCTGTTTGCGAACCGATCCAATTCCACGTCCTGTAATAGTGCGGCCTTGTTCCTGAGGAAATAGCTGTTCAAAAAGTGCATTTTCTGGTAGCGGATAATCCGCTTGCCATCGTCCCGTTTGACCAGTACTTCCGCCTGTTTTAGATATTCCCCGCCTTTAACCAAGGTTTCATAGTCAACCACAAATGGAATGTTGTCGGAACCCAGATCTCCCTGACCGATACCCTTGGCGTAGGATGACTTTTTGGTTTCAACCAGGTTGAAATACTGCCGCATGGCCGGGGCGGCCGGACCGTAATAGAAGACCATATAACGGTCAATAAACAATTCCACGTCCGCTCCCAAGTCCCACGCGAGCTTGCGCATAATATAGCTGCTTAATTGGTCTTTGGGCAGACGCATGGTAAATGCAGAAAAGTGATTTGTCGCGCCTCGCCCGCCAAAGTACCGCATCTTGTTCATCGCCTCGTAAGTAGAAGGGAAATACAGGGAAACGCCCAAGGGGATCCCTGTCTTCTTCCAATTTGAGAACCCGTTGACCCCTCGCATGCACGAGGGCGCATCAATGCATGTTTCCGTATAACTTCCGTTCTTTCCCCACGGGGTGTCGCAGACTGCATAGGTAATTAACACATTAGGTTCGGGGAGTACTTTAACGGGCGGGTCGATCGTCATGCAGTAAGCCCATGTTTCAATCAGCTTGTCCGGATATTTCTCCCTGACCGCTTTGGCCAGGATGTTCACGAAACGCAGCAACCTGTCTGTATAGCTTCCACCGAATTTCTTGCAATTGTCGCATTGGCACCAGTCAGACGGATCAGATCCGTCACCCTGAAGCTCGGAAAGTATTTTAGTTTCCGGACAGAGCTCGAACCATTTCAGTATCGTTTCAACCGCTATACGTTGGACTTCCGGGTTTGACCAGCACAAATTCATCGTATTCCGAAAAGTCCCGGCTTCAGTGCGTGTCATGTTTTTGGACACTTTAACCCCGTTTTGCGAAGCCAGTTGGCCGCCTTGCCAGGAACGTTTGCCATCTTTGTTCAGCGCGTAATATTCTGGGTGGTCTTTGAAGTAGATGAACGGGTCAACCAGAATGCCGTTGTTATGGAGACCACCGCACCATTGACCCACATAGCGACCGCACTCCAGTAGTTCTGCGCAGCTTTCGCCCAGCGGGGCATAAGACAATATCCCCCAGTCTAAATTGCGAAACGCGAACGACGGGTTGCGTATCATTGCAGGTTTCGCGAGCTTGATGGCATCGCTAGTCGCCGGGGTAAAATCCTTCAGTGTGGCGAAAAACTCCATCCCCATCCCGGCGAGAAGGGCGAAAGCCCCATGAACCACGCCATCGTCTTTCCCCCCGACATATATATTGCCGTCTTTGGACTCCATAGCATAGCCGCCTGCCGTGACTTTCGCTATTTCAATTGCGTCAACTAGAGACTTGCCGAAAGAGACCAGCCCTTTTGCTTTTTCGATTGATTCTCTGCTTCCCGTGTAGATGGGAACAACACGTCCGTAGCTGACATACAAATATTTCCGCAGGTATTGAGCCGCCTTCAAATCATAGAAATGCTCAAAAGTCGAAACATTGTCCGCCACCGCGATACCGCGCAACGGGATATTTTTCCCTGCGTCATCAATAAAGAGTGCTTTCGCGTCCATCTTGGATTCCGGCAGAGTCGGTTTGAGCATGACGTTACGGATATTGATCTCGGCGCCTTCCCCCAGTGGCCTTAAAATTACCCCCAACTCTTCAGCGCTCATGCCTGGATCCAGCTTGAAAGTGAAACTATGCCGTTCAAACCCTTTTCCGGCCTTGATGTTACTGGACATCCATGGCTTGGACCAATCAACATACCGGCTCACAACCTTGCACTCAAGTACTCCCGATTTCACTTCGCCCTCAAACGACAGCGTGTAGTCCCAGGCCGTCACAGGCGTGACATCAAGGAATTGAATGATGCCTGGTGCCGGTGCCTTGAATTGCAATGTTCCGTCTTTCAATAAATAAAGGGGCATCTCATCCGGCAAGTCGGCCCAATGATCGACAGCAGTACTCCAATACGCCGGTGCGTTGCGGTTGAGCGATCTTTGCTTAAAATCACCGTTACGCAGGATGTTGTTTGCTTGATAGACCTTGAGCCCCTCCGGTGCGCCGCCATCGGCTGCGGCTACAAATAAAGCAGCCACAAGTAATAATCCCGCCATAAATACGTTTCGCATGTTAAGCTCTCTTATTGTTTATTTAGCATGTTTCAAAACTATTGGATTTTGCCTGTTAATAAAATTTCTCTCTTAATTCCGGTGGGATAAACCGGGCTGGTTTGATTATTTCAATAACCGCCGCAAAAAAATCTTATTTCTTATGTTTTGCAATCAGTTTTTTTACAAATACCCGATGATTTTAAAACATGAGCTTAGGATTTTTCAAGCAATTGCCATTCCACGGCAATCGATTCGCCATGTCGCCATACAATGCTAACGCAGGCATTATTTCAACACCGCGTGGATCACGAAAGTTTACTTGAGTAGCAGTTAAAGTCCTTGTGTTACCGCCAACCATTATAGCACACATAGCATAATTATGATCAGTACGTAATCTTCCTAGTCCATATTGACATTCCCAATGCCCTGCAGACGACTCATTCACCAGTGGTGCCATAGCCTCACCAATCATCAACGTTTGAGTCGTCAGGGGTATTTTTCCAAATTTTAACGGTGGTTTATTAGCATTATTCCAATTAAAAATCAAATCGCCTGTTTACTTTTAGTTTGCGCTGTGCTATCTTGTCCTATAGTCATTCAACAAATAGACAAGGAGGCAGGCAAATGGAACGGCGAGGCAGGCGTGCAGTTTTTGAGAAAGGAACTGTCG
>CAIPAT010000191.1 GCA_903863035.1 uncultured Lentisphaeria bacterium
GGCCAGTTTCGCCGAAACTGGCTCATGAGGCGGTTTTGGCAAAACCGCCCTACTTTGAGACACCTCCTAGGGCTGTCCAAAATGAGGGAAATAGGTGTCCAAAATGTTGTTTGAAAATTTAATAAAACTTGAAACACGTTGTATTCAACGACTATCTAATGTCTCCGGAAAGATCCGTCCCGCAGTCGCGGGACTAGCCTGACAGCCAGCATGACACTGATGATAAGCCCGCTTTGCGGGAGTTTAAGGTGTGAAAAGTAAAAACAGGGGAACTATGAAAACAGGGAATGTTTAACGCAAAAGGCGCAAAGGGCGCGAAGGGAAAACAGGGGAAATGTTGTCCACTAATTACACGAATGAACACGAATGAATATTTTGCTGTGAATTTGATTTTGCATCACAAAATTAAACTCACAGCAAGCGTTTCTGTTTTATTAGTGTTCCCGCTTTGCGGGATGCCATTCGTGGATAAAATTGTCTTTGTTCTTTTTCGTGTTCTGCTAACTATCAGGTTAGTCCCGCGAATGCGGGATGCCTTCGTGCGAGACATAGTCCCGCAATGACGGGATGGTTCTGCAAGCAGCTGTCCAGAATGCGGGAGGCTGCCCGGTTTATTATGCTGGCCGCCGGGGGGGCCGGAATGTTGACACGGAATATGCTCAAAGACTCTCTAAACTCTACGGAATGTTGATTTGCCGTATTCTTCACGCCTTGCGCGGCGGATGTGATGACAATGGCATGATTATAGCGTTTAGCTGTTTCATTAATTCCTGCTTTTCTTCAGGGGTTGAAGCGTTGCGGAGGCGGTTCATCAGTTCAGTTCTTTGCTTCTCGTAGAAATATTTTTTTATCGCGGCAATGTTGTCAGATACAGCTTTATGCTTATTCGCCTCCAGCTTTGCCGGGTCTTTAGTCAAAGCCATACTTTGTTTGGAACCAATCAAATCCATGCTGAATTCGGGGGCGGCGAGAAACATACTTAATCTGGCGTCTGAACACTCACTGTTGATTTTAGCCAGGCTGGCGTTGGCGTTGCTCCACTCACCGTTAATGGTCAACTTTATAAGTTCGTTCAGCGCCTTGCCAATAGGCGTCAGACTGATCATTTCAGTCGACAGGTCTGCAGAAAGACGCAAACAAACATCCTCGAAGTTCAGCGACAATGCCAGCAGGGTTTCTTCGGCATGGATAATATCCGCGGGGATGTCAATGGGCTGTTCTTTCAATGAAGCATCGGCGGCTTGTCCATTGTCCGCGGCAGGTTTTACAATGCTCCTGAAGGCGGAAGATTCGTTCTGCCGGATCTTGTTGAGTTCCTGATAGATGGTATCCGGCTTGACGTTGAGCATCGCCGCCAGTTTCTGGATATAGAGGTCGCGGGCGACCGGCTGGGATATCTTCCGGATAAACGGAATCGCTTCAGCGACTGACCGGCTTTTACCGAACGGAGTTGTCTGGTCGAACTGGCTGAGAATATGGCGGCAGAGGAATTCAAAGAAGTCAACGGCGCCATCCACCATCAGCTTCAAGCCTTCGCTGCCGGACTCCCGGAAGATCTCGTCGGGATCGCGTCCGGCAGGAAACTGGATGATCCTTACTTCGAAATCCATCGGCAGCACGATTTCCAGCGCCCTGACAGCGGCTTTAATACCGGCGGAGTCGGAGTCAAAGGAAATATAAAGTTTATCAGTATAACGCTTCAGGATTCTGGCCTGTTCATCGGTAAAAGCGGTTCCCTGCGGCGCGACGGCATTGCAGAACCCGGCGCGGTGCATGGCAATGACATCAAGCTGCCCTTCGCAGAGAATGACGAAACCCAGCTTCTGGATTTCCTGTCTGGCCAGCGGCAGCGCATAGAGAATGTTGCCCTTCTTAAAAACCGGAGTTTCCGGGCTGTTGACGTATTTAGCGCCTTCCGAATTTTTTTCGATGGTTCTGGCGCTGAATGCGACAACCTTACCCTGTTCGTTCCAGATCGGAAAAATCAGGCGGTTGCGAAACCGGTCATACATTTTGCCGCTGCTTTCATTTGAAGTCAGAATACCTGATTCAAACAGTTCGTGCTCGGAAAAGCCCAGCGCGGCGCCGTGTTTGAAAGATGCATCCCAACTGTCGGGGGCGGCGCCGATGCGGAACCGGGCGGCGATATCGTCAGGAATGCCGCGGGTCAGTAAATATTGGGCGACCGGCGATGCAGGATGTTCATGCAGCTGCGCGGCGTACCATGCGGCAAATTCCTCATTGATGGCGTAAATCCGTTCGCGCTGGTTGACCCGCTCCTGCGACTGGCGGCGTTCCTCCGGATTGCTGTAAGTCTTTTCCGGGATAACGACGGAACATTTGGAGGCCAGCAGGTGAACGGCGTTAGGAAAGTCAACGCCTTCGCGTTCCATAACGAAGTTAAATACGTCGCCGCCTTTGCCGCAGCCGAAGCAGTGATAATGCTGGCGCTGTTCATTGATGTTGAATGAAGGGGTCTTTTCCTGGTGGAATGGACACAATGCCTTCCAGGTGCCGTGTCCGGCCTTTTTTACTGGAATATAACTTCCGATAATATCAACGATGTTGCACCGTGTGCGGATTTCGTCAACGATTTCATCAGAAATTGCTCTATTCATAATCAAATGTACCGCAAAGTTTAATTGTAACTCAGATCAGCCTGATAGCGGGCAAGACGCGGAAAGCCGTAGATTCCTGACGAGGCAAGCACAGACTACTTGCCGGTCAAATCCTTGATCCGCGCTTTGATTTCCTGCTTTTTCTGCTCCATTTCCGGATTTTTAGCTGTAACTTCCATATATTTTTGATAATACTTCAACGCGCGGTCCGAATTTCTGATGTATTTATCGAAGAAAATTCCGAAGTTCAACAGCACCATGTGATTTTCCGGAGCAATATTATAAGCCTGGGAAAAGCATAAGGCGGCATTGCGCAGGTTGCCTTTTTCGGCGTAATAAACGCCCATCTGATTCCATGGCTCATAACGGTTTTTAAACGCGGGCAGTGTAACAATCAGATTGTAGTAATCGGGGGTTTTGGGCAGGTTCAACTTCTGGCAGCAATCCGCCAGCAGCACCAGCGTATCCGGATCATTCGGCCGGAGCTTCAGCGCTCTGAGCAGCGGTTCCACCGCGTCCTGAAGTTTATTCTGGTCAATGGCATACAGCCGGCCCAGAGTATATTGCGCCATGAAATTGTCCGGCTCCAGCTTGACGGCTTTCCGTGCGGCTTCTATGGCCTGTTCGGTTTTGCCGGAATTTTCATAAGCCATCGCCAGCAGGATGAACGCCGGAGTATTTGCCGGTTCGCGTTCGACTGCCACCTTGGCAAATTTGAGGGTTTTGCTCCATTTGCCGCTTTGAGCCGCATCGGCCGCCTGGTCCAGCAGTTCGGTGGTGGTCATTGATGACATTCTGTTGCAGGCAGCAAGAAAAACCAACATTCCCGCAACCATGGCTATTGAAACTGTCACTACTGTATATTTAAAAGCTTTATGCATAATTTTACTACTGCCGTATGTTCATTAAAAATTACAAAACCGAATTAAAGATTAAAGGTAAAACTTAACTGAAAACTCATGTTTTTCAACCCTTTGAAACTGGTTTATATTAAAAACCTTTCCGGCTTGAGGCAGTCCCGGGTATTAAGCCGATATGAATATCACCTGATATTGTTATTTTTTAAGGAAACGCTTTACCGCCAGCCGGTAGAGAACAGTCAGCACATAGCAGCCGCCTGCAATGACAACAATAATCGGGCCTGACGGCAGATCCCACTTGTAACTGACGATCAGACCGCTGGATGTGAACACCAGGCTTAACAGGATGGCCAGCGCCATCATAGACCACATCCGCCTGGTGAAATATCCGGCGACAGCGGCCGGCAGGGTCAGCAGCGCAATTACCATAATAATACCAACAATCGTTACCATCAAGACGATGGTCATGGCGGTCATGCACAGCAGAAGCAGATAGGTCAATTTGATGCGCAGCCCTCTGAGTTCGGCAAAGCGGCTGTCAAAGCAGACAGCCAGAAAATTATTAAACAGAAGTATTGCCGGAACCAAAACCACAAGATCCAGAATCAGCGTTACCTTGAAATCATCGGCGTTGACCAGCAGGATATTGCCGAAAAGGTAACTGTGCAAGTCAATATAGCCGGGAGTTTTAGCCAGAAACAGCAAACCGACGGCCATGCCGATAGCCCAGATCGCCCCGATCACGGTGTCTTCCCGCTCTTTGGCGTACATGCTGACCAGGCCGATAACAATCGCGGAAAACAGTGCGGATACAATCGCACCGAGCATGGGAGTACACCAGGCAAGCTGATAATTCAATTTAAGATATAATGCGATCCCGATGCCGCCCAGTACGCAGTGCGCGATCGCACCGGCAATGGCGGTAATCCGTCTGGTTACCACATAAGTTCCGATGATCCCGAATGCCACACTGGCGACAGCGCCGGTGAGAAAGGCGTAAAGCAGAAATGACATGCCGGGATTTGCAAGCTGCCGGATAAAATCAAGCATGACGGTGACCTCCTTCCGAGCAACGGTGATCATGGCGGATCATACTCACATCGTAACCGTATATGTCCCGGATCATACTGCCGGAAAGATCATTGGTTGGATGCACCTGCACTTTACGGTTTACGCAGATGACACTGTCAATCCGCTGGGAAACGAAGCCCAGATCATGTGAAACCAGCAGAATTGACATCCGGTTATTCAGCGCTTTCATCGTTTCATAAAATTGTTCCTGAATACACGGGTCTACATTCGCGGTCGGTTCATCCAGCAGCAGAAGCTGCGGATTGCATGCCAGCGCACGGGCAATCAGCACCCGCTGCCGCTGTCCTCCGGAAAGTTCCGAGAATGGTCTCTGGGCCAGATCAGCAACAGACATCTCCTCCATCGCTTCGATTGCAAGTTTACGGTCTCCGGCAGAGTAACGGCCGAAGAAGTTTCTTGAAAGTCTGCCCATCAGGACGACATCCATGACATTTACCGGAAAATCGCTGTCCAGATTAGCGAACTGCGGCATGTAACCGATCTTCATCCGGGCTTTCTCCGGATCAGTGCCGAAAACCTTGATTTGACCGCCGGTCGGCCGGATTAACCCGAGAATCAGATACAGCAGCGTGCTTTTGCCGCCGCCGTTAGGCCCGACGATACAGGCAGTTTCCAATTCCCGGAAGTTCAGGTTGACGTTTTCCAGAACCGGATTGCCTGATTCATAGGCGAAACTCAAGTCACTAATAACAATAATGTCAGAGCCTTGATCTTTCACTGATTAATTTCCTTTCCGGCCGGCTTCCATCGAGCGGGCCAGTTCAGCAGCTATAAAATTGTAATTTTCCAGTACATTCGGAGCCTGCGGGTCGATTCTTACGATTTTAGCGCCGACAGCCCTGGCGATCACATCCGCGTATTTTTCATTGAATTGAGGCTGGACAAAGATTATCCCGATGTTGTCTTTTCTGGCTTCGTTAATTAACATCTCCAGATGTTTGGGCGATGGACTCTTGCCGCCGGTTTCCACGGATTCCTGAATCAGTCCGTAGTGATTACCGAAATATCCGAATGCCGGATGGTAAACCAGGAATTTTTTACCTTTATAAGGGGCAAGCATTTTTTTCAGCCGCTCATCTAAAACCTGTAATTTTTCGGTGAATTTCTTGAGATTATCAGCATAATAACCGGCATTTGCCTGATCCGCGGCCTGCAGGGCATTGCAAATATTCCGGGCAATTATCAGATCATTCGCCGGAGACATCCAGACATGAATATCCAGATACTGGTCTTCGTCAGCAGAATGCGGGTGACCTTCGCCGGCGTGGTCGTGCTTCTCAAATTCTTTGCTGTCTTCCGACAGCGCCATCCGCTTGATGCCTTCCGCTGAGTTTATCACCGGTATTTTGCTGCTTTGCAAAATATGTTTAAGCACCTGTTCTTCCAGCGGCAGCCCTATGCCAAAAAATAATTTTGCATGCTGCATGTCATTGACGTCTTTCGGTGTTGGAATATACGAATGCACACCCTTGTCCTGCGGAATAAGGGAATCGGACGTGATTTTGTCGCCGCCTATTTCTCCGGCGATGAACGCTACCGGCCCGATAGTGGAACATGTAATCAACTTTTTACTATTCTGCTCTCTGCCCGGAGCAGGAGTATTGTCAGAACAACCGGCATTAAGCAGCATCAAAATCGAAAAAACACCGGACAAAATGGTAATCTTTTTCATAATACTACTCTCCCTTGTGCTGTTCTTGCTTATTGAATTCGCAGGAAAAATGTCCGGCTTTGCAATGGTCGCAATCTACGAGCGGATGATGTTTGGTGAAATCTTCCCAGTGCTTATGTTGATGTGGAGTCAGAATGCCGCTGCCATGACAAAGCGGACAAGTGTTGTTAAGCGCAGCAAGAATTGCCGACCGGATGAAGTCTGAACGGTTGGCAATACCCTTCATGGCATTTTTAATTGTCTCATCCACTTTAAAAGTAATTATTTCGCGTTGATTGCTTCTGTCCATAGTACTGACTGCTCCATAGTATTATGTTTGATATCGCTCTACAGCTAAAGTAATACAAAGTAATATTAATTTCAAATAAAAGATATGTAATTCCCATAATATTCATAAATAATTCACTCTCCGGATTGAATTATTTCTTAAAAGTCTTACAGTAATACAGTTGCTGGTTTCTCAATTAAAACACAACAGTTTTTGTGAGATTGCCGATGCGATTGTAATATTGGTATTGAATAAATTTATTGTATTGGGGATATAATGATAAAGATCTTTTTGACAGGCATTACCGGTTTGGTCGGAAGCGCATTTACAGTCGCCTTGCTTAGTAAGCGAAAAGATGTCAAGATTGTTACTCTGGTGAGAAAGGGTGCTGTAAGAAGTGCTCAAAAAAGAGTTGAAGACATTATTACCGACCAATGCAAATTCGACGGATGCCCGGAACTGGCTCCCGATATTCTCCAGTCGATTGAAGTAATTGAAGGCGACGTTGTAAATCTCGATCCGCAGGAAATGGCCGCCGATGAAATGCTTCAGGGCGTAAACGTTATTTTCCACTGCGCCGCCGACGTCAACCTGGGCAAAGACCCCGATGGTAAAATACACCGGATTAATTACGGCGGCACCGAAAGAATGGTGATGCTCGCCAAACTGTTGAATGTCAAAGAATTCCATTATGTCAGTACAGCTTATGTCGCAGGACGGCTTAAAGGCCGCGCAATGGAATGTGAACCGGTTAATTCCGGCTTCAATAATTCTTATGAAAAAAGTAAGTATGAGGCAGAGTTGCTGGTAAGAAAATCCGGACTTCCATTTACGATCTACCGCCCTTCGATCATCACCGGCCGCCTCGCTGACGGCAGAATCAGAAAGCCGCTGGCTTTCTACAGAATTCTGGAGTTCATGGCTAAACTTAAAAAACACCGTTGCGCCAAACTCAAAGTCAATCCGCTGGAATGGGTGGATCTGCATGTCAGATTCAAAGCGATTCCGTCTGAACATGTTTATTTTGTGCCGATTGATTATGTGCAAAAAGCGATTACCGCGCTTTTTCAAAAGCCGGTATGCAATAAGACGTTCCATATTACAGGCAACAGTCCGGTAAGTACACTGCAGATTGACCAGATGATATGCAAAGTACTCAAGATCGGCGGCGTTTTAATTGCTCCGATCAGACCTGATGCCAGTATGGATGAAAAACTGCTCTCCAGGTTCCTCGGCGATCTCCTGCCATATTTCTCTTCGGATATCATCTTTGACCAATCCAACATTAAGGATGTACTCGGCGATGAAGCCCTGGAATGGGAAGTCGGCGAACGCGGTCTTGAAGTCATGATGACCTCGTTCTTTAAAGACTATTTCCCTAATGTGGAATGGCTGCAGAAAGTAATACAGCGCTGAATCAACCATGATTGTTGATTTCCATACCCATTTCTACCCGGAAAAAATAGCCGGAAAAGCGCTGTCCCTTGTTGCCGGCATTCCCGGCATGTTTCCATGTACCGATGGTACATTAAACGGTCTGATTATTTCCATGCGCAATGCCGGAATTGATATTTCGGTCGGACTGCCGCTGGCGAATACTGCGGAGAATGTTCATGGCGTCAACCGCTGGGCGGCGCTCCACAATAAGCTGCCTGTGATATTGACCGGTTCGATTCATCCGGACACGCCTGAACCGGAAAAGGTAATCCGCTGGATAGCCGGGCTGGGACTTAAAGGAATCAAGGTACATCCGGAATATCAAAATTTCCGTTTCTCCGAACGCAGACTTGATCCAATCTGGCAGGCTTGCAGTGATTGCGGGCTGTTTGTTATTACACATGCCGGCGCTGACATCAACTTCCAACCTCCGTTCCGCAGCAATCCAGCTGAACTGGCGGATTTTCATCATCGCTTTCCAGAATTAAAACTGGTTCTGGCACATCTTGGCTCATGGGGCATGTGGGATGAGGTGGACAAATATCTGGTCGGCTTGCCGGTTTATTTTGACACCGCGTTTATTTCGGGTTATCTGACTCCGGAAAGAGCCGGCGATATCATCCGGCGGCATGGGCCGGATAAAATACTTTTCGGTTCGGACAGCCCCTGGCGGAATCAGGCGGAAGCAATACAATTCATCAAAGAACTGCCGCTTTCACAGGAAGCGCGGGATAAAATTTTTTACCAGAATGCCGCCGGACTGCTTGGGCTAGTACTATGTAAAACTAAAAATTGCGTATAGATTGCGAAGATGTAAAAGTTATTTCTGAACGGTTACCGGCTTAAATTATACCGCTTTTCTGCAAAAAATCAGATAAACGTCTGGTCTGAATCAGCAAATCGCAGGATCCTTCAACAAAAAGCCGGGCTTTAACTATTATCAGCTGCCGGTTCTCCGGCTCCTGGAGCAAGGACTGACAGGCCGCGGCCAGCTGCTCAGGCTCAGACGGCGGTACCAGTATGCCGGTTTCCTCGTCTTCAATGACTTCCGGCATGCCGGTGATCCTGGTCGCGACTACCGGCACCCCCAGCGCCATACTTTCCAGAATTGCCATAGGAATTGAATCCCGGTCGCCATCAGTGGTAATTTCCGGAGCAATAACAAAAAGATCCGAAACTCTCAGTTCATTAATGGTTTTCTGCCGGGAAAGATTACCGCAGAAAACTACTGATCCATCCAGGCCGAGAGTCTTAACAAGTGCTTCCAGATTGTCTTTTTCCTCGCCTTCGCCAATTATTCTATAAGTAAAACTCATTCCGCGATCTTTTAAAAGTTTCAAGGCCTGAAGTACGGTATGGATGCCTTTTTTCCTTTTCAGCGAACCGATGGTAATCAGTTTAAACGGTTCATGCGGAATATTCATTTTTTTGTTGAACGTAAAATTATTCAGGTTCACGCCCGGCGGCAATGACACAATCACAGGCTTCCGCAATTTATTTTTGAAGATGTCTTCGCCAAGGTGCTTCCGGTCATACGCTGACAAGGTGAAGATAAAGTTACCGCGGGCCAGCAGTACTGCCGTTTCCCGACATTTACGGCAGTAAAGATTTATCGGCAATACGGTAAAACTTACTTTAAGTCCGCTGAAAACCGATGCAAACACCGCGACCCTGGCTGTTTCCGTAAACGCTTCGCTATGAATATGGGTTATTTCCAGGGGAATGATATCTTCATTGACCGCCAGCACCGCCTGAAGGCAGTTCTTCAGAACTGTCAGCGGATGCCGTGAGCAAATCAAAATTTTCAGCATCAGACATAATGCTTTTACTGAATTTACCGGGGTGATAATAAGCATCAGCGCCAGCGTTCCAAGCCCCTGAAACAGCCGTACCGGCGAAAACGCCAGGGACTTGATCTCCGCATTGATTCTGCTGATACTGGAATGATCAGTATTCTTCAGAACGATAATGTGCAGAAAATTGCCCATCTTTTCCAGGAGCTCAATCTGGTCTGAAAAACCGGGCTCCTCGCTGACGGGAAACTCATTGAGTATAACACATATTTTGCGTGGTTCCTGTTCAGTCATACTAAATGCGCTTTATTTTGATTATATAATCTGCGGATACTTATTCAGCATAATAAAGCAGATGCTGACAATTGTCACAATTGATGACCGAGCCCTTCCTGGTTTCAGCTAAAGTCTGCGGCGTCAATTTCAAATGGCAGTTACCGCAAATATCGTTATTGACTTTCACCAGCGGGTCGCCGGCAGTTTTAAGCAGACGGCTGTATAAGCGAATAACATCCTGCGAAATCCCGTTTTCCTTGAGTCCGCGCTCCGCGATCAAACGGTTGATTTCTTCCCTTACTTCGCCTTCCATCTGCTGCAGTTCCGACAAATTTTCTTTGATCGACCGGACTTTGGCCTGGAATTGCTTTTCAAATTCCTTGAGTTCTGACTTTGCCTTTTCCAGCTCATCCAGCAGCGTAATCTCTTCGGTTTCAAAATCGCTGATCTTTGCCTTGTTCTGCGCGATTTCAGACATCATAGCCTGATATTCGTTGTTTTTCTTGACCATGGAGGAATTGGACTGGATTTTCTTGATGGTATCGTTGACCTGTGCAATTGATGATTCCGCTTTTTTTATCGCCAGTTCAGTCTTCTTAGTGTGTTCACTTCTTGACTTGATCTCACTTTCTTCTTTTTTCAGTTCGGCTTCAAGACTGATTTTTTCTTTCGGCAGCATCTCCAAACGCATTTTCATGTTACGGATACGCATGTCGATGGTTTGCAGCTCTAACAGATCTTCAATCCATTTTTTCATGGAAACTCCTTCTTGAATTATATTTTAACGTACAAAACATTTTTTAAACAAATTAACTATTTTCAGCCAGTCTGCCTGCGTCACATCTTCCATCCACTCCTCATCCGCTATTTGACTAAAATATACTTTAGTCCTGAACCGTCATTTGTTCAAATAACCGCGTGTCCGATTTGATACTTTTTTATCAAACAGTTTACTCCTTTATCGGAAGCTGTATCCTGTTAAAGCGAGAAACGTTCGTAATGGATTTTGCCTGAACGGACACCTAGACTGAGCAGGGATAAACGCATAGACTTCATCATTGGCGGCGGACCGCAGAGATAGAAGTCGCATTCTTTGGTGTCGGGAACAAGTCTCGCTGTCTTATCCCGGTCAAGCCTTCCGCGTTCACCCTGCCACGCCGGATCTTCACTGATCACATAGGTCAGCTTGATTTTCCCCGGAAATGCCGCGGCCAGTTCGTCCAGCTCTCTTCTGAACACAATTGATTCCCGGGTCCGGTTCGAGTAAATGAGATGAACGTTCCGGCCGGCCTGGAGCAACTCCTCGGCGAGCGATCGTATTGGCGTGATGCCGATTCCTCCGGCGATCATGACTGCATTGGGCGAAAGACATTTTCGTGCAGTGAAAATTCCGTGCGGTCCGTCAATTATGACTTTGGTGCCGGGGTTTAAGTCAGGAATTTTCCTGGTGAAGTCGCCAAGCTGCTTGATGGTCACTCTTAGATGTTTACCGTCCGGCAGACATGACATTGAAAACGGATGAGACTGCCAGCGGAATCCCTTTGCCAGGAAACGCAGCATCATAAATTGTCCGGCCTTGATTTTGAAGGAAGCCATTTCTCGGCCTCCAATATGCACCGAGGTAACGTCGGCAGACTCCGTCACGATTCCGGTGACTGTAAAACGGTGTCGATTGAATTTCCACAGCGGACGGATGATTCTGTAGTAAATCAGATTTCCAAATGTGATTATGTACAGGGCGTACCAATAACCGGCAAAGTACCGGTTGCCCGTGAAGTCGCTGCCGACGGCGAGCTGGTGGCCGAATGCCAGCGCAATCGAGATATAAAACGTCATATGGATGATGTGCCAGGTCTCATAGCGCAGGTGTTTTCTGATGATGGCGATGGAGACGATGATCGCAAAAATCATCAATCCCAGCCCGACAGCCGCCGCCAGAACGTCTTCCCAGTTTTTGCAGAAATCAACGAACTGCGCTATGATTCCGGAATCTGACTGTTTCGCATGACCGATGGTGACGAGAACAGGATGCATGACGAGCAGCAGGACCAGTGAAAATCCCAGGATATGATGAAGCCGGGAAAGCCGGTCCAGACCAAATACGCTTTCAACCCACTTCACCCTGCCCGTCAGTATCAGTTGCAGAAGTATTGCGAATGCCGCCAGCAGGCCGGCAAGTCGTCCATAGGCTAGCAACTGGCCGACTGCCTCTCCTGTCAGCTGATTGCCCATGGCATGGTTCATATGATTCCACGCCCAGAAGGCGAGTATTATCACCAGTTGCGCGGCAAGCAGAATTAGAAGACCGGCCTTTTTCATGAATTTGGCAACTTATTTAATTATGTCGAACTTGCTTTTGGCAGCTGCGCAAACTGGACATTTCGGCAGAATTCTGGACATGGTGAACCCGCAGACCGTGCAGACATAAAATTCTTTCCCGGCTTCTTTCCATGAGTCGAGTTCCTTGAGTGCCTGAGCAAAAAGTTTGGCATGTTCCACTTCCGCGGCCAGTGCGCCCTTGAAGGACATCACCGCGCCGGAATTCTTGTCTGTCTCCGCCTGTTTGATGAAAGCCGGATACATGCTTTCCTTCTCATAGGTTTCACCCTTAAGCGCGGCCTCAAGATTCTCTTTGGTGGATTTCACATCAGACTTCCCGATAACAGCTTTAGGCTCCGCGCCCAGCTTCTTGATCGCAACCGCATGTTTCGCCGCGTGAATACTTTCAGACCTGGAAGTTGCCCTGAAAAGCGCGGCGACAGATTTGTAACCTTCCGCGTCGGCCTTTGCCGCGAAAGCATCGTACCGTGCCTTGGCGTTGGATTCGCCGTTGTAGGCGGCTTGCAGATTATCGAGGGTGCTCTTTGCGACAACTTCAGCCGCCGTCAATCTCATGGCAAAGCCAAGACCCAATGCAGCGACCATTCCGAGAATCCCGAACATTTTGAGTGTTTTCATAATCTCCCCCCTTTTTTGCGGTTTAATGCTGGTAACGTCAATCTTCATATGACCTTAAGATACCAATATCTTCGGAGAAAAGCAAGAAAACCAATCAAAATTAATTCTGCACTATTCATTGCCATACACATAGTTCGCTAGTAAATTAGCTATTGTTCATACTTAAATGTAATTGGGGTAAACGTAAAATATTATGAAAAATGAAGATATGGATGAAATTAAGATATTGAACCCATGGTTGTCAATATGGGTTCAACCGCGCGAGACAATAAGCCGGATTACTGCAGCCCAACCACTAAAAATGGTTTTGCTGCTGGGTGTCCTTACCGGAATCGAACTGTGCTTCAGCTTCTTTTCCTCAAAAGAAAACATCGACCAGTTCAGCCTGATGAAAGTCTTGCTTATTGTTTTACTTGCCGGACCGATTGTCGGCATCGGCTGGATATTCATTTTTTCGGCTTTGATAAAAATAGTCGGCTACTTTCTGGGCGGCTGTGGTACAATATTGAATATTTGCGCGGCAGTGGCCTGCGGCAACCTGCCAATAATATGCGGCTTGCCGTTTTCGATATTAACAGTACTGTTGTTGTTCAAGATGCCTGCAACAGAAATTCCGGCATTTATTCAAACCTTTATGTACGCCATTTTATGGATATGGTCTTTTTTTATAATGCTGAATTGTTTGATGCAGGTGCAAGGGTTCTTCTCTCTTTGGCGGGCTTTCGCCAATGTGCTTTTAGCGGAACTGATTATACCAATTTTGCTTTTTATGGCGGCAGGATTTTCAATGTTTAAATAATCTGTCCTGGAATAATCCTCTAAAACAAAGCCTGAAATATCTCCCATCTTAACCATCAAATCATTTTTCATTTGGCATCTCTGCCAGAAATACTATCGCGGCTTCTACTGCGGCATCTATTTCTTTTCTGGTGTGGGCGGCGGAAATGAAATTCAATTCAAATTGCGAGGGGGACAGGTAAAAGCCGCGTTTCAGCATGTGGCGGAAAAATGCCGCGAAAGTTTCGGTGTCGCAGCTTTTAACTTCATCCAGATTGCGCAACGGCGAATGGCTGGTGAAAAATACGGTAAACACACCTTTATAGGCGGCACAATGAACATTGAGCTGTTTTTCAGCAGCAAAACGGTTGATGCGATCGGCAAACACATCGGCCAGTTCTGCCATTGCCGGATAGGGGTTGAGCCGCCGCAGAGTGTTCAAGGTGGCAATGCCGGCGGCGGCGGCGACCGGATTGCCGCTCAGGGTGCCTGCCTGATAAACTTGACCAAGCGGAGCCAACTGTTCCATAATCTGCTTACTGGCGGCGATTGCGCCGAGCGGCATACCGCCGCCGGCGATCTTGCCGAAAGTCGTAATATCGGGTGTAACGCCGGACAGCGTCGCATAAGCTCCGGCATGGAACCGGAAACCGGTAATGACTTCATCAAATACCAGCAGCGCTCCATGTTTACTGCAAAGCCGGCGCAGTGCTTCCAGAAACCCGGGTTCCGGAACCACCAGTCCCATATTGCCGGCAACCGGTTCAACAATCACCGCGGCGATGGTATCGCCATCTTTTTTAAAAATACTCTCCAGTGCGCCGACATCATTGTACGGCGTGGAAATAACTTCAGCGACCGCGCTTGCGGGAACGCCGAGCGACGCGGGCATGGAATTGGTCAGCAAGCCGCTGCCTGCTGAAACCAGCAGATAATCGGCATGTCCGTGATAACAGCCGTCAAATTTAACAATCCGGCTGCGTCCGGTACAACCGCGGGCCAGCCGGAGTGCAGTCATGACCGCCTCCGTGCCGGAATTGACCATGCGCACCATTTCCGCATGCGGAACTAAATTATAAATAAGTTCGGCAAACTCCACTTCATAAGGATTGCAGGTACCGAAACTCAAGCCGTCTCTTGCGGCTGAAATGACTGCGAAAACGACATCCGGATGCGCATGTCCCAGCGCCAGCGGCCCCCAGGAGCCGCAGAAGTCAATGTATTCATTGTCGTCCGCATCGTAAATTCGGGCGCCGGAACCGCGCTTGATATAGACAGGGTCGCCGCCGACCGCACGGAATGCGCGGACGGGACTGTTGACGCCACCCGGAATATGTTTACAGGCACGCTGGAAAAGCTTTTGTGATTCGGTCATTTTGTATCCTGTTTTTATATTTGAGACAATTGCAAAACTCAAGTTTTGCATGAATCTAGAATCTAGAATCTAGAATTTAGAATAAAATTCGAACTAAAATCCGGATTTATTCTGAATTCTGCTATTAATATGTCGCTCCGCCGGAGCTAAATTCTCAAGCCTGAAATCCCGGTTATGACGGAGCATAACCATCCATTAAAACCAGCTCTATCCTGACTCCTTACGTCCGGTCTTCCAGTCGCGGATCGCCGTCGCCCAGAGCGCCCCGCCCATGTCAACTCCTACTGTTACCAGATTATCCACTTGACTTTCACGCGATACGATGTTACCTTTTCTCTGCATTTTGAGACTCCTTTGTTAGTTTTAGGTCGCAAACCATAATTTAACTGACAAAGGAGTTTTTTCTTTAAC
>CAIPAT010000192.1 GCA_903863035.1 uncultured Lentisphaeria bacterium
ATGCTTCAATCCGTTATTCGCAACCTTGTTTCCAATGCGATAAAATTCACCGCTAAAAATGGCAAAATCAGTCTTTCATCTAAAGTTACTGACAACAATACTGTTGAAATATCCATTAAGGATTCCGGTATTGGCATGAATGGCGAAATGGTGGACAATTTATTCCGGGTCGATGTTCGAACCAATAGAAAAGGTACAGAAGGCGAGCTCAGTACCGGACTTGGTTTATTGCTATGCAAAGAATTTATAGAAAAAAATGGCGGCAAAATCCGGGTGGAAAGTGAAGAAGGCAAAGGTTCTGTATTTTATTTCACTATTCCTTTCAACTCTGAGCATGGAAGTAAAAGTATCGCTGAAATTGCTCCGGCAATTGAAGAAAAGAAACTGTTTAAAGATATGAAAATTTTGATAGTTGAAGACGACAAACAATCAGAAATATTGATTAAAATAGTAGGCAGAAGTTTGGCCCGGGAAATTTTGATAGCAAGAACCGGAGTTGAAGCGCTTGAAATCTGTCGTAAAACTCCGGATATTGATTTGATTCTAATGGATATTGCAATGCCCGAAATGGACGGCGACGAAGCCACCAGACAAATCCGTAAATTTAATAAAGATGTAATTATTATCGCCCAGACCGCATACGCATTTGCCGGAGAGCGGGAAAAATCCATAGCGGCAGGGTGTAATGATTACATCGCAAAGCCTTACAATAAAACCACATTGACCGCATTACTGAAGAAGTATTTCTGACGATAAAGAAATGATTGGCCAGATCGGATAAACCAGTATTCAAAAATTATTACAAATTTTAAATTCTGTTCTGAATATTCAGAACAGTAAATCTGGAAAGACCAGACTTTGCCTGTCCTTTATTTCCCTGCAAGGAATAAAACAGAGACAGTAATAGCATCTTTACCCCGGGTGGATCTGAAATCAAAGTTTCTGGCTACAGTTTTTTCCGTCTCAAGACCAGTGTACTTTGAAATTGACCAGCAGGATTGCTTTCAGTCTTCTGATGATTTTGGGTTTTGAGTGGAATATATTGCGGCATCGGCAAACCATCATTCCGACAAAATAAAATGCCGCTTATTACAGAGGAATGTAATAAGCGGCGAAACACAAAAAAGCTATTGATATGATTTACCTGATTATTTTGTTTGTCAAATCAAAAAGAAAAAAATAATGAAAATAAAATTACATTGTAATACATCACTTGTAATATTTATCTTGTACCATTATTCTATTAACATTATGAAAAAGAAATTGCTGTCAGTCGCTTTCCCGTTCGTCTTTCTTTATTAAATGTGTCTCTGCGGGCGTTGGCTCAAATGCAGGAGTTAGAAAAGAAAATAGCGTATATCAAAACCTTTTAATCAAAACTGATTGGCGTTGTTCCTGAAAAAAGCATTTTTACAGAATGTAATTATAAATCAGGCATAGTACTAGCCTTATTTATCAATAGTTAAACATGCAGGCGGCATGGAAAAGGGGAAAAATGAAAAACGTTATCATGATGATTCTCGCAGTAGGGGTGCTGACTGTGGTCGGTACCGGTTGTACGAGTTTTGAAACCAACCGCGTCGGGGAACAGGTCGATGTCAAAATGCCTTTGAATGTTGAACCTATCGTCGAAGCCGGAAACCAGATGGTTGAAGGAAACGCTACCGTTAACTGCCTGTTCGGTATTTTTACCTGGGGAGTTAGCAGTCAGGCAGTAGGGATAGATTATATTGGAACATCTGCCGGAACAAGCATGTTCACCAGTCCGGCTGATGTCGCAAAAAACGGCGCGGCATTTGATGCCTGTACTGGAGCTAAGGCGGACTTGCTGCTGGCAGCCAGGTATAACCTGACAGAAACCAATTATTTTGTATTCAAGAAAGTTGAGTGTCAGGTAAAAGGCTATCCTGCCACCCTCAAAGGCATTAACATTAAAAAGTAATCTGTAATTGCTCATGCCGCCTGCATGTTTAATTATGCGGTTATTTAATCATTTCAGCACGTTGGGGTGTTTCTTCTATTGTAAAATAAATTTATCGTATAGAAATTTGTATTTTAATTAATGTAGGTCAGACATTCCTGTCTGACATTTCGCAGGCAGGAATGCCCGCGCTGCATTACAAAAAAAGTCCCGGCGCAGCCGGTTAAGTTCAATATCTAAATGATATTTGTAATATGTTTAGAAGGCGTTAGTATAATACACAGAGGAAATTTGCGCGAATACTAACAATGTCAAGTGAGGGGGAATTATGAAAGGGCTATTCTTTGTGTTCGTTGTTGCGGTTGCCGGTCTAGCGTTTTGGGGCTGGTCTAATTCTGGTGAAGTATCGAAACTTAATGAGCAAAACACGGAATTAAAAAAACAGCTTGCGGAATCTGCCGCCAATGTCGCTGCCGAAAAAGCAACTCAAGTTAAATTATCCGCCGCGCTGGCCGATACTGAATCAAGGCTCGCAGTCGTGAATAAAAAAGTAACTGACATGGAGCAGCAGATCAAAACCGCTGCCGCAACTGCAATCCCGGTAATTATTGCGCCGAAACCGGAAACGTCTCCAGCGGCAATCAATGTACCGCCGGATAAGCAGCAACCGACCCCGGCAGAACTAGCAACGGCGGCGCAAGCACAACAGCTCAAATCTGAACTGTCAAAGCTAAAACAACAGTCATTAGATTTAACCAATAAAAAAGGCGACTTGCAGCGCAAACTCGCCGGGCTGAAAAATAAACTCTACTCCGGCGGCGGACGCGAAACCGGCTGGTATTATCTCAATGACTCATCCAAATATATCCATTCGATGTCGGAAAAAATCGCGCCGGGACAAAAAGCGCAATACGTGTTTGAATCGAAAGAATCAGTCCGCGCCAAAGAAATAGCCCCGTATCAAAAAGAAATGGCCGAAGTAATATCGCAGAAAACGCAAATAGAATCTCAGATCACACAAAAGCAATCCGCGCTGGATAAGCTCTGAAACGCATAGCCCTGTCAATCTTGAATGATGAGAGGGCGCCGGTTTGCTATTTGTGAATGCGCACCAGGAATGGCCGTATAACCCGACGGCCATCCCGGCGATGCTCCATGTTGGTGAAATATGGGGCATAGGACAGCGCCTGGCAGATAAACTTAACCGGCTCTTGGCATTATCTGCCGAACAGCTAAGATCGCAGGATGATGCGTTTATACGCAAACAATTCAATTAGCGGCGATTTGGTATCAAAAATACCGTAATCAGACACATCGTATGCGTCGCCAGGACAGTGGGAACTCCGGCACTGGAGATGGACAGCATCGAGGAGCCCGGCCAGAGCATCAGTTGTTCGCGTTCCTTCGGGCATCCGGTAATAGATTTGCGCGATCTAACTGAAGCCGTTGCCGTTTATACCTCCACTGCCGCAACTAAGCCGCGCAAGGAGAACCAGAAAGCTGCCGGAGCCAATGTCGTCTTCGACTTTCCGACCGGCGACACCAGTACCATGCTGAAAAAAATAGCCGCTGTCCTGCCTGGAATATTCATTGAAGACCGGAGATACAAGAAGGACGGCGTGATCTTCTACGGACTGGAAAGCGCATCAAGTGTGCAACCGGATATCTTCAGTTATGCAGAATCCTCCCGGCGCGACAAATATGAGGCAATTGACAGGATCAATAAGCAGTTCGGCAAGAAGACCGTGTTCCACTTGTCTGAAGGCATTCAACGCCCATGGACCATGAAGCGTGATCATTTCTCGCCGAATTATACGACGGACTGGGCGCAGATACCGGTGGTGAAGTAATTCCGGGTTATTCATTAATCGCGTTTAGCGGCTGGAGGCGCGAACTTATAGTGCGAACGAGGAGACCTGAGAACAAGCTCCAGAGCCCGGCCTGACCAGCGGCACTGGATGTGTCAATGCGCATTGATTTTAGCCGGAGTCAGAGTTATTTTCGCGGGTTTTCCTTCCGTCTTCATTATGGATCATAACTTTTAATTCCTGAATGATTTCCCCGGCCGACTGAAAACGGTCTTCGGGACTGAACTTCAGCATTTTGACCAGCATCGCCTGAACTCCGCAGGGAAGGCCGGTGAACTGTTTTGCCGCAATCTTTGTTTTTTGATTCTTTTGCGCTTTGACAATATCGTTGACACTGGAACCTCGAAATGGCCGCTGTCCGGTCAGCAGTTCGTATGAGACAACTCCGAGGCTGAAAATATCCGAACGCGGGTCAACGTGATGGCTGCCGCAAAATGCTTCCGGGGACATATAGGCCGGTGAACCAATAACTTCCATCTTCATGTTCTTATTGAAATCAATTGTGCGGGCAATGCCGAAATCGGACAATTTTACTGAGAGAGTTTTCTGCATCATGATATTTTCGGGCTTGATATCACGATGTAAAATCCCGCTGTTATGAACAACGTTCAACGCATCGCAAAGCTGCACGATTATTTTAATCTTGCGGTCAAAAGAAAGCGAATCCCTGCAGATATAATCTTTGAGCGAGCCCCCGTCAATGTACTCCATCAGGATATATGAGGTTCCGCTTTTAGATAAAAAACCCGATTCAAAAATCTTAACAATGTGAGGATGTTCAATTTGGGATATGACTTCTGATTCTGCCAGGAAGCGGTCTCTTAACTCGTTGTCGCCGGGGTCGTCGTGGAGTTCCTTGCGCAGCAGCTTCAGCGCATAATATTTTTCCTGTCGTTTTGCCAGCATCACGATTCCGGTGGTGCCGAGGCCGATTCTCCGGATGATTTCATAACCGGGAAAAGCCGTATTCAAGTGTTCGCATATTTCCCCATCCCCCCGGCAGGCAATGTTTTTCACTAAATTGTCGAGCTGACAATGATGCGCTTTCTCGATTTTGCTCCGAATAATATCGAAGACCCGTTTTTTCCCAATATAGTCAAAAGCCCCGTCCCGTGCGGCTTGCAATGCTTCAGCAAATTCCGGCTTCCTGCTGGTAATGATGACTTCCAGCAGCGGATGGTATTTTTTGCTGTATATAATCAATTCAGCACAGGTCATGCCCGGCATATTGGCGTCGCTGATAATGATGTCAAAATTATTATTCTGGATGATTGTTCTGGCATCAGCCGTGTTGTCAGTCAGTTGCACGCAATATCCGCTGGCGTGGAGCAGTTCCGCCAGCGACTTCCCGAAACAACCATCGTTATCAACAATAAGAATCTTTACCGGACTGGAATATTCTATTACTTGAGTACCGGAGCCCTTTTTGTCTCTAGTGCAGTTTTTCATGATAGTCCGACCCTTTCGGTTGCAAATTTCTAAAATAATTTAGAAATAGCCATGCTGATTGTTTCGACATAGACCAGAACACCTAACGCAATAATAAGTATTTTAATGCTGTATTGCGAAATAACAACCTTAAAATCTTTCTTTGCATTATTTTACTTTTATCTTTGGCAATATAGTTTTGCACAACTAATATAGTTTATATATTATTGAAAATTGCAATTAATCTTTATCATTGACGGCGTTACTGAAAATGTATTTTCAGGCAAAGGCGAACTGATTATATAGGATTTTATTAGTTTCTATTCGCATAGGAATTTGTATTTAATTAATGCAGGTCAGACATTCCTGTCTGACATTTCGCCGGCAGGAATGCCCGCGCTGCATTAGAAATAAATCCCGGCAAAAACGGTTAAGTTCATCGTATAGGAATGAGTATTATTAACGAGGAGGAACTGAAAATGGCAACCAGGACGATCGTGAAAAGCGCTTCAACGCCAGAACGCAAAAAAGTAGTATTCGAAGTACAGACTAAACCCGGCAGCAGCGTGTTTCTGGCCGGTGATTTTAATGACTGGGACTGTGCCGCAAGGCCGCTTACTGATAAAAATAATAACGGTCTTTTTAAGTGCGCGGTAATGCTGGGGACCGGTACTTTCGAATACAAATATTACATCAATGACATCTGGTGCATTGATCCAGCCAATCACAATTTCATGCAGAATGAAATGGGAACTCTCAACAGCGTTATTACTGTCGGCTGAGATTTTCCCATCCAGTATTACCGTTACCGCTTGCTCGAAAATGAGATTGAGCATATGGTAATATGGTAATATGGTAATATGGTAATATGGTAAAACAAGGAAGGAACTACCGGCTACCGGATGGTAAAGGCCGTAAAATGAAAATTATTCATCTGTCAGTGTACGGTCTCTGCGGCGTTGATGAATGTTGAAAGGGAGAAACGCGGGAAATGAGGAAGCTGAAAAATTGATTTATCTGTGCCTTTGTGTCGCTGTGGTTAATTCTGGATTGATCGAATTTAATGGGGGAGTTTACAATGAACGACAAGGATAATAACCGGCTTGAATATGCCGCCGAACTGCGTAAACTGGCGGAAGAGATTGCCCGGAAGGAAATTCGCGCGTTGCCGAAATCAATCTCTCCGAGCACACAAAAGATTATCCAGGAACTGCACGTGCACCAGATTGAACTTGAGATGCAGAACGAGGAGTTGCGCCGGAGCCAGGTGAGACTGGATGCTGAGCGGGAACGCTATTTCAACTTCTACAATCTGGCGCCGGTTGGCTATTTAACCATCAGCGGGCAGGGGCTGATCCTGGAAGCCAACCTCACCGTAGCCACTCTGCTGGGCAGGAACCGGGTTGAACTGGACAAACAGCCGATCACCCAATTCATTTTCAAAGAAGATCAGGAAATCTACTATCTGCATCGTAAACAACTATTTGATAATGGAGGACCGCAGGTGCTCGAACTGCGGATGTTAAAGAAGGACGGGACGGCATTCTGGGCGATCCTGAGGACTACTTCATCACAGGATGTCAATGGCAACCCCGAATACCATGTCGTGCTGAGCGACATAACCGACCGCAAGCGGGCTGAGATAATACAGGAGACAAACCGGCTGCGGCTGGAGAACATCATCGAGGCTACCAATGTCGGCACCTGGGAATGGAATGTCCAGACCGGGGAAACGGTCTTCAGCGAGAGATGGGCACAGATCCTCGGCTATACTCTCAGCGAGCTGGAGCCGGTCAGCATCAAAACCTGGCAAAAGTTTGCTTTCCCTGATGACCTGAAGCAATCCAGAAAGCAGTTGGAACTGCACTTTGCCGGGGAACTGCCCTACTATGACTGCGAATGCCGGATGAAGCACAAGGACGGCCACTGTGTCTGGGTTCATGACCGCGGCCGCGTCGTCACCCGCACCGCTGATGGTAAGCCGTTACTGGTGCTCGGCACTCATTCTGACATTACCGAGCGCAAGCAGGCGGAAGAAAAGATCATGTTCAGCAATATTCTCCTCTTGATACAGCAGGAGGCATCCATCGACGGTATTCTCGTGGTTGACGAGAACAACAAGATCAGATGGTATAACCGCCATTTTGTCCAAATAATGAACATTTCGCAGGAATTGATAGAAAACAAAATCGACGAGCCTGTTTTGCAGTTCGTGACAGAACAGATGGCGGATCCACCGCAATTTCTGCGGCGCGTACAATACCTCTATGAACATCAGCGGGAGATCAGTCGCGAAGAGCTTATCCTCAAGGACGGAAGGATTCTTGACCGTTATTCATCTCCGATGTACGGCGATGACGATAAGTACTACGGACGGTGCTGGTATTTTCGCGACATTACCGAGCTTAAACGGGCGGCGAAAGAAATAAAACTCAAAAACGAGGAACTGCAAAAAGCCAATGCGGAAAAGGACAAATTCTTTTCCATTATTGCCCATGACCTGCGCAGCCCTTTCCAGGGCTTTCTTGGGCTGACCCAGGAAATGGCAGAAGAGCTTCCACGTTTGGCAAAGGACGAAATGCAAAAGATTGCAGTGGGCATGAGAGACTCCGCCACCAATCTTTTCCGTCTTATCGAAAGTCTGCTGCAATGGGCAAGAGTAAAGCAGGGATTGATTCCTTTCAAGCCGGAGGTTGTTCAATTACTTCCTGTCGTAAATGAAAGCATAGCAATGGCGCTGAAACCAGCCCGGGACAAAGGGATCGAAATAACGTATGATATTCCGGGTGACATAAAGGTTTTGGCTGACAGCAACATGCTTCAATCCGTTATTCGCAACCTTGTTTCCAATGCGATAAAATTCACCGCTAAAAATGGCAAAATCAGTCTTTCATCTAAAGTTACTGACAACAATACTGTTGAAATATCCATTAAGGATTCCGGTATTGGCATGAAT
>CAIPAT010000193.1 GCA_903863035.1 uncultured Lentisphaeria bacterium
AAATTCCTATACGATAGATTTTGCGGCATGAATCAGATTCTCTTTAGGATTGCGCAGCAACCCATGGAGTCAGGATTTAGCAGTTGTTTAACGGAATAGCCGGAAAGATAAACAAAGCCAATACGGAGACCGGCGTTCCCGGGGAAAAATCCGAAAGGCGGGCGGACTTCCCGGGATCGCCAATCTCCGTATTGGCAGGCTGTTGCTACATCAGAACACTCTGCCATTCGCTTCGTGCCTTTGTGTCGTGCGAAGATATGTCCCCCGGAAATGCCCCGTTGCAATCGCAGCAGCAGGAAAGCTCCTTGCGCCGGGGATTGTGCATTGAGTCATTGGCGATGTCATGGCAGGCTGGGTTCGTGAGCTTTTAAAATTTATTCTCATTCTTTTGGAACTGAAGTTTCAGACTATACTCCTGACATTGCTGATGAGGTTAGATATGTTAATTATACGTTGATGGTCAATAATGCATGGCGTAAAGCGTGCAAACTATGGCTGCTCAAAAAACATGCCGTTAAAATTATCAAAGGAGAAAAAATGTTACCTGGTACTTCGCAAAAAGGAGGACGTTTATTTTCACGCGTAACACAGGACAAACTGGCGAATACCAATCACTGAAAGACGTAGCTAAGGCTTGATCTTCATCGTGATCTTAAGGACTTCTGGGAATATTAAGCATCCTTTTGATTTTATTGTTTTTATTCTTGAAATTTCCCGGAGTTATTTTTTCGATCTTCCTGAATATTCGGTAAAAATATGCAGGGTTGGAAAAACCACATCTGTAAGCTGCCTCACTGATGGAAAGCGAAGTGGAGGCCAACAGGATTTTAGCGTTATTTATTCTATTCTTGTTGAGCAGCTCAGGGTAAGTCATATTGAAAAGCTCTTTGATAAGATGCCCGGTGCGGGAAGCTGAAAGGAATAAATGTTTCGCAAGATGCTGAATATTTACGTCCTTCTGGCAATTCTGTCCGATATATTTTTCTATTTCCCACTTTATTTTTTCTTCATGCGAGAAAAATATTTCATCTTCCCGGTCAAGCAATGTTTCGATTCTCAGTTTGAGTGATTTTGCAATTTCCTCTATATCTTTAAAGTCACCTTTTTCGAGGCACTGAATTTTTTTGTAGAGTTTATTGTTGAGCGCTGGCGCAAAGTCATTGCCGCTGCACCGGCACACAATAGCATCCGTAATTACAGCAGGAAATTTCAATCTGAAAATACCGACAAACAATACGCCGAGCATATTGGGCCCTTTCATAATTGGCGCGGCGTACTCTATCACCCCGCCATGGCATATCTTAAAGAAACCGTCAGGATGCCCGGTCAATGTTATCTGCACTTTACGCAATTCAAACGCCAGACATTTATTGAGTCCGCGTTGTTCTTTAACACAATGGCAGTATTCATTATCATGTCGGCGAAGTTCTATTTGAGGAAAATAATTAATTATTTTGCCGGAATAATCATGCAAGCAGATTTTAAGTCCGCAGCGCCGTTCAAATGCCTCAATCAGTTTTATAAGTTCATTCATAGGTTACATTCCATCATAATGCTTTAATAATACACTATAATAGCGTAAAAGGATATTGTTATTATAAAAAAATCGAATATAATTATATATAGAAAAACAAGTGCACAGGAATGTTAGAAAGAATGGAATAGGAATGTTAAAAAGCATGGAATCAGTAGAAAAAATACCGTTTGCCCGGCAAATCCCGATCAGATATGAAGTGGATGTATTTATCGCTGGCGGCGGACCCGCGGGAGTGGCTGCCGCAGTTGCCGCCTCCAGGCTGGGCAGCAAAGTTTTTCTTGCAGAAGGCCATTCCTGTTTCGGCGGCATGGGGACAGCCGGACTTGTTCCATGGTTCAGTCCGTTCACCGACGGCATAAATTTTCTTGCCGGCGGCGTCGGACAGGAAATTTTTAACCGGCTTAACTTGAATAATGACTATTCTCTTGTCATTAATGCTGAGCATCTTAAAAGAGTTTACGATGACCTTATGACTGAAGCAGACGTTGCATTTAATTTCCATACTCAACTGATTGATGTTCTGCTGGATGGGAAACAGATTTCGTATGCGATATGCAATTCTAAAAGCGGGATTTTTGCGGTAAAGGCCCGTGCGTTTATTGATTGCACAGGGAACGGCGACCTTGCGGTAATGGCCGGAGCTGATTTTGAGAAGGGAGATAAGGATGGCGCCTTGATGCCGGGTACTCTTTGCAGTTTGTGGTCCAACATTGATTCGGAAAACCGATCCCCCGATCATCGTGCAATGCTTGAAAAAGCTTTTGTGGATGGCGTTTTTTCAATTCCCGACAGGCATGTTCCCGGGATGGGATTTCTTGGGGCCGGGATTGCGGGCGCGAATATCGGACATATATATGACCTAGACGGCACTGATGATGAATCAATTACAAGAGGTCTGCTTAGGGGAAGAAAAATTGTTCCAGAGTTCGAGCGGTATTACAAGGAATATCTTAAAGGTTACGAAAAGATGACACTGACGGCGACAGCCTCTCTTCTAGGCGTGCGTGAAACCCGCAGGATTACGGGAGATTATGTGATGACTCTTGACGACTTTAAAAATCGTGCCTGCTTTGAAGACGAAATAGGCCGGTATTCGTATCCTGTAGATATTCATCCCAATAAAAATGATCCGGAGTCTTATAAACAATTCCATGAAGAATTTACTAGCTTGCGTTATGAAAAAGGTGAAAGTTACGGCATCCCGTACCGGTCGCTGATCCCATGCAGTCTGGATAATGTACTTGTTGCCGGCAGATGCATCAGCACCGACCGTTATATGCAGAGTTCGGTAAGATGCATGCCCGGCTGTTTTATTACCGGACAGGCGGCGGGCACCGCCGCGTCAATGGTTGCGGATTCAAACGGCAAAAAGACGACGCACGGTATTGATGCACGGTCATTACAAAACACGCTTAAAGATACTGGCGCGTATTTGCCGAATTTTAAAAAATAAACTAAAAAAACAATCATGAAAGGCGGAAAGATGAAAACCAGTAAACTGCAGCAGAATTTCACACTCGTCGAAC
>CAIPAT010000194.1 GCA_903863035.1 uncultured Lentisphaeria bacterium
AGCGCCGGTGGAGCTCAGCAGTGACAGATCGGCGTTGCCGGTCAGTCCGGTCAGCCCGACGTTTAACATTCCGGCATTAATCATGGTGAGTTTGTAGAAGTCAGCGGCGTCGCCGAATCCGACCCAGTTATCCACGCCGGCGTCAATGTTTTTCGCGGTCATGTAATCATTCGCGGCTGTATCGGCCGGCAAAGCATTAAAGGTATTGCCCAGCGTGTAGTCTGTGTCAATTTTACCTGAAGGGCCGACTTTGACGTAATAATTGCCAGCCAGCAGCGCGACGCCGTTGATTGCTTCATTGCTGTTTCCGGTGTTTGCGGAAGTTTTCAATACGGTGCCGGTGGCGGTAAGCAGCACCAGATCCGCATTAGCGGTCAAACCGGTCAAGCTAAGATTCAGAGTTCCGGCATTGCCCAGAGTCAGTTTATAAAAGTCAGTGGAGCCTACATATCCTTTTACAGTGCTGTTAATCGCCAGCGTGCCGAATACGGTTGTTGAAACGGATGTACTCCAGTTGCTCCAGTTGCCGCCATTGTCCTGCGCCCGTACTTTCATATAGTAGACACCAGCTTCCATATTGGGTATGGCATCTTTAGTTTCGGAGACAAATTTATGGTAGCCGTTTTCAAGCGGACTGCTGAAGTCCGAGTATTCATCCCCCCATAATTCATACTGTTTGATCCCCCCGGCATCGGTCGAATCATTCCAGGTGAGTCCAAGCGTATCTCCGGTAAGAGCTGCTTTCAGTCCTGTCGGAACAGTCGGAGCCGTGAGATCCAATACTTCACCTTTAACTGTAAATGTCGCAGTAAGCTTGTCGGTGATGCCATCGGTAAACCCGAGCGACAGTTTATCGCCATCGGCAAAAGTATAGCTGGAGCCGACTTTTACATTAACGGTCTGGACGCCATCCTTGACTGCGAACATTGCGCCGTTCATGCCGGTAAGGTTAGTGCCGTAAGTAAGAATATAAAGTCCGGACAATGTATTGCTTACATCTACAGCCAGCAAGGTGCCGTTGACATTGTCAACATTGGCCTGGATTATCATTATCGCATCGTTGGCCCGGGCATTGGCCAGCTTGATATTTACTGCCACCGGTTCAAAATTGCCGGGGTGGTCCACTGTTACATGTCCTCCTCCGTTAATCGTCAGTGCGCCGCCAAAACCGCCGCCGGCTGAAACATACATGCCGCCGCCGGAATTGACGACCACATTGCTTGCCACGCCGCCGGAGAGAATTTTCTGCATGCCATAATTATAAGTATTGTTTGCCACGCCGCCGGCAGAGACAGTCTGTGTGCCGCCGGCAGAAATGATTGTGGCATTTGCGACGCCTTTGGATTGAATATTCTGTGCCCCGCCGGAGGAAATGGCTGTAAAATTAGCCGTGCCGCCGGATTCGACCATCTGATTGCCGCAAAAATCTATCATGGATGAACTTGCCGTGCCGCCGGAGATGATACTCTGATTGCCCCCGGAGGAAATGATTGCGGAGTTTGCCGTGCCGCCGGACTCAACCAATTGCAAGCCGCCGGAATATACGATAGTGCTGTTAGCGATTCCGCTGACATGCTGCGCTCCGCCCGAGGAGATTAGCGTACTGTCGGCTGTGCCGCCGGCATAAATATTCTGTTGTCCGCTGACGCTGAGAGTGGTTAAAGCCGCGATGCCGCCGGAACCGATAATCTGATTGCCGCCGGATATATTGGTATTGGTTGCCGAGCCGGCGGAGTTGATAAATTGACTGCCGCCGGAGGAGATGAGCGTACTGTTGGCGGTGCCATGGGATTGTATAAACTGCATGCCGCCGGAAGATATTATAACAGTGTCGGCCATGCCGCCTACCCCCTGGTATCCGCCGGAAGTGATGATTACGCCGCTGGCCGCGCCTTCAACCAGCTGAGCTCCATTATTATTGATAAGCGTGTAAAATGCAGTGCCGCCGGAGGAGACAATTTGCCGTCCGGCGGAATCCACTTTTGTATAAGACGCGACTCCGTCATCATATAAATACTGCCAGCCGCCGTTAATGATGGCGCAGCTGACGGCGATACCGCCGGAATAAACATTCTGAACTCCGCTGCTGATAAGCTCACTGCTGACCGTACCGGAAACAGATGCTGTAAACGCCATTTTTCAGTCCTCTTATATATAATTAAAATATGCTATAATCACAAACATTAGTTATAGTATATCCTATGAGTATACCATAAAGCAACAGAAATACTCAAGAATCAGCAAAAAAGAATGAAACAAAATTTTAAAAGTTGATGAATATCAATAGCAGTCGCGTCACCGGCTGGTCGATGAATAATCACCGTAGTTGTTTTGTGTCATCGGGTTACAAAACTTTAGCTTTTGTGTTTCCGTGCAGGAAATAGTAAAAAAAATGATTAAAGCGTTATGTCTTTATCCTGTATATCCTGTCCATCCATGTTAAAACTTTTGGTTGCGGCTTTGCCGCGCTAAGTCCCGCTGTGGCTGAAATGTCCGGACTGAAAAAAGAATCCTGTATTTTTTAGAACGTGGAATGAAAAAAGCTTTATACGGTAGTATCTTATGAGATGTTTTGAACTAAGGAGCCGTAAAGAAATAACCTTTATATCATCGCGCTTCTCCCGAATGCCTTTGTGTTTGCCGGTTCGTTACATACCTTCAGGTATGCGCCTCTCCGGCAATCCCAAAAATCACTTCGGGATATTTCGCGATACTTGTCAAGTTTATTTCCTGACAGCTCCTGATAATAAGGAATATAATGTCTGCAATGATGATGAAATATGCTGTTTTACTACTCTGTACCTGTGTTTTGTGCCTGGCCGGCTGCCGCAGCGAGGTTATGAAGGAAGAGAAGCCGATTGCGCCGCCGCCGGTCAAACAATCCGAAAAAGAATTCAGCGGGGCGCATGAAGGCGCAACTTCCGGCTCCGCGCTGGAAACCCTTGCCAAAGTCACCTGCGGCATCCCCGAAAGCATGGTCCCCGGCGCCAATACCAAGTATTTGAACGTCAATAAGTTGATTGTCCCGGCGACCGGGGCCGGCCGGTTCCTGTCCAGTGAATGTTTTGTCACGCGCTGGAACATCCTCGGACCGTTTATTTATGATCAGGAGAATAATAAAAACTCGGACTTTCCTGAAATAGTCCATGAACAGTTTCTTACGGAAGAAAAGAGCCTCACGGGAGTTGAAAAGACCGCCAATCCGAATATTGGCTGGCAGCTGGTGCGTTTTGAATCCAGTAAATACCCAGGCGAGATCGACGTGCAGAAACTATTTAAAAACCAGGTCCGCTATGCCGCGGTCTATGCTGTCACGTATCTGGAATGCGCCGAACCGATGTCCAACCTGATCCTCTATACCGGCAGTTGCAGTTTCTTAAAAGTATGGATCAACCATAAACTGGTGCATACTTATAATCAAACGGTTCGGGAGGGCAAATGGGACCAGGATGCAATAAAAGGCATCAAGTTGCAGCAGGGCTTTAACCAGATCGTCGTCAAAAGCGTCAGCACCGGCGGCGAGAACTGGAATTTTTATTTCCGTCTGGCTTCTGAAAGCGATCTGCCGTTCAAATTCCAGACAGAGTAATGTCTTTTCAGGTTTTACGCTTGTAAATCGCTATCCGCCATATTAATTAATAGATACAGAGGTTTTTTAATGAGGAGGTTAAGCCGTGCTGACAATTAGAAAAATAGCCAAAATCGGCAGCGCGTACCGTAATTTCAAACGATACGAGCAGATTCTTCAGGTACTTTTCAAGTTCGGCTTTGGCGACATGATCAGCACCATGAAGCTGGAGAACTATTTTGAGTTCGGGATCAATCTGTTCTCCCGGAAAGACACCAAATTCGAGACCCGGAGCCGCCCGGAACGCGTACGCATGGCGCTTGAAGAACTCGGTCCTGCGTTCATCAAACTCGGACAGATACTCTCCACCCGCCCCGACCTGATCCCGCTGGACTATATCCAGGAACTCAATAAACTTCAGGACAGTGTTCCGTCTTTCCCCTATGAAGAAGTTGAAGCGATCATTGTCGCTGAGCTCGGTCAAAAGCCGGATAAACTATTCAAGAGTTTCGAGCGCGAGCCGGTTGCGGCGGCATCAATCGGCCAGGTTCACCGTGCCGTCACCCTGGACGATGAAGACGTCGTCGTGAAAGTCCAGCGCCCCGGCATCCGGGAGATCATTGAGACCGATCTGGAGATCATGAACCATCTGGCAGTGCTTATGGAAAACAACGTTGAAGAAATTGCGCTTCAACGCCCGACCGCGATTGTTGAAGAGTTTGCGCGCTCCATTGAGAAAGAGATTGATTATACCATCGAAGCTTCCAGCGCCCGCCGTTTTGCGATGAATTTCGACTCAAATCCAGATGTCTGCGTCCCGCGGATCTTCTCGAAACTTTCCACCGGTAAAGTATTGACGCTGGAATTTGCCGACGGCGTGAAGATTTCCGAACTGAGCAGCGGCACCAGTCCGGAGCAGTACGATTTGAAGCTGATTGCCGCCCGCGGCACCGATGCCGTGCTGGAACAGATTTTCATTCATGGTTTTTTCCATGCCGATCCGCATCCCGGCAATATTTTTATCATGCCCGGCAACAGGATATGTTTTCTGGATTTCGGCATGATGGGCAGAGTTTCCTCCATGGAACGCCATGACTTCGCACGCCTGCTCAACAACATCCTGAAAGCCGAAGACCGCAGAGTTATTCAGAGCGTGCTTAAATTCGTCTATTACGAAAAAGAGCCGAATTACGATTCGCTCCAGCGCGATATCTGCGATATCATTGATCAGAATATTTACCGCCCGATGCGGGAAATCCAGTTGTCCCGCATCCTGGAACAGTTGATGAAGACGCTCACAGCCAATTCGCTGCGGCTCAAGCCGAATCTCTATATTATGCTGAAGGCGCTGATCACGATTGAGACAATCGCCCATGACCTGGATCCAGAACTGGAAATAGTCGCCCACCTCAAACCATTCGTCCGCAAACTCCGCATGATGAACTTGAACCCGATGCGGATGATGGCGAAAATGATTGATCCAATTGAAGATATGTTCCACGCCATCGGCGATATTCCCACAAGCATTCAGAATATCCTCGAAAAAACCAAGCAGGGCAACCTGAAAATAGAGTTCGAGCACATGGGGCTTGAACCTTTGCTGCGCACCATGGAAAGAGTCAGCGACCATGTCGCCTACTCCATCGTCCTGGCATCGCTTATTATCGGGTCTTCGCTGATTGTCCTGTCCAAAATACCGCCGCACTATAATAACATTCCGGTTATCGGAATCGTCGGTTTTGTCATCTCCGGCTTTATCGGTTTCCGTCTGCTCCTCTTCCCCCGGCACGGGAAAAAGAAGTAGGACAAGTTCATTGTACAGGAAGCGTGGCAATCTTTCCGCTTATCCGAATCGCAATCTTAAAGCAAGTACTCTAAGATTGCATCGGTATTACTTGCGGGCGACAGGACCCAGCGGCAGCACAACGCGGCCGTAAATTTCATTGAGCACCTGGGCGATGGCCGCATAGAAGGCCGAAAGACCGCAGAGGATACCCTCGTATCCGGCAATGACCTTGATCGTCGCACTATGGCTGAAATCCCCGATGGCCAGCAAGCCGAAAAGAATTACCAGGCTGCCGAAAACCACCTGCAGCGCACGGTTCAGGCGCAATGTCCCGATGAACATGCCGAAGGTGAACAGTCCCCAGATGACCAGATAGAAGCCCATGGCGGTTTCATCGGCCTTGTCGGCAATGCCGAGCCGGGGCAGCGCCCAGATGGCGACCAGCGACAGCCAGAAGGAACCGTAGGCGATAAAAGCGGTCAGGCCGAAGGTGTTGTTCTTCTTTGATTCAAGGATGCCGGCGATGATTTGAGCGATGCCGCCCACAAAAATGCCCATTCCGAGGATCATGGAGTTATTGGGATAGAAGCCGGCATTGTGAATGTTGAGCAAAATGGTCGTGAGGCCGAATCCGGTAAGGCCGAGCGGCGCGGGATTGGCAGAAGTATCCTTAATAACAGTTTCTGAATTCATGGGTTTTCTTTCTTGTCGGCGTTGCTTTTAAGAGGCTGACCGAATGTTTATTTTTTCTGATGCTCGTTTATACTCTATAAGATAGCGCTTAAATCGATTTTTCCCAGTCAAAAAACAGATATACCAGATTTTGTCGCCTGCCTGCGGTTTCTAGATGAAAGCCCGGGAAGTGTTCCAATTGCGCCACGGCTATATTTTGCACGGCTGAAATTTTTACATAGATTGCGAAGATTTTGCGAATTTTGCGAATTTGATTCATTATTTTTTATAAAACTCTGATTAGGCTATTGACAAACGGAACGTTTTAGATTATAATCTTGTTTATACGTTTAAACAGAATGTTTTGAGAGTTGATTTTTTATTTTAAAATTCATTTAAACGTTTAAACGTAAAAATGGAGTGAATATGTCAAAGGTGACCCTGAAAGATATCGCTTGTGATTTAGGCGTGTCTTACGCGACAGTAAGTTTTGCTTTGAGCGGCAATCCGCGGATTCCTTTGAAAACCAGACAGCTTGTGCTGGATGCCGCCAAGAGGCGCAATTACATCCCGAACCACATCGCTCAGGCTTTGCAGTCGCAAAAGAGTATGATGGTAGGCTGCCTTATGACAGATTTGACAACGTCTTATTTCAGTGAACTGTTGCAGGGCATCGGGGAGGTTGCGTCTAATAACGACTACACTGTTCTGCTGAGGCTCATAAAACATTCAGAACAGCATATTGAGGCGCATCTGAAAAATTTCTGTGAAAAGCGGGTTGACGGAATTATCACTTCCTGGATACTGCCGGAATTGCATCAGCGCCTGTATGAAATCAACGATTCCGGATTCCCGGTGATTGTCTGTTCAAGCTATGGTTTTGACCACAATCTGCCATCTGTAGTAAACGATGACTTTAAAGGTGGCAGAATGGCGGCGCAGCATTTGATAGAACTGGGGCATAAACGCATCGCATACGGGAGCTTTTTGAAAAATGTTGAATTATTGCGTTATGACGGTTGTTGTGCTGCCGCCGAAGCGCACGGGATCATGAAACCGTCTCTTTTTAAAAATGAAGAGATGCTTGAGGCATTGCTCAATTCAGGAGAGCGGCCAACCGGAATCGTGGCTTTTTCCGACTATGACGCAATCAGGATCAAGCATTTTCTTGATAAAAAGGGGATGAAAATACCGGATGACATATCAATTCTCGGATTTGATGATATCTGGACGGTGTCGCAACCGGAATATAATTTTTCCACAATTGCTATTAAGCGCGGAGAGATCGGCCGCCAGGCGATGGAAATGCTGCTGGATAAGATCAACGGACGAACAGTTGAAAACCGGTTGATCGAACCGGAACTGATAGTCAGGGGGAGTACAGGAAGTGTGTAAACGATAATTTATAATAAAAACGGTATATAAAACATTAAAAAATAAACTACGGGAGGTAATGAACTGAAAGCTGGAATATCGCACAAACTGTTCTTTTGAAGAAAGATTCACCAAATATGAAAAGTAAAATTAACTTGAAACAGGAAAAGGAGTTTTTTATGAGAAAACACAATTTCACACTCATTGAATGTGTGTCCAGGTAAGGTATCACTAAACTAGACGAATGAAATGTTTCGTCCATACCAATTGTCCATTTCAGGTATGTAGCCTAATCACTAGCCACTGGCTAACGCGTGAGGATAAAGTTGCGA
>CAIPAT010000195.1 GCA_903863035.1 uncultured Lentisphaeria bacterium
GCTCCAAATTCTATAGATTACAAATTAATCAGGAAAAAGGACTATATCGAACAGTTAGTGCGGCACTTTCACGATGATATTGAGAAAAAATGATGATTTTAGGTGGCAAAATACTACATAAACATTATTTTGACGCTATAGGCAAATAGCCTATTTCGTCGCACACAAGGAGTGCCGGATTCAGGTATCGTTTCAACGCCTTGTCGAGACAATTTGCTGCTCTTGCCGCCGTCAGGTAATTAACGATTTCAATGGCGGATGTAAAGAGTGCGTTATAGCCGTTAATACACGCCTGCCGGGTCAGCGCTATTGCCAGGTGAGTTTTTCCCAGGCCTGATCCACTAATCAAAAGTATGTTGACTTTCTTATTGATGAAATCTAGCCGCATAATATTTTCTATTTGCAGCCGGTTGATTTTATCCGGATGCGACCACTGAAACTGGTCCATGGATTTCTCAAACGGGAGCCTGGCATTACGCAGTCGTCGCTCAACCGTCCTGATGTTTTGCTCCGCCACTTCTCCATCAACGAGTTCGGAGAGGAACTCAAGGTGCGGCATCTGGGTTTCCGTTGCGAGTTGAACTGCGGCCTGATAGTTTTCTGAGAAGTATTTCAGCTTGAGATCGGCAAGATTCTTTTCCAATATTTTATTGAGTTTGCTCATGTTCGTTCCTTCAATTAATAAATGTCGTAAGCGTTCATGTCCGGCGCTTCAAGATCGAGGTCGAGATAATCAGATTTTCTGCTCAAATGCAGGGGCCCCGGCTGCGGCATGACCCGGCGGCGCATTTCAAGAATATTGGCAATATAGTCGCTGCCAAAAGCTCCAGCTTCGGCGCCGTCCTCCAGCGCCCGGATGATGTCATCGCTGCCATATATGCTCAGCAGCGCCATGATTTTTCTGACATGGGTTTCCGGATTGAGGCGTCTTGCCTGCATCCCCTGATAATAGGTTTCTGCAATCGTGCCCAGCGCCATAAACTGCTTCATTATTATACCGTGTTTTGCCTTGCGTCGCTGTTCAATGAGAGCTTTGTCATGATCCGGCAATCCGTAGTCACGATTATGTTCATAGCTTCTGGCATGTTCCGCAATTAATTTGCTTTCGCAGCGGATCAGAATCTTGTCCGGATAGATGCCAAGTTCAACGTGCCTCCCGGCAAACTCCGGCGGGACAGAATATTTATTGGACTCGAAGACCACCCGGTACTGACTGTTGGCGCGGGCGCTGCTTATCACGCCGCAGTCATAGGGAAACAGCGGCAAGGGCTGCAATGCTATTTTTTCTTCATTGAACATCTCAGACGGCGGCTTGCGTGTTGTGCTGTGAATTCGAACATTGGCTACATTCTCCATCCATTGTCTGACGCCGTGATTCAGCGCGGAAAGAGTAAGATTGCCAAGATCCAGACCGTTCAGGAAACTCGTTCGTAAAAAACCGACATTCCTCTCAACCAGACCTTTTTTATGTAAAGCTTTACATAAAAAAGGTTATGCAAAGTTGGATATTATGTAAAGTTGCGGCATTTCAGCATGCCGCTTTTGCCTAGAATATTGGCAAAGTTACTTTACATAATAATTTCAAGAAAACGGTGCGGA
>CAIPAT010000196.1 GCA_903863035.1 uncultured Lentisphaeria bacterium
ACCGCACCGCGCTGGAGCTGATTTACTGTTGCGGCTTGCGCGAAACCGAAGCGCTCAATTTGACCGTGCGCGATGTTGACCGTGCGCGCGGTCTGCTCTCAATCCGTGGCAAAGGGGATAAGAACCGTCAGGTTCCGCTCCCTGATCTTATGCTGGAGAAGCTGACAGCATTGTGGCGTTCGCATCGCCATCGCGTACTATTTTTCCCGGCCTACAAACCCCGCAAGCCCGACAAACCGCGGAGCGGAACGTTAGACCGGCCGATCTCAGGACAGACGCTGTTGAATGTTTTTCAGCAAGCTGTAACCGCGAGCGGCTGCCGGAAGAAAATTAACATCCATACGCTGCGCCATTCTTACAGCTGCCATATGCTGGAGGAAGGAGCGCCGCTGATTTCGCTTAAAAACAACCTGGGCCACAGCAGCCTGAGAACTACCAGCGTTTATACTCATTACACCACCAAATTGCGGCGTGACGGAGCGGAAGCAACGGAAAGACTGGCGAACAATCTGACTCGCTGAACGTGGAAATCGCCAATATTTTCCGGGACTGGCACAAAGAATATTTCAAGCGGCATAATGCGCCGCCGGAAGTTGTCCGTGCCGTCCATGACATTATGAAATGCCGGACGCCGGAGATGAGCGGCCACGGCATTGTCGCCGTCTGCCCGAATTGCGGACATTATGAGTTCCATTACCCATCCTGCGGCAACCGCAATTGTCCCAAGTGCGGGCATCACAAGGTCACTGAATGGCTGGCAAAACGTCAGCAGGCGATGTTGCCGGTCAATTATTTCATGGCAACTTTTACTTTGCCGCATGAGTACAACTCTTTATTCAGGAAAGCTCCGGCACAAATGGTCAATTTCCTGTTTAGCGCGGTCTCGGAATCTTTAAAAGAGTTCGGGCTGAGCAAACTTCACGGCGCAATTGGATTTATGATGGTTTACCAGTCATGGTGCAGGAACGGCGATTTTCATCCGCATGTTCATTGTTTGATTCCCGGCGGGGCGTTGTCAAAAAATGAAGAATACTGGCTGTGGCCAGCAAAACGCGAGTTTTTATTCCCGGAGAAGCCGCTGTCAAGATTGTTTCGAGGAAAATTCAATGCGCTAATCAAAGATCTACCGGAAGCGCAGGCAATTCCAAAATCCTCATGGTTCAAGGAATATGTAGTTGATGTGAAATGCGTTGGAGACTCAACGTCCAGCTTCAAATATCTTGCCGCCTATACACAGCGCGGATTCATCGGCAATGACCGGATCGAGAATTACGACGGGAAAAATGTAACATTCCGCTATACTGATTCGCAAACAAGGACAATCAAGCGCCGCACCGTTACTGCGATTAAGTTTATGGAACTGTATTTGCAGCATGTAATGCCAAAAGGATTTCAGAGAATCAGATACGGAGGGTTCTGGGGCGCGGCTGCACGGAAAAAGTTAATTTTGGCGAAACAAATCCTGGAAACGATGCTTCCTGCCGCAGAGCGATATGAAATAGAGCAATTTAACTGTTCTGTGGAATATCGTTGTCCGCGCTGCAGCACTATGATGGAATTACACCATAGCCGGGCGCCACCACAATGAAAAATGTACTCGCTTTCAAAATCAT
>CAIPAT010000197.1 GCA_903863035.1 uncultured Lentisphaeria bacterium
ACTAAGCGAATGCTAAACGAAGAAGAACAGGGGGAAAGCCGTGTGAGGGAAAACCGCACGCACGGTTTGGTCGATGAGGCAGAGCCGATAAGTCGCAACTCGTTGATGCTTAGAGGTTTTACTTTAATCGAACTGCTGGTCGTGATAGCAATCATAGCAATTCTAGCCTCAATGTTGCTGCCCTCGCTGAATAAGGCAAGAGAAACCGCCAAAAAGAGTTCCTGTGCCAATCAGTTTAAGCAGGTGGGCACCGGGTTGTTCTTTTACGCAAATGATAACGGCGATTATATGCCGCCATACAATGGTTCAACTGGAAACGGCTGGTTTGCCATGATTGACAAAGTCTATCTTGGCGATAAAGGAACCAGATGGGTAGGTACTGCCGGAAATGGATACGCCGTGGGCTCCACCCGTATAAACCCAAAGTCAGTTTTCATCTGTCCGTCAAAGCGTCCCTATCCTAATAGCGTGCTTAATGTTGTAAGCACCTATGGTACCTGGCAGGCTACAGACGGTACATGGTTGTTCATTCCGCCATATAAATCCCCGGAATATGATTACAAATATGTCTGTACAAAAACCAATATGTGGAAACAGCCTTCCACGGTTCCGCTTTTTTTTTACGGACTGGTCTCACAAACCGGTTTTATTTGCAGCAAAGGCCCTGTTGACACTATTGCGACAAACAACGATCAGGGCAAGGTAGATCCAAGGCATGGCAGAAGCGCGAATTTTGTGTTCGGGGATGGTCATGTTGATAACTTGGGCTGGAATAAGATTATAACCAGCAATAGCGGACGCCTGCCATATCCAGGGACTGGCACCATGCGGGTGTTCACATGGAGTTCGCTATTATACTGATGCGCAGGGGATAATTATAGAGATGCCTGAACTGAAACCGGCGGCTTTATCACACAATCGGCGCAGCAAGAATCATCGACCCCGCCAGACAGGCTGTAATTAAAAAAGTCAGGGCGAATAAGATAAAGTCATGGAGATATGACGAAAATGAGCGGCCTTTAGTGTCATTTACCGAAGCAGTAAAAAAAAGAAAGAAACAACGAGACAAAATAGGGGAAATTATTATGAAGAGAATTTTAATTACAGCGGTTATGCTTGCCGGGCTATCCCTGTCTGCCGCATCCTATCAGGCGAAAATCATGATCAACGGAGCTGGCGACGGAGTGAAAATGGCAAAAGGAACCTGTTCCGCGGGCGGTTCGGTCAGTAACGCCACCTGGCTCAAAGAGAATAATGAAAAAATCATTATCGCATCATTTAATGCAGAGAAAGAATGGAAAAAAGGGGAATTCAGTTTTACGCCGGAAAAAGATGGAAAAGTCGTGTTGCAACTATTATCCTGGGCGTCAGATGACAAAGGCAAAACGATAAATGGCTGGGTGCTGATTGATGACATAACAGTAGAAGGCGCTGTGCTTGAAAATGGTAATTTTGAAGGTGAAGATATCTCTGTATGGAAATTAAAAATAAAGCAGGATATTCGCGCCGAGATTGTCGAAGGTTCCGGGCGCGACTCAAGCAAAGCGGCAAAAATATGCTATGAATGCACCGCCGATTATACTAAACCAATTCAGGTCAAAGCCGGGCAAGAAGTCAAAATTTCTTACTGGTACAAAATAGCACCATAAAATCACTCGTTATCGAATCTTCTGCAATTACTAATAACGCAAGGAAATATCCACGATGAAGATCTACATCGAAACTGACATTGAAGGCATTGCAGGATTCTGCTTCTTTGAAAACCGGGCAGATAGTGGTTACGAAAACATTCAACACCGTTCCCGGATGTGCCGACTACTGACGGATGAGGTCAATGCCGCCGTCATGGCGGCTTTTGATTCAGGCGCTGACGAGGTGCTGGTTAAAGACGGTCATGGTAGCGGATATAATATTATTTTCGAAAATCTCGATCCGCGTTGCAGAATCATTCACGGCAGAAATTGCAGCGGTCCGCACTGGTTGCCGTTGCTTGATGGTTCCTGTGATGCGCTGGTGCTGGTCGGCATGCATGCCATGGGCGGAACTCCCAACGCAATTCTGCCACATTCCAAGTGGAAAGTCAACGGAGGAGCCATCTATCTCAGCGAAGGTTCAATGGCGGCGGCAATCGCCGGGGACTATGCCGTACCGACGGTTTTTGTCAGCGGCGATGAAAAGATTACCGCCGAAATCAAAAGTAAAATTCCAAACATCGAAACAGCTGAAGTAAAACAGGCCTTGTCTGTATATCAAGCCTGCTCCGTAATCCCCACTCGTGCCTGCGAGATGATTTATGCCGGGGTAAAACAGGGCATCGGCCACATGGCGGAAATTAAGCCATACCATATTCCGGGGCCTGTCAAGCTTAATCTGCTTGATTCTCCAGGGCATATTGACATGAAAGAAATGTTGCCGGAAGATGTCGAAGCTCCGACGATCGATCAGGCATTTATGGCGTTTGAACACCGGATGAACTGGACCTGTTTTGGCACCTCAAAAGTAGATGGATTTGTATTCCCGTAAGAATAAAAGTTTAACGCAGAGAAAATTGGATTGTTTCAATTGCCTCAATCTTTTAATTTGAGACATTATTACGCGCACAAAAAAATAAAGCATTTAAATATTAGCTTAAGGAAAGAAATCTTGTTTAAAAATCTTGTAATAACCGTTGCCGTATTCTGCTGTGCATTTAACATTTATGCGAACAATGGTGATGCGAAAAGTAGTGCAGCTCTCATTGCCGGCGAGGTGTTTCCTGTTGATTTACAGAAGGGGATATATCACATAAATGAAAATTTTCCGGCCATTTTAATTTTCAGATTTAATGCTGTTTCGGGGCAATTGAAAAATCCGAGAATTGTTCTGGATATGCCTGACGGCTATTCCTGTCTTGGCGCATATCCGTACTTTCCAAATTCCCCTTCCAACTGGACCTGGCAAGCGGAGAAAATGACAATGAAAGCGGTTACGAGAGAACAGAAACCGTACACGCGCTACGTTATCTATCTGAATAATTATATGGTTCAGGAATTGAAACCGAACGTCGCACCCGATCAAATTGACCCCTTGAATATACCATATAACCCTCACCATGAGCGGGTCTATATTAAAACATCCTCAAAGACAGCAGCAGAAGGCAAGAAGGAAGCGTTTTGGAAGCTGGCAACGGATGACTGGGAAGGACAGGAGAAAAAAATTGAGCTGCGGCTGCTGCCGGAGTTGATTCTGTCCACTCCCAAGGTAAGCAAATTCGGAGTCATGATTTCTTCCTTGAAAAGTTTAACTGTTCCCGACGACAATATCAGAGGCGCGTATTTGAATTACTGGAAGTCAATTACAGACAAGCCTTATATCATGTTAAAAAACTGGCCGTACTTGAATGCCGACCATGTGAAAATTGCTATTGACAATTTCCGGGTAATCACGATGCTGGCATCAAATCTCGGCGGAACGCCGATGCTCAATGCCAAGGAATGGTACGCAAAAAAGGGCGTAAACCCTCCGCTGATGATACTGAATTCCGGCAAGATCGCCAATGACAATGTTTTCACGATGCAGTTGTGTCCGGGATTTCTGGCTAAAGACAGCTCTTACTGGAACGATTTTGTCGCGCCGGAGATAAAACGGAACGCCGCAATGTTCAAGACGTCAAATCCGGAGGATACCTATAAATACGGAATAATGTATGATATCGAACCCGGTGCAAAGCATATCTGTTACTGTGATAACTGCAGAAATGATTTCAAGGTTTTTGCCAAACTGGACAAGGTCCCCACCGCAGTGGAAATAGAAAAGCAATATTCTGCGGAGTGGTTTAATTTCCGTGTCCGGCAGAGTGCCGATATCGTCGGTCAATTCTATAAATGCGTGAAAAAGAATTTTACGGTTCCGGCGATCATATGCACCGATCCGCTGCACGTTGCAGGATTGCAGCAATGGTGCGGGCTCGATATAAGCCTGTCGGACAAGGATGCCGATTTGCTTATGCCTATGCCTTACTATTGCGGATTAGATTATTTTAAAGATGTTGAGTTAAATGTAAAAAAACTTAAAACTCCGAATTTCCCGCTGAATGATCCGTCGGAAGAGGCCTTTTTTGACCGCTATACGCCGGCAAAAGTAAAACAGAACATCGTTGCGAGCGCCGCGCTGGGCTGTGTCGGTTTTGGTCTCTGGCCCAGCGATGTACTTGACGGCAAATACCTGACGCAGATTAAATCTGCATTCGCAATCGTCGCCCAAGCGGAGAACTACTATTTTGCGAAACGAAATGATGCCATAGCTAATGTCAAAACAGAAAAGTATTTTGAAAGAAATATCAAAGACGAGAAAAGAGAGATCAATGTTGAACTGCCGGTGTTCAATGACACTTTGCAGTGGCTGGCGCATCAGCAGGGGGACAATATTCTGGTTACGCTGTTTAATTATAACGCCGACTATGATGCAATCGTCACCCTGAGCATCCCCGGCCTTGCCAATGCCGGTTATACGGCCAGAGAACTGGACGCCGGCGGCATGTTGTGCAATGATGACAATAAACCGCTCGGCAGTGAAGATATCAAAAAAGGTTTTCTGGTAAAAATCCCGCGTGACGCCGTAAAGTTAATTGAAATATCCAAAGCGTCCATGACGTGTCAAGGCGGAAATATCCTTCAAAAAGAAGTAAGCAATGAGTTGACAGAGTTGAAGCAGAAATTCCAGGAGAACTACAGTTTTAAAGAAATAAAGCAGGACAATGCGGAAATCACCTGGGGCGTGACCAAAGACGCAAAGACTCCGCAGTTGAAATTAATTTTTGATAAACGTAAAATGTATATAGATATCGAAAATGGCGCCAGCATAACTTCCTGGGGCGAAAAAAATAAAAACAACAATGATTTGCTTTTTTATAAACAGCGTGGATATCTGGACAATTTGATTTTGAGCAATGACAAGTCCGGCAAAGGCAATTACATTTTTTCCATTGACAAGCTGTTTATCGCTGAAGACGGAAACCCGGTAGCTGAACTTGTTTACACCGTGCCGCCGGAACTAAACGCCAGTGCCGGCGCCGATACCGGACTCATGGAAGGATTGAAAGTTGAAAAACAGATTACCTTTGAGAATAAAGGCAATACAGTAAAGATAAAATACACTTTCACCAATAATAACTCGCGCAAAAAAGATATCCAGCTCGGATTCCGGATTAAGAACTTTCCCAAACCGGGCGGCGCGCTGGTCAACGAAGATTTATCTAAAATAACACAGATATCTTTTGATTCCAGCGAGGGCCCAAAAGTGCTTAAAGACGGTTACGCTGACAATGATAATTATATAGAGAGGGCAGACTCTGCGCCGGTAAGTTTCTTCAAGGTGAAGCCCAAACCGTATAAGTGGATTATCTCGCCGGTTAAAGTCCTTGCCGGAATCGGAAAATTCAATGAACAGATGATTTTTACGCCGGACAAGGAAAATACCGCCGGATTTTACGTCTGGTGGTCAAAGTATTCCGGCTATACGATTGAGTTTATCTCAAAAGAACGATTGCTAAAATATGGAGAAAGCATTTCATCCGAATATTCAGTAACGCTGCAATAACAGGCGCAGCTATTTGCTATAATGTTCACAGTTGGACATGATGTGTAATTAGAATTTTCACAGAACGTGAATTTTACCATGAGAAAAAGCTCCGGGTATCGCAAAAAAAGAATCTCCTTCCGTCCATCCTGCCCCCGCCTCAGAGCGACGGGGCATCACGGCCGGACTCTCACGCCCTGCGGGTGGGCCGGAGATTCATAATACATAAAGACAAGAGCCGACCCGGAGGGTCGGGGAATTTACCCAATGAAGATTAAAAATTGTTTAAATTACATAGTTCATGGCAAAACAGAAAACAATTTACGGGTCATTGCGGCATAACGATTAAATACGAAAGAATTAGGCCAGATGCATGCTTCACATCCTATTTCGCAAAATGTTGTCACAGTTTCATCAGGCAATAAAACATATCATTGCGGCACATTGACTTATACCAGAATGGGGTTGTTCGTGCTTTTCGCCTGGCTGCTGTGGGGGGATTTCTGCTTTACCATGATGGAAGCTGTGGTGCCGAGCATCCTGCCGCTGAAGTTGAAGGGGCTGGGATGTTCAAACTGGCTGATGGGGCTGATTCTGACTACTGCTCCGGGCATTCTGAATATGGCCGTCTGTCCGTATGTCAGCTTCAAAAGCGACCGTTACCGCAGTCGATGGGGCAGACGCATCCCTTTCATCATCTGGACCATGCCGTTTCTTTGCGGCAGCCTGGCGCTAATGGGGCTGGGGGATGATATTGGCGGTGCGCTGCAAAGAAATTCAGAGTTTTTAAGGAGTTTTGCGCCGGCAACTATTACCATTGCGCTAATCGCAGTTTTTCTAATCATGTTTCAATTTTTCAATATGTTTGTCGGTTCGGTATTCTGGTATTTGTTCAACGATGTGGTGCCGGCACAGTTTCTGGCGCGCTTTATGGGGATGTTCAAGATTGTCGGCACCGGGGCCGGGGCGCTGTATAACTTCTTTATTTTTAAATACGCCGAATCCCATATGCGGGAGATTTTTATTGGCGCTGCGGTGCTGTATTTCATCGGATTCGGGATCGCCTGTCTGATGATCAAGGAAGGCGAGTACCCGCCGCCGGAAGGCGAAAGAGACAATTCAAGCAGAGGTTTAAATGGGATTCGGACTTTTTTCAAAGAATCATTTTCACATAGACTTTACTGGTTCAGATTTGTTTCGACAGCATTTGCCGCCGTCGGCGGGGCAATCTGGACGTTCGGCATTTTCTTCAACCGGGAAATGGGAATGTCGCTGGACCAGATCGGCAAAATCGGCGCCATCAGTTCGATTGCGATGATGGCGGCAATGTATTTCATGGCCATATTTGTGGACCGCTGGCATCCGTTGCGCATCACCGTCTATGGCGCACTTTTCGGGGTGCTCGGCAGTGTAATGTCATTGGTATGGATTTTCGTAACTCTGCCGGGTGAATATTTCTTCTGGTTGAATCTGGGCAATGCCGTGATCGGAGCATTCCTGGGCGCATTAGTTGCAGTCGCCGGATTGCCGACTGAGATGAGGATTTTTCCCCAGTCAAGATTCGGCCAGTTCTGTTCGGCGCAGGCGATGCTCCGTTCAACCTTCACCGTGATTGCCGGAATCCTGGCAGGACTCTTTGTCGACCTGGTCAAGTATTTCTGTAACGGCTCAGATTATGCCTATCGTTTCATTTTTTTATGGGTAACCGTTTTTTCCGGAATCAGCGTGATATTCCTGATAAAAGTTTATATTGAATGGTACCGGCTTGGCGGGGATAAAAATTTCCATCCGCCGGCCTCCTGGAGCCCGAAAGGCATTGAGGAAATGCCGATAGTGCCGATTGTAGGGCCGCAGACCAAGTGGCTGAACATTTCATTTCTGCTTTTTGACGGGATAATGGGATTGTCGGTACTGAGCATTCCAGCATTGATGTGGTGGATGTATGTGAAACATCAAATGTTCGCGTTCAAATGGTACGGGCTGGCTGTATTGCCGCTGTGTATCGGCGGCTGGCTGTGCTGGATAGTATTGAAGCAGAAGATCCGCCGGGACATTGCAGCAGCACAAACAGGTTCGCCGCTGCGCAACGGCATCCCGCATCACGGCATGCTGATTATCCTCAGCAGTAAATTTCTGCTGGCGGTCGGCATCTGGGTGTGCCAGGTGTTGGTAACGGTCTCCCTGAATATGGAAAGCGGTACAATCGTGTTCGGTATTGCGAACGGGATTACCAACTTTCTGCTGATCGGGACATTGTACCTGATGTGCAGAATCGAGCGCGGATTTTCCGTTACGGTTGATGAAAGAATGAAGTAATCGATAATTCTGTTAATTTTTACAAATGAAAGGCAATTATGGAAATAAAAGAGAGACTTTTGCAACTGTGTGAAATGGGACCCCGTGCTTCGGGAAGCTGGGCGGAACTGAGAGCAGCCGAATATATCAGGGAGACTTTCAGAAAATCGGGCATTGATGCTCAAATCGAATCGTTTGAAAGCCCGTCGCATCTTGCGCTGTATTCAAAGGTGATAGGTATTGAAAACGAAAAGAGTTTTACTTCGTTGCCTACTCAGTTCTCGCCGGCCGGAAAAACCGTGGGTAAACTTGTATATATGGGCACTATTGATAACCCTGTTTCAGACGATATGGATTTGAACGGAAAGATAGGACTTCTTATTCCGGCAGGGGGTAAAATTCAGGAGAGAATTGATTTTTTCCTGAACTTGGAAAAGCGGGGACTCGCAGGATTGATTGTAATATGTTCCACGATGGATTTAATAAACGCCAAGATTATCCGTTATCCGGAGATCAAGAGGCTTCCATCTGTTGCCGTTGCCTGGAGGACTGGCTTGGAACTGAAATCATTAGAAGGAAAAGACATTTTGCTGGAAGTGGAACACGAAAAACGCATACGCAATGAGTCACAGAACGTTATTGTAAGAGTTCAGGGTGAAGGCAGACACTGGATTACTGTTTCAGCTCATTACGACACTGCCGCATTCTGTCCGGGCGCTGCAGATGATGGTGGCGGCGCTGCTGTTGTAATGGAACTGGCTGAAAGTTTTGCCGGCAAAAAGCTGCCTGCCACTCTTTATTTTCTTTTCACTGGAAGTGAGGAATACGGAGGCCTGGATATGACAGGCGCCGGATGCAAGGCGTTTTACAGGAAACATTCTCATGAAATCGAAAATTGTATTGCGCATTTAGATATTGATGATATTGGGAATCTCCTTGGTTCTTTTCAGCTTTTCGTTGCCGGACCGAAAGCTTTCATAGACACGCTGAAAGCCATTCCATCTCCGTTTAAATATAAGATGCAGGATAAGACAACGGCATCCTGTGATCATGGTGCGGCGGTCATGTTCGGAATCCCATATGTATTTATTACAGATGTTTTCGAGGGTCGCCCTAACTTTCATACCCCTGATGACAAATTGGAATATGTTGATGTGGGGAAACTTGAAAGATATTTTAACTATATATATGCCGTTATCCTAAAATTTGTGTCAGCCGCGCCCTATCATCCATACATAAGGGACGGAGAAAGACTGATACGTTCTGCTTATTTTGCTGATATTCCGGATATTCTTGATATTACCAAACAGGCATTCGAACCTGTAAGTTCAGACCGAATGCGTCAGGATTTTTTCGATGAAAAACTTGGAACTAAAGAATGGCATGAATATAAAAATGAGGAAGTCGCATCCACGCTGAAAGCCAATATTTACGGAGCCATTGTGTGTGAAATAAATGAAAAAATTGTAGGCTATGCAACAACGCTCTATGATGCTGAGCGTGGGATTGCAAGTATAGGGAACAATGCCGTTTATTCAGAATATCAGGGTCAAGGAATAGGCAAAGCCATGCAGGCTGAGATAAATAGGAGAATGCTTGCGGATGGGTATACAAAATTTGCGGTCAGTACTCTTTCAAACGATATAGCAGCTCAAAAAATATATGAAAAGGCAGGTTATCAAAAATATATTGAAAGTTATCATTATCTTAAAAAATAGTTAAGACATCCGATAAAGATTGGAGGAGGCTGATTCAATTTTTCGGGTCTTCAATAGAATTTGTGGATACCTATTGGGCGAAAGACAGAAAAATGCAACAGAACCGTGATTCCGTAAAGGTTTAGCTTAAAAAAGGTTAAATAGCTAAATGGGTAACAAGCAACCGGTACAGACCGCAAAAGATGATACCGAACTCCATGGAAGGATTGAAAGCTGAAAAGGAGGTCGCGCTAGCGAGGGAAGGCAATATGGATAAAATACTCTTTTACCACTAATAACTTAAAATATAGCGGGAGTATTTCATTTGAATATTCTGTAGCGCTGCAATAATGTGTATTATTCCAAAAAATTATTATGTCAAAGGATAACGCGATGAACAGATGCGAATGGTTCAGGCAAGCCGGATGGGGAATATTTCTGCATTTTCTGGCATCTTCTCCCGGCTCGGTACAAAAAGCGGAGATGTCCGTTGACGACTGGAACCGGCAGGTGGATTCAGTGGATGTGAACTCCCTGGCGAAACAGGTTGCCGCCGCCGGCGCGCGGTATTGTTTTATCACTATCGGACAGAATTCCGGTTTCTATCTGGCGCCGAACCAAACCTATGATCAGCTTGTCGGACGGACCCCAAGCCGATGCTCAAAAAGAGACCTGACAACGGATTTACAGACCGCATTGGCGCTGGAGGGAATCCCGCTTATGGTATATCTGCCCTCACATGCCCCGGCAACGGACCGGCAGGCCGTGGAAAATCTCGCATGTACCCCTTCCTGGGACGCCTCCGCCTGGCAGTTAAGGCCGGGTACTTATCTGCGCAATGCTGATGTTGATCAACGCCTGAGCCTGTTTCAGCGCAACTGGGAGGCGGTTATCCGCGAATGGTCGCTGCGCTGGAGCGATAATGTCAGAGGCTGGTGGTTTGACGGATGCTATTTCGCCGACCGGATGTACAGCCATAATGACGCCCCGAACTTTTACAGCTTTGCTGACGCCGCGCGGGCCGGAAACCCGTCGGGCATCGTGGCGTTCAACGGCGGCGTCCTGCCGCAGATTGCGTCTATTACTCCGGCCGAAGATTACACCGCCGGTGAAAGCACAGATTATTTTCCGCTCGGCGGAGACGACAGAGGTCAGGTCAATGGCGTGCAACTCCATCTACTGTCCTATCTGGGGGATTCCTGGTGTCGTGGAAATCAACCGCGATTCAGCCCGGAATTGACGGCTGAAATAACCCGCCGCATCATTCAGCGCAACGGCGTCATCAGCTGGGATGTTCCGATCTCCGCAGATGGCAAAGTTCCTGAAGCATTTATTGATACGCTTAAGCAGATTAACCGTAAAAATGATTAACGCAGATCAAACTTTATAAGGAAAATTATTTTATGAACGAATCAGAAAATACCAGGCTTATCAGCGGGACCTTTATGCAGATGGACCACTGGAGCGATACTGAAGGCGCACGATTCCAGCAGGAAATCCGCAGTTTAAACGAAGACCACTGGCGGCAGATGGTTCGTGACATGGCGGCCGTCGGCATTGATACGCTGGTGCTTCAGCAGTGCGTGGATAACCGTACAGGCTGGGAAAACACACGTTCATATTATCCGAGCAAAAAGTGGAAGAAGCTGGACTGGATCAAAGGCGACACCTTTGGCGCAGTGGTTGACGAAGCCGGCAAACTCGGCATGAAAATCATCTATGGCATCGGTACGATGTACACGAAAGACCCGTACCTGTTTACTGATGACGTCATTGAGCAGGCCAGGGTGACCGCCTCCGAATTGCTGGAGCTCTACGGCGACCTGGCTTCCTTCGGCGGCTGGTACTGGACCTATGAATATCCGCCGGGGTCGGTTTCCGGACGCGACAGTCTGCAAAAGATTGTTCCGGCGATCAGGAAACTGGCGGACTGTCCGTTTGTGATCGCGCCCAATGCCGACCGGTTAATGTGCCCCACGCTGTTGCAGGATATTGATGTAGATATTATCGCATATCAGGATTCAGTCGGTCTCGGGGTAGTGCCCGATCCGCTCGGACGTTATATGCATGCCGACCGCCATCACAGTTTGCACCGTCTGCCTTATCTTTATCAACGCTTAAAATTCGCCCATGACGGCTGGTGTGACAGCAAGGCTGAAAAAGCGAGTCTCTGTTATTGGAACACTTATTTCCGGGAACGCGGCCGCACCGCGATCTGGAATGATCTGGAAATCTGGGAATTTGACCATAAACTGAGCCTGGTGCCGACGGAGATTTCACGCGTGGCCGCTCAGCTTGAGCTGACCGCTCCATTCGTTGAAAAGCAGATCATTTACCAGTATCCAGGCTTGATGCAGCACCCGGACCATCCCGTAAAGGTCGGCGGCGAACGGGCAGTAACCCTGTATGAGGAATACGCTCTATACCGCGATGCGGTCCTCGCCGGCAAACTGTAGCCGGAATCTTCCGGTCACCAGCGGGCGTCAATGATTGCGCCTTTTTTGAAGTCCGCGATCCGGCGCAGGGTGGCGGGGGAGGTATCCGCAGGCAGTGCGTCTAAGGGATAAAAACCGCAGTTTGCGATTTCCCAGCCTGGCGAACATTTGCTTTCCGTCGTTTCGGCGGCGAAAAGCACAATGGTGTCGCTTTTAAATTCAGTGAAATTCGAATAAATGCCGACCAGCCGGCAGTCGTTAACCGCGACGCCGGTCTCCTCGCGCAGTTCGCGCATCGCCGCTTCCCGCGGAACTTCCATCTTGTTAACTTTGCCGCCGGGCAGGCTGAGTTTGGCGCTGTAGCGGGTTTTTACCAGCATGACTTTATGGCCGTTGAACAGCAGCATTTTTACGCCAAGCGTTGTCGGGCGGAAAATCCGCCAGACGATTTTTCTAGTCCGGTGCGCGCACTGGAACAGGATGTTCAGCAGCAGATTTTTCATAACAAATGTCCCTTTTAAAACTCTTGTTAACCACAAAGAAAGCCTTTTTTATCCACGAATGGCACTAATTAGCACTAATAAAACAGAAGCTCTTGCTGTGAGTTTGATTTTGTGACGCAAATCAAATTCACAGCAAAATATTCATTCGTGTAATTAGTGGACAAACTTTTCCCTTTTTACTTTTGTCTGATGAGTTCTTTTAACAGCTCTTCGACCTGCCTGACATTATCCACGCAACTCAGCCTGTCCTCATGTTTGCGATATTTGGCCATCGGGCCGTAATCCGTTTCCGCGTTGAAAAGAATGTCTCCGGCGCCGTTCCCGCTCTCCCTGACGGAAACGGTCTGAATTTCTTCCGGGCGGTAAGTCTGTTTAAGTTTAGACGAAATAGTGTCCCAGACAATTACCCTTTTGCTGGTAATGACATAAACCATGGACGTTCTGCCGGATGCGATCATTGCCGGCAATATTAATCGCCAGATTGGAATTGAGGTTATAATAGTCGGCAGCATTACCAGCAGCAGGATCCATGGAACGGGATTTGCCGGATGATACTTTATCACCAAATAAACAAAAATTGCGACGAATACGGTTTGCATGGAAGTGCAAAGAATCAATGTCTTTCTAAATTGCACAGGGTTGATCCGGAGTATGCCGGGGCGGTCCAGCCAGCGGATAACCTCGCCCGGCTCAAGCTGCCTGCTGATCTGATCTATAACGGACTGCGGAACCGGCGTCTTCTCAACCATAAAACCTCCTGTGTATTGCATAAAAATAGTTCCTCCGCGCAAAAAAACAAATGAGAAAAGCCGGAAGTCAGGAGACTGGTGACTGGTGACTGGTGACTGGTGACTGGTGACTGGTGACTGGTGACTGGTGACTGGTGACTGGTGACTGGTGACTGGTGACTGGTGACTGGTTAGTCCCGCGACTGCGGGATGCTTTTGTGGTTAAGTTTCAAAAGAGCGTGGAACGGCGGGGCAGTTTTCTGTCTTATTCTGATTTCTGACTCCTGTCTCCTGACTTCTAAAAATAGCATAAAATTACTATTATTAGCAATTTATTCGCATTTCATTTTCAGCATTATGAGGTTATATTGGATAATTCGTTAATGCATAATTTTTACATAAAGCTATTTAAACAAGGAGACATTTATGCCGAAGATTACTTTTATGGGAGCCGGCAGTACGGTTTTTGCCAAGAACGTACTGGGCGACTGTCTGTGTACGGATTCGCTGAAAGACGCCCACATTGCGCTGTATGACATTGACGGGGCCCGTCTTGCCGAATCGAAGCGCATGATCGAAGTACTGAACGCCAATATCAATAAAGGCAAAGCTAAAGTTACCGCGCATCTCGGAGTCGGCAAACGCAAAGAAGCGCTGCGTGATGCGGATTTTGTGGTTAACGCGATTCAGGTCGGCGGCTATGATCCTTCCACGATCATTGACTTTGAAATCCCGAAAAAATACGGTTTGCGCCAGACAATTGCCGACACCCTCGGCATCGGCGGCATTTTCCGGGCATTGCGCACGATTCCGGTCATGTGGGATTTCGCCCGTGATATGGAACAGGTCTGCCCGAATGCGTGGTTGCTGAACTACACCAACCCGATGAGCATGTTGACCGGCGTCATGCTCCGCCATACCGGAGTTAAAACAGTCGGGCTCTGCCACTCCGTACAATGCTGTTCCAGGAGCCTGCTGGAAACCATCGGCATGAAATACGATCCCAAGTCAGTCCGGGATAAAATCGCCGGCATCAATCATATGGGCTGGCTTCTGGAAGTCACCATGGACGGCAAAGATATCTATCCGGAAGTAAAAGCTCTGGCTAAAAAGAAAATGACGGAATGGCGCAAAGCAGGCGCAGAGAAAAGCGGCAATATGATCCGTCTGGCAATCATGCAGAACTTCGGTTATTATATAACTGAATCCAGCGAACACAATGCCGAATATATGCCTTACTGGATCAAAAAGCAATATCCCGGCATGATTGAAGAATTCAATATTCCGCTGGATGAATATCCGCGCCGCTGTATCAGCCAGATTGAAGGATGGAAGAAGCAGAGCAAGGAAATCGTTGACAATCCGAAACTGTCTCATGCAAAAAGCCATGAATACGGCTCAATCATCATGAACGCAATTGTGACCAATGTCCCGGCGCAAATCGGCGGCAACGTCCTTAATAACGGCCTGATTCCGAACCTGCCCGATGAAGCAGTGGTAGAAATTCCCTGCCTGGTGGACAGCAACGGTGTTCAGGGATGCTATGTCGGACGTCTGCCGGAACAGTGCGCCGCGCTGAACCGCACCAATGTCAACGTTCATCTGCTGGCCATTGAAGCCGCCGCCACGTTGAAAAAAGAACACATCTATCATGCCGCAATGCTTGATCCGCACACTTCCGCCGAGCTTCCGCTGGACGATATCCGCAAGATGTGCGATGATTTGATCAAAGCTCACGGCGATATGATGCCGAAATACAAATAATCGGCTTTAAAGCTGATCTCCGGCCGGAGGGCGTTGCCGCCTCCGGCCTTTTTTTTCACTCACCGTAAAATTTTACAGATTTAGCATTCAGCAAGCAGTTCGTAAACGTGTACTCGCAGGGAGCTTACTTTTATATTGCGAGTCTGGCGTGACCACTTGCAACTTTGAGGCATAGGATAGACAAGAGCATATTTCAGAGGATATTTAATGAATAAATAAGCTGTAATATACTTATTGTTAGGGAGATAAAAATGGTCGGGGCAGAGAGATTTGAACTCTCGACCTTCTGCTCCCAAGGCGATAGGCACCAGCACAAAACAGTGTTTTGAAAACCATAATTAGCCTCAAAACAGAGTTTTTGCTACCGATTGCTACTGTCCGCAAAAGATAGCTCCGACTGCACGATTTTGCATATTTTTTGCATATTTTAAGCTACTCCCGCACGAGTCAGCTAAGATTAAAATGTTTACGGACATTCATCGCCTTCCATTGAAGCATCGGCTGGCTGGTTATCCGGGTTTGGAGTTCGTAATCACTGGTAATTAGTTCAGGCTTAATTTCCCCCCGGTCAAGGATGGCATTTAAAAATTCCAGCTCTGATTCTGTAAACCGGCATAATGCTCCGAGCCTTGCGTGACACTCGTCAACAAGCTTTCCCCCGAAGGTGGATGAAGCATTAGAGATTTGATTGAGGATATTTTCATTCAGAACCGGCAGCAGCATCTGCTCAAGCTCCCTGGCGTCAAATGAAACATCGTCAAGCGTTATCGTCCTCCAGTCTTTCCGGTTCATCGCGCCATAAACCACGAATGCCGTGCGCAATCGCTCCCAGTCAAGCTCCGGACGCGAAAGCAGCTGATTTACGTCAAAGATGTCCCGGGCCTGATGTCTTGAAAACAATGCGGCCAGCTTCCCGGCAGACAATTCATGAATATCCAGCATCGGGATCCTTCTGGCTTGATATTCTCCAAGCGCATGAGAGTCTCCAGGGCAAATATCCCAGAGCGGTACGCGGAACATGAAATTCAAATCGACTTCAAGATTGCCCGGCTGCCCCGATGCATCCTGATAACCCAGCCGCCATTTCCCCCCGGCATGCTCTTCCGGCATACGCTTTAAGTTGTAATCCTCCCGTGAAAAGACCGCCTGGATGGCTTGCTCGATCCTGGGCCTCTCCTTCTGCATATCACTCAGACTGGCTGCGCCAATGTAATTAAGATCGATATCCACAGATAGCCGTGGAATCTCAAAGACAAATAAGTTCAACGCAGTCCCGCCTTTAAGCGCCAGCTTATCTTTAAGCACCGGATGGGTGTTGATCGTATTCAGCAGGCTTATAAGACGGACCACCTTCTCGACCATATCCGCACGGAATCCGGTCGATTTTACCAATGCTGACAGTTTTTCCCGTGATATTCTCATAGTATTTCCTGCCACTGCTTATTGATTATTTCATCCGGAACTATCAAGTTCCAGGCATTCAACAACCGCCCATTGCGTTGTTTCCGGTCGAGATAATGAGGCTGCCGGGGACGCAACGCTTGTAAAGCCTCGAGATATTTATCATCCACCATAAGCCGGTCTTTATTTTGTTCCAGGAAATAACCTACTTTGGCGGCGGTGGTGGCATTGACCAGCAGTTTGGCATATTCCAATACCTGTTCCAAATCAAAAAACTCCACCGACTCCAGCGAACGCCATATTTCTTCCCAGCTACCGGAATACCGTGGACAATCCATAACATCCACCAGTGTCCGCTCCAGGGACGCGACTTTTACTGCCATTCCATTGCGCTCCGCTGATATAACGCCGAAATCAGCATGGTTCCCTTGAGACAGTGAAACAGGAACAGGCACTGCCCGGAACCGCCAGTTGCGGAAGGTAAGAGGCCGGACGGTAGCGCCGGTCTGGTAAGTGAAATGGTTGAAAACAGAATAAGCGCGTCCGTGAAATTCTAAAGCGGTATGATGGACCAGCACGGCATCTGCGCCCATACGCGCCGCGACAAGAAACGGGTCAGGAGTAAACTCAGCGGCGGATTCTCCGGGCGGCACCACCGCAAAGAGTCCGCGCTTCAAGTGTTGAAGCTTTCCGGCTTTACGGTAATAGGCCAGCAGTGACTCGGCGGCCCGGAGCCCTTTAGCCTTTCCATTTGCATGGTAAGCCCTGAACTCTTCAGTTGTGAACACTGGATGCTTTATAAAAAAGAGATCTGACATAGCCATAAGCTCCGTTTGACAAATATTATCATAATACATAATAATTATATGTTTAACGCAGTTGTTTGTCAAGTAAAGAGCTTGTTAACTTGATGTTTATTATCATTAAACATAAATTTATTATGTGTAACGACTGTATGTGTCAACTATAAAGGATTGGTTCATTTATAACCCCGCAAAGAGTCCTCAACCATCTACCAGCGATTTATTTTTTTACTGCGGGTGGAATTTTTTTCTCTCTTTGCTCTAGTTTTTTTTGGGTAGTCGCATTTGAATCTTTCAAAAAGTTTCTCTAATTCATCGCGGTTTTCGCTTTCATTGATGCGCCGCGTCATTGCCTGTCGAGTGGGATAAGGTATTTGGTCCCCCTTTACTCTATTATTAATCTGATAGGAACGAAGTTTTTCCTGCAATTCTTTAGTATCGCTTGCTTCGACAAGCATTTCCAGTAACATGTCGTCGCTAATTTTTGTTGGGCATCCGGCTTTATTCTCTTTTTCATTAGGCTCCGCAGGATGAACGTCATGTACGACCACATCAGCGGCTGACTGCAACTCTTTAGCCGAAGAAATAGCAGGATAGGTTCCACGGGCAAGTAAATTATAAACCGCGTTTTTTAGTCCCCGGACATTTGAATGCTGCCAGTCCGTATTCTTCAACACCTCAATCTGCTGCTCTGAAATAGTTGCAGAGCATGGAAGTTTTAAATCTGTTTTAGCTTTTTCTACAAAATGCTGGACCAGGCTTTTTATATCGTCCCGCCGATACTTTAGTGAAGGCACCCTGATAACGTATCTGAAGCGTGATATAAAACCACTACTGACAAACTTTCCGTGCAGCATTTGATCATCGTTGGAAGCCGCAATGATTCTAATCGAAGACTTTCTGACTTTGGTATCGCCCATACGCACGAATTCTCCTCCTTCCAGATAGCGTAGCAGCATTGGCATCACCTCTTCCGGCAACGCCTGAATTTCGTCCAGAAATAAAGATCCACGCGCTTGTTCATTTATATATCCCGGCGAGCCGCCTTTCTTTGCGCCGGTAAAAGCGCCATCCACGTACCCAAATAAATTAGAGTGCGCAATATTTGCAGTTAAGTGAGAACAGTTAACGCTTTGGAGAGTATCTCCCTGCCACTCTTTTATGATATTTGCCACTAATTCCTTACCGGTACCAGCCTCGCCCATAATCAGCACATGCCCAGTTTTATCGTTTAAAACAGGGAGGATCTGGCGGTACAACAGTCGCATTGCCGTAGAATCTCCGATGATAGGGAATGTCTTCTCCGGATGTTTCGATTTGTATAATTCACGAAGGGTGTCGCTGGCCTGGTTCGGCGCTATGTGATTTGCCGTCGATGAAATTGTGGAGTCTGCGCTATCTGTATTTTTCACTGACTTTGAGACATTGTTTTCCGGGGGGATAGATAGATCGGCTATTGGTGGCATTTCTGGTATTGGAGATAACATTGCCGACATAACGCTTAAAACTTGCAAGTTAGTCGTTTTATCACTACCCAGAACGGCGCAAATGGGCAATAACACATCCTCGATATTTTCAGGGTGGGGTAATAAAAAGACCTTGCTTCCAGGCCCGTGAATTACATTGCTAATCTGCCGAACCGGGCGATCGCCAGTTCTCATAAAATACTCGAAATCAAAAAAAGGACTAAGAATCCTGGGTGTCACCTCCAACCATCGATGAGTATGACGGTCCATCTTTTCAGGATATAGTTGCTTAAGGGGATGTGCGGTATCTATGTTTACTTCTTTAACCCGGTTATAAATTTCTACATCGGATTTTCTATAGATTTTTTCGATCTCAACCGTAGATTTCTGTGCAAACGCTGATAGTTCATTGAGCATGCCCTGCAGGTCATCCATCGCCAAAGCGTCTTTATTATAAACTTTTCTTAGACGCCTCCCGGCAACTTTGAGCAGGGATTTTACTTTACTGAACAGGTATCGGGGGTTGTAATTCCTATTGTGAGCACGTGTAAGTGTCGCCGGTAAAAATGAAAATAATTGTCTAAAAATAAATCCGGCCAGATAATCCTTATGTTCATAATTAATCTCCAATGAAAAGCTGTCTTTTGTGGGTTGCCTTAGTTCAGCTCCAGAGCAATCTGCGATTTCTCGTAGAGAGCGGGTATGCAGTGCAGGCGGTAGGCCAAAGACAAAAACGTGGCGATCTATAAAAATTTGCCAAATAGGGTGCAGGTTAAGGGCTTCTGGCCCCCAATATTTAATTTTACCGCCCTCGGGGAAAATTCTACAGTTAGTTCGGCATTGCAATGCCAAATCAACATAGAATTTAGGGCTACCGTTAATAAAAATGTAATCAGCCTTTGCGGCGTAATCCGATAGTTCTTGAGACGAAAAATCCTGTGGCAATGCCTTGATTAATATTTCAGGAAATTGCGCAAATATGTTAGACGCAATATTTTTATCAAAACCCACCAGTAAAATTGAATTTGCCATATTTGCCCCAATTACATATGTTATTCCATAATACATCCAACATGAATATATAATCATTTTTTTATAAATGCAACAAATCTTCCTATAAAAATAATTTTCTGCTCAAATTAGCAACATATTACGCAATTATAAAATTACTTGGCATGTTTGTAGCTATATACAGTATTGACTTTAAAATGGAGGTCATATGAAAACCCGGATTCCAAAACATAAAGAAGATGCTGTGAACGCGCTGTTAGACCAACGCGGTCTGAATTTGAAAACTCTTACAAAGGAAGAACTCGAGCAGCTACCGGAAGCCATCAGAACTGCTGTAATCAATCTTTTGCAGCCTTATGGATGGCAAGTCCAGCCAGATCAGGTAGCAAGCGAAGTGCGATATTTAAGCGTTGCAGCTGCGGTAAAATATACTTCGATGTCAAGGTGGACGCTAGGGAGAGCCCACGCCAGGCATGAACTTAAAATGATTAAATTGGGCAAAGCACGGAGTTCGAAAACTTTATTTGACCGCGATGATTTGGATCGCTGGCTGAAAGGGAAAAAATAAAATGAATATCCCTCTGCCAGGCCTGATACTGTTTAGAATTTGTGCCGAGCTTCAGCTATCCATCCTGCCGTGCCTCAATAATTTATTTGATTCACACACAGACACGGTGGATTGCTTTCGAAAAGAACTTGACGAGTGGCATAACGAGCACCCCGAGTTCTGTTCAGTCAAACTCGTTGACGCGATCGACAGCTATTTACGATGTTTCTGTTCAGAACTTGAAGATTTAAGATTTTTTAGTGTAAGCGCTGACATCCTGGTTATCTGGGCTGATTTTATAAAGCGAAGACCAGATTTATATGAAGCCATTTTCACCCAAGAAAATATTGAACCGGAGGAATAATCACCATGGATAGAAATGATTCATCTGAAAAAGATGTTGATAAAATTGATGACGGAAGGGGTTGCAATGCGACCGGTGTCACTGGTCATGGACTTGATAGTGATATTGTCACAGAAGCTACCTCCAACGTCGCGGGCTCCGAGAAACCGGGGAAAGCCCCGTCTCGGCGAAACGGTTCCAACAATGGTCACCCTCGCGCCACGCCCGGACGCCAGAATGACAAGGCAAAAAGCGGAAGCTGGAACACTCGTAAACCGCAACAGAATTTTCTCCAGATCGGCTGGGCAGCTCCTGCTGCGCTAAAAGAGTGTTCGGAGGCTCCCGCTAAGCCGCCTCACGAAGCAAAGTCGGCAGTACCGCCGGAAACGCACCAGCCCGGTGTGCCAACGGAAACGAGGTCGTGCCCACAAGTACAGCCACTGACAATGCTTCCGAATGATTTGATGGTCAGGATCGCTAATGCCATGCCACTTGCCTGGGAAAAGGAATTGCGGAAAGACGGCGTCTATAACGAGTCCCGCGGGATCATCCCCAAGGACAAGAAAGGACGCAGGAAAGCCGCCGGACCGGACGGTAAATCAACTTTACAGTCCTTTAAAGAGTACCAGGTGAATCCAGGGAAGATGATCCAAGCGTTGCTAACTGACTACATCCCATCCGCCATAAGGCGCACGTTCATTCCGAAGCCATCGGGAGATCTGCGACCTCTGGGAGTCCCGAATGCCAAGGACAAAGTGATGCAGACTGCAATCGTCATGATAATCGGTCCGATGATCGAACCGCAGTTTGCTGACCAGAGCCACGGCTTCCGTCACTTCCGCTCCGTCTATACAGCTGCAGAGCAAGCACTCGGCCATATCAAAAGCGGAATGCGCTTTGCGGTATGTGTAGACATCAGCAAGTTTTTCGACACAATGGATCACGGACTGTTGATGCGCTTCTTCGCAGAGATATGTCCGGATGAGAAACTGTGCCGGCTGATTGAGCTGATACTAAAGGCGGACATTGTATTGGAGGATGGCTCCAGAGAGAAACCGGTTAGAGGAACCCCGCAGGGCGGCGTAGCGAGCCCCTTGCTGGCGAACATCTTCCTGCACCGGCTGGATGTAGAGTTAGCACGTAGAAATCTGAGGTTTGTACGGTACGCGGATGACCTGGTCATCTTCGCAAATAGTCTGAAGGCCGCAAAGCGAATCCTGGAGAGCGTCAGCGCTTACGTAGAACGGGAACTGAATCTGAAAGTTAACTTGGAAAAGTCGAAACCGGTGTCGGCTTTCGGTATGGACTTTTTAGGTTTTACGTTCAGAGACAGCATCGCCGTCAGCGATAAGGCGCTGGAGAAGTTCAGAGAGAATGTCCGGTGGATGACTTCTGGTAAATCCCCCAGGCAGGCTGAAAAGAACTTCGACATGCTGGCTCTATGGCTGAACGGATGGTTGGCCCACTACGGCAGGACCATCGACCGCGACTTGATGACAGCGATGAACGAATGGGTCTCAGAGCTGCTGCGGCAGCGCATGAAGGACGGATACCATCATGCCAGCAGGACGAAACGGCTCTGGGATCAACGCGTACAGGCCATGAACCTCGGGATCGAGTGCAAACCCGATACGACCATCAAAGATGAGGTGTTCTGATCCAGGACCGCACGGGTCCCGGACTATGGGAGCCGGAGCTTCTCCGGTTTCCCATTTCCTGACTCTTGGCGGCCGGGGTAGCTGCAGCCGGAGCTGCTTGTTTATGGTGCGATTTCTTCGAGGCGGCCGGGGCGGGTGCCGGAGCTGCCGGTTTGGCGGCCTGGGCGGCTTTCTGTGCAGTGGCCTGGGCGGCCAGCTTGGCCTGGTTGGCGGCCACGGTTGCGGTTCTGCGCTCACCGATGTTCTTCACCATCCCGCCGATACCGGTGATCTCCACAGGGTCGGCCTTGTAGGAGTGGTCAGCCACCGGGAAGCTGGTCACTGTCGGCGCTGCATATCCCAGATCCGGCGGTGCCTGCTGGCCTGCCGGAGCTTCCACCGTAATACCTTTGATACCTTTAACCGCCACCTGGTTGCTCTCGTCCACCACCATGGTGATGCCGGAGACTTCCACCTGCCTGGCGGTTGCCGGACCGTCCATTATTTCGATGGACGCAACCGGCTGAAAGCATGTCGGGAACTGGGTATCAAGACAATGGCAGTAGAGTATAGCGGAGAAAAAACGGCTGTCCAGGTGATTACCGATTTGAATATTTATCGACGTCATCTCACGGCCAGCCAAAGGGCGGCTTACGGGTTGAGACTTTTGCCGGTTCTTGAACATGAAGCAAAAGAACGGAAAAAGGCCGGGGTCGCTGACCATAGCGAAAACATTCGCAGTGGTCGGGCAGTTGATCTCGCCGGGGCACAAGTTGGAGTAAATGGCCGGTATATAGAAGATGCGAGGACAGTTGCTAATTCTTCTCCTGAACTGCTTCAAAGATTAATTAGCGGTGAAATTACGATTCCTGAGGCGAAGAAGCAGATCAGGCAGGCAAAGGCAACGCCGGTACAGCCAGAGCAGATATTATTTTCTGTCGGTGAAGCTGTCGCCAGGCTGCTCGAGTTGATCCCTGAAAAGGACAACCCGAGCCTGGTAGAAATCGCGGAACATAGCCCAACCGCTATTCGTAAAGCTATAGAGGCGCGGCTTAATCCAGACACCGCTGAAGCACCGGAATCAGAATCCATTGACGCTCGTGCCGGAGAAGCTCCAGTGTTCAACTTTTAAACAGATGTCTTTAACCGATTTCCACCATGGGATGATAAACGTTGTCGGTGAGGATTTTTGAGTTTGTGGTCAAAGAGTACAATGAATGCCACATTTGCCTTAATGGCATTCATTGAAAAATTACATTTGTAGAGGAGTTGTTCAGGTAAGATTTGCTAAATTCAAGCCTCCTCCCTGAAATAGTCCGGCATGCCGGACTATTGATTTGTACAGCGCTCACAGGATATATCCCGATGGCGGAATAAGTTTCAAGCCGGACATGGTAAAGAAGTGCCGTATCCGACTTATACATCAGGGGAAACTTTCCTTGATGAGAGCGGCCAGCCCGCATCGCCCCATGCGCTTTATTTAGGCAATGTCAAACTTGGGGCTGTTTCATTCATCTTTATGTTTTTCTTAGCGCCAGCTTATTGCATCTGGTCAGCACCAGCGTATTCTTGTCTTCGATCAGCCATTCGAAATCTTCGCCTTTTTGCATCTCTACGGCCTCTGCAATGGCAGTCGGCACGTTCACCTTGAAGGCTCGATTAGTCGGCCTCTGCCCTTTTTGGATTTTTACTTTATATCCCATGCCGTTATCTCCGATATGATGATTGTCGCTATGCAATAAAATAGATTACACCTGGGGGCCTGGTTACAGAGAGAGTTTTCCCCGGCATACCGCCGCCATTACAGGCCTGTAACACTACCCGCTGGATATTTTTCAGGGTATTTCAATACATCCGATGCGGCCCGTCGTGGAGAACCACGTGCCTCGGATCTGACAGCCAGACTATACCTGAACCGGTTACTTCACGGCACAGGCAAAAGGCTGCACCCCGTACTACTCTACGTTATCATCACGCATGGCAATTGCAATATAACGTTGTAAAATTTCTACTATGTTTACCGGCCTATAACCTTGGAGCGTCTGCTCACTTTGCCGCCTGCACGCCTGATAGGCGGCATAGTTTTGTCAAATCCCTTACCCATTTCAATTTAAGGATTGAACTTGATTTAATCAAATCGGAGGTTGTAACGTCTTGCGGTGTATTTGTTCTATACCTTTTTTGTGGCCGTCGCAGAGGTATGCGAGTCTGCCCGTAATTCCCTGTACGCCTGCAGCGAAGATAGTGGGAACGCAAGCAAAAATATTTCCGAGCTGGTTCCGGCATCAGATGTAAAATCACGCACTGGAAAACATCAGGCCAGTCCGCAGCCGTACGCGCATGCCCCCTTGGCAGGCAAAATCTCTTCAACGCGATCAAACAACTGAATTTGTCGCGGCTGTCCAATACGAAAATGCAGTTTCTTTTAAAAACCGGCATTTGCATATTTATTTTTGAAGAGTAAATTATTTTTTTGCTTATGTTATAACAATGACATGAGTTAAACCTCAATAAAATCAAGGAGCATTAAAGATGGATGTCAATGTTAAAGCTGAAATTTTCGCAGACGGTATCGGACAGATTCATTTCGCCGGCGGCATGGTCCGCTTCGATTTCGTCACCCTCCAGCCGGATGGCGACGGCAAGAGTGAGCCGACCCCGCTGTGCAAAGAACGCATCATCATGCCGCCGCAGGGCTTCCTGAATGCATTTAATTCCATGCAGAACCTGATTGACAAGCTGCTTGAAGCCGGCGTTCTCCAGAAAAATGAGAATGTTGCTGTTGCTGATAAGAAGAAATAAGCTTCCAGCAATAATTTGTTGATCAAAAACTGGCTTGCATATTTTTATGTGAGTCAGTTTTGTTGTTTAAATAACCGCTAAAAGTTTTTGGAACGGTCAGCCGGATACGAGCATCCCTGTTAGGGGTAATATAATTTCCCGCCGATGACAGGAGTTCTCCAGTCCGCTAATCCCGTGTTCCACTCGTCACATATTTTTCAGACATGCTACTTTTCACATTATGGCAATCAATCCAGCAGCTTCGCCAGCATAATGATAAGTTTATTTTACGTTAAATCATTGGCAAAAGCGGGAAAATAAATTTGATTTTTTTACTGGCTCAAGGCACATTATCCGTTAAATTGAGATATTTTTAGGGGCTAGAGTTATTCATAAAATCAATAGTTGCAGGAGAAATTAAAAATGGGTGATGCTGCAGAATATCGCAAAGCGGCCGAACAGGGCAGTGCCAGGGCTCAATACAATCTCGGCGTCTGCTATAACAACGGACTTGGCGTTGCTAAAGATGAAGCGGAGGCCGTTAAGTGGTACCGTAAAGCCGCCGAACAAGGCGATGCGGACGCACAATGTAACCTTGGCGTATGTTGCGTTTACGGCTGGGGCACCACCAAAGATGAAGCCGAAGCCGTCAAGTGGTTCCGCAGAGCCGCCGAAAAGAATCATGCGAAAGCCCAGTATAATCTGGGCTGGAGCTATAAAAGCGGCGAAGGGGTTGAACAGGATAACGCCGAAGCAATGAAATGGTTCAGCAGCGCCGCCGGCCAGGGCAATGCGGATGCGCAGGAGGTGCTCGGCATGTTACTGGACAAGCGTGCTTGATGGCTTAAATGGCGGCAGCCTGATGTTCGCTGTGCCAGCCGGGTTGAAGCGTTAAGCCCGGCTTCAGTTAGACAGTACCGCCCAAAGTCCAGTAAATGTCAAAAAGGCGGACTATTTCTCCAAAATATCAATGCCTTTGAGGCTGGCAATAATTATCTTCATGCATCAATAATTAGAATTCCAGACTTTTGGCGGTGCTGTCCAGTTATTTTGCAATATTTATTATTTTAATATTTTTTAGGATTTAGCTTTCATTTTTGGACTATAGCATTAATATATATATTCATGATGCCCTGATTGTCTAAAGACGGGCAGGGTGGATATTGTGGAAAAACGGTTCGGCAGAAGATGCCGGCAACGCAGATCAGACCAACGTTTGAGGGAAGATGTATAAGTTTAAAGAAAAAATTTTCTTTGACGCAATGCGACCGGCGCAAAACGCCGCCGCATGGTTCAGCTTATGCACCCTGCACTCCGCCGAGCTTGTCCTGATTGATGCCCCGGTCCCGGCTATCGCGCCGATGATGGCTGACTTTGAAGCCCATGGTCTTGAATTCATTCACGGGCTTAACCAGTCTGCCGGTTACCGCATCACCCAACCCGGACTAAATCTGGTTCATGCGATTTCCCGCGATAACGCCGGACATTTCATGCTGGATGAGCGCGCCAATACTGCCGCTTTCAGCGCCAGCCACCGCGGACTGCTGGAATCCGCACACAATCACAGCGTTGATGTGCTGTTGGCCGGTACTCGCGTGCTTTCGATCAATTCACTCGCATTATTCGACATCGCCGATAATCTCAATTGCTCTTTCGCCGCCAACCATGCAGACAGCACTTTTGAACTGGCACTGAACTTCGCGGCATATAATATCGCCATCACCGTCAACGGCTTGACCGGCAAAGCCGACGCACTAAAAATGGACGCCGCCAACGCCGCCAGACGTTTCTATGTCGATGCCGAAACTACCGTCTCCCGCATCAATGAAAATCTGCGCAACGGCCATGCCGGCACCGGTAACGACGGAAGAAATGTAACGAATAATTTTGTCCTTAATCACGCCATCGCTGGAATAAAATCCCCCGGTGGCGTTTCCTTTTTAACCACAGCGACACAGAGACACAAACAACCCATTTTTTACCATGACGGACATGAAGGTAGTGAAGATAAATTCGTGCCTTTCGTGGTGAAAACGTCTTTGCCTTCAGTTTTCATAAATAATAAAAATAACATAGTCGAAGCTATAACATTGAGGTGTGCATAATGTATCAGCTTGAAGAACGAATCCTATTTGACGGCGCCGCAGTAGCGGCCGTGGCGACAGCCAACCAGCAGGCGCAGGATGCCAGCAAGGAGGCTGCTCAGAATGAAAAAGACCAGAACCAGAATAATAACCAGAACCAGAACCAGGATCAACAGTCGCAACCGACTAATCCACACGTTCAAGGCGATATAACCAAGCCCAATCCGAACGGGATCACGCAACCGCACACCGGCGTTGATCAACTGCTCGCTCAGGCACTTAGCATTGATGCCGTCGCCGCGCCAACTCATGGCAATAACCAGGCCGAACCGCCCGTCAACGTCATGGTCATTTCCACCTCCCTGGACAACGCCGACGCCGTCGCCGCACTGGCCGACTCCAAAACTATTGTCGTTAAATACGATTCACATAATACCACCTCCGCTCAACTCCTCGCCCAAATCAATGAATCACTCAACGGCAAAAAAGCCGGCTCCATCGCCTTTATGTCCGAAGCCGGCGAAGGACAGCTCAGCCTATTCAAAGACGGCAAAACCACGCTCGCCTCCATCAATGACGCCACCCAGCAGCAGTTCTGGCATGGCGTTGAAGGCATGCTGGACTCCAACGGCCGCGTTGACTTCCTGGCCTCCAACCTCGCCGCCACCGCCGAAGGCAAGGCGCTGGTTACCGAAATTTCCCATATCACCGGTCATGAAACCGCGGCCAGCACCGATTTGACCGGCAGTACAGCAAAAGGCGGCGACTGGAACCTGGAATATACCGCTGGCGGCAAAGATACGCATCAGGTTGACCTTACCGAAGCCTATCTCAACCGGAATATCCTTGATTCCTTTACTTCAGTCATCCCTGCGGATACGCTGCATCACGAAGTGGCCTTTATCAACTCTTCGGTAATGAGTCCGGAAGAGATCGCCAGTGCTATTAAGAATCTAGGCAATGATGTTGATGTCGTCATGCTGGAAAAAGGCGATGGTTTTGCACAAGTCACCAAATATTTGCAAGACAAAAGCAATATTGACGCTATTCATATTATTTCTCAAGGCAATGATGGCATGTTCAAACTTGGTGATACTGTGGTCAACGCAGAGTTTGCCCAGGAACATCAGGTTGAACTTGCTACCTGGGGAAAATCCCTGACCGCTAACGGAGATATTCTGATTTATGGTTGTAATGTCGCGGCCAATGCTGAAGGACAGGCGTTCATACAGCAGTTTGCCCACTTGACTGGCGCTGATGTCGCGGCTTCAACCGACATTACTGGTGCGGCTGGCAACTGGAACCTGGAATATCAAATCGGTGATATAAACTTTACTTCTCTCAATGTCCTTGGATATAATTATAATCTTGGAGCTTATCATTATTACAGGACCGTTAGCGGCGGTGGAATTTGGAGCAATACAGGTATTTGGGAAGGTTCCAATGATGGCACAACTTGGCTGGCTGCCGGCGAAACTCCCGATGCAACCTCAAATACCTTATCGGTTACAATTAATGGCAATGTAACTGTTAATGCGGCGGACGCTTTTGCCAGAAATGTTATTCTTGCGGCTAATTCCGGGCTGACAGTAGATAATGGCTTTGCCCTGACGGTTTATTCTGATGGTTCGGCATCCGGAACCGCTCTCTATCATGCGGCTGGCTCAACCGCCAGTATCACCATCAATGGCACGCTTAACGCCAATGCGCCGGTAGTAATTTATGGACAGGACGCAACTCATCTCTCGTATATAACCAATAATGGAACTTTTACGGCGGAAGGCGATCTTACAGTCGGCGGATTTACCAGCATAATTTCAGCTGGAACTATGACGGTTGAAGGAGTTTTCAACATCAATGCCAACGCCACGGTAAGAGTTAGTGGCGGTTCGCTTGATATGCCGACTTCGGCCACTTTCACCAATAACGGCACTTTGACTTTCGATGGCGGTACCTGGAATAAGGCAGTCGGTTCCGGTTTTACGGTTGACGGCACTGGATGGATATATTTCAGTAACGTGTCAGATACCTCTGGCCCGGGGATTCAGAATCCGCTCGGCGGCATTACCTACTATAACATGGGTTTGTCCGGACACAACTATACTTGGGACTCGACGATTACGGTGCAAAACCAGTTGGATATTAGCTTCATTACCGTAAATGTTGACAATTTGAACGCGCCAGCTTTGACTGTCGGGCTCAGCAACAATGCCACGCTAAATGTTACCGGCTCGCTGGATATCAACCGGCTGGTGGATAATTATTATAATTTTACTTATGTTGACGCAACCCATTACAGTTGGAGTGAAAATAATACCGGAACAGTTCAATATTCCGGCACTGATCAGTATATTGATAATCTTAATTACTGGAATCTTAGCCTTTCCGGTAGCGGCACCAAAACCCTGCGCGGTGATATCGGTCTCGCCGGCGGTGCATTCAGTGGCGCTCCTACTGTGGCGCTTGCGACTGCTGGCACAGCAGTGTTTAATGCCGCCAGCCATACGGTCAATTATAACGGCTGGAATCAAACTATTGCCGCCGCGCCTTATTACAACATTAATCTTTCCGGTCATTTCGACACTCGCGATGGCATTTACCGCTCCAGCAATCCCAATCGCAATGAAACCAAATACTGGAATGATTCCGATACTATTACTCTGGACCCGAACGGCAAGTTGTCGTTTACCGATCAAAGCGCCAGCATTCCTACCGCCGGCGGAGATGTGTACCTGCAAGTAAATTATACCACTGGCGGATCATTTGCCGTAATTACCGATAGTCAGTTTGTCAGCAACGATTTTGGACGGGTGGTATATAACAGTTCTGTTGATGGACAAACCGTAAATGGTTTGCATTACAACGATCTCGGCTTAACCGGAAATGCTAAAACGGCTGCTGGCGAAATTCATCTGGGCGGGGATTTCTATAGTATTGCCACTTTTGATACAGCCACTAATAATTTTTACATTGACGGCAGCCAGGGCCAGAGCCTGCAATCGGCACAAATTACTTTTGGCAATCTGTACCTGGACGGCAGCGGGACCAAATCATTCTCTGCCGGAGTTGCGGTTAATAATAGTGGGAGCATAACATTTACCGATCCGGTTACCATGAGCTTGACGACCGGCACCATTACCCACGGCGCAACTTTCACTTTCGACCCGGGATCAGGTACAGTCTCTTATGCCGATAATAACGTTGGCAGCACTCAAAACATTGCCGCTTTGACTTATTATAACCTGTATCTCGTCGGCAACAGCGACAAGCGATTAGATGCCGGCGGCATTACCGTTACCAATAATTTTACCAGCGGATTGGGTAGCGTTAATCAATTCCTGCATAATAACCAAAGCGTTACCTATGGCGCAGCCTTAAGCGCTAATGCGCAAAATATTCTGGGCGGGATTACCTATTATGACTTGATTCTTGACGGAACTGGAGTGAAAACCATCGCCGCCGATAATCCCGGGGTAACTGTAGCCCATGGCTTTACTATGAATGCCAATTCTATGCTGGATATTAAAGGCGCGTTCGGCGGATTTACTGTTCTACCTAATTCTATTTCATTTGATGCTACTTCCACCATCAAATATTCTGCTGACGGCAACCAGGACGTTATTGAGTTCGTAAGTGGTGCAGTTGTTCCCTACGCCAATCTCTCAATTGAGGGCAGTGGCACCAAGACTTACCAAGGAACTGGACAGATGACGGTTAATGGCGTATTAGCCATTGCCGGCACGGCAAGCCTGCTGGCACCATCAACTTCAACAGGTCTTACTGTGAGCGGCAGCGTTACCATGTCAGACACTTCCACGCTGATCTTGAACGGGTCGAGCAATACCATTGACGCCTCTAAATTTTCGTTTACTTCCGGCGCATCTGCGACCGTGGAATATGGCGACAGTGGAGATCAGGACATTCTCGAATTGAATTATTATAATCTAGTTATTTCCGGTAGCGGGATAAAGAGCATCACGGATTCATCTGTTTCCCAAAATGGGATTGGCATTGCCGGCGCGTTTACGCGGGGCGGCAGCGCCGGGTTTAATCATGGCGGGTTCGATGTCAATTACAACGGTATCGGAGCGTCTCAGGATATTCTTGGCGGAACTCCGGTTGCGCCTAACACTACTTTCTACGACAATATAATTCTATCCGGCTCCGGTCTCAAAAATTGGAATAATAATGTTTCGGCGAATACGGTAACTTTTGGTGCTGATGTCACGCTGGTAGTTCCGGGAACTTTTACCACTACAACTTTTACCTCGAACAGTACCGGTCTGGTGAAATATGTCGGCAATGCTCAAACAATCAGTGATTTTGCTTACTGGAATCTGGAGCTGGCCGGCACTAATTACGCGGCACTGAGTTTTACCATCGGCAGCGTGGCTAATGATTTCACTTTGTCTTCCGGCACGCTGTCGCTGACTGGGGATTTAGCGGTTGGTCGTGATTTACTCGTACGGACTACTGGAACGCTATTACTGGCTGCTGACTTGACGGTCGGGCGTGATTTGCAGATTGCAACCACGGGTACTATTCTGGCGAATGCCAAAGACATCACGGTCGGGCGTAATTGGAGTAATTCCGGCACTTTTACTGCTGGAGCAGGAACAGTAACCTTCGACGGTACCGGAACTGCCCCCTATAATCATGCGATCGGCGGGACAACGCTTACTGCGTTCAATAATCTAGCGCTTGGTGATGCTAACGACGTACTGACCGGCTCGCTCGGTTTTACCGTCAACGGCACTGTTACCACTAACAGCGGCAGCGTCAATCAGGCTGGCGGCACGGTGACCTACGGCGGCGCGGATCAGGCAATCATTCAGGGAACTTACTATGATTTAACTTTGAGCGGAACCGGAACGGCAACGCCGGACGGTAACATCACCGTATCTCATGATTTTAATGCTTCCAGCGCCGGAGTTCTTACATTTGCAGTTGGCGCCAATGAGTTACATGTCAACGGAGCAGCAACGATTGCAGAAACTATTACTGCATCAACCGGAATGTTGGACTTTAACGGTGCACTGGACTTCTCAGGCGGAACTATCACATTTACCGATGCCGGCAAGTTATATGCGTCCGGCGCGGTTACAGCCGGAACTTTCAATGCCGGAACCGGAGAATTCATCTATGATGGCGTAAATCAGGCGATATTGGATTTGGGTTATTATGATTTGCAGCTTTCCGGCAGTGGCAACCGCACGGTTACTTTGACCAATGCGATACATGATTTCCGGGTAAATAGCGGCACGGCGACACTGGGCGGCTCGCTGGTGTTAAATGGCGACTTGCAAATCGATAATGCCGCAGTGCTTGACGCTGCGGGCAAGCAGATTACTTTGGCCGGCAACTGGATTAAAACTAGCGGAACCTTTACCGCGAATAATAATCTTGTTAAGTTTGCTGGAAATGCTGATACGCAGATATCCGGTAATTCCAATACTGAATTTTATGATGTGGAAATCGCGAAAGATAATAATACGCTGACGCTGGAAACTATCGGCACCACCACAATTTCAATAACCAACAATCTGACAGTTACCAGCGGATTCTACACCACCGGAGCAGATACTTACAATGCGGTAATGGTCAACGGCGGTATTCTGAATATTGGTGGTGATGTAACGGTTACTGACATCACGCTGAACAGTGGTGAAATCAGCTTCAAGGCTGGCGGTTACGAACTGGCTATTGGTCATAATTTTATTTATACTGCCGGCACGTTTACCGCAGGTGACGGCACCGTGCGTTATTTCGGCGGCATTGTCGGAACACCGCAGAATATCGAAGACGGCGTTACCTATAACAACCTTATTGCTGATGGCGTAACTCAGCTTACCGGCGCAACAACAGTTGGCGGCAACCTGACAATCAACGCTTTAAAATCCTTGGATGTAGCTGCCAGCAATTATGCGCTGAATGTCGGCGGCAACTGGAACAACAATAGCGGTGCAGACAGCGGGTTTAACGCCCGGGCTGGCTTAGTATCCTTTGTTGGCAGTGGCGGGCAGTTAATTGACGGAACGACGTCGACGACGTTCTACGATTTGACGATAGCCAATACGGCAGATACTACATTGAATCAAGTAATCGCCAACACGGCGGTAACAGTAGCGCATGATTTCACGGTTCGTGATGGAGAGTATGTCAGCAGTATCAGCGGAGACAGTTTTGTGAATGTGATTACCGAGAGTGTTCCTCTGGGGACAACAGGTATTTTGAAGCCCGGCGGGAATATCACGGTGAGCGGTGACTGGACGAACGGCGGCACATTTACCCATAACAATCAGCTGGTGACGTTCGACGGCGGAGCGCAGGCGATTGGTGCCAACACGACGTTTTACGACGTTGTTTTTGGCGGTAGCGCTACCAAGTCAGCGACGACGCTTAGTGCTGCTCACACCATTACGGTAAATAGCGGAGTTACAGTTGATGCGAGCGGTACAGTCATGGCGACGAGTGCCTTGGTGCTGCAAGATACTGGTGTGCTTTATGCTGGCGGCAAAATAACCGCCGGCACTTTAACCATGAACGGTACTTCAGCGTTGTATGCTGAAGCCGCCGGCGATGCTCTTGCAGTGAGCGGTGATCAGACTTCAGGGACTATTTATTACGCAGGTGCGGCGCAGAATATTCTTGGACTCAATTACTATAACCTGACGCTTTCCGGAACTGATACCAAGACCGCGGGTGGAAATATTGGGATTGCCGGGGTCTTCACGATAACCGCGCCGGCAACTTTTGCGGATACGGTTTACACGGTGACTTACAACGGTATTAATCAGACGGTAGCGGCAGCAACTTATCACAATTTAACGCTTGCCGGAACCGGGCTGAAGACTAGTGGCGGCGATATTGTTGTGACCGACACGTTGAACATTCAGAGTAACTTCACGATTGCCGAGGACCATGAGGTTGGCGCGTTGACAGTAACGGTCGGCAATAACAGTATTCTTACTACGGTTAATGCGGCTGCGGGCCACGCTGACGGCACGTTGAAAGTCGACGACGACGGATCGTTCACGCTTGCTGCGGGCAGTACGTTTAATGACGGCGGTCTGTTTGTTTTAGGCCACGCGGCGAGCTGGAGTAATTCAGGTACTTTCAATATGCAGACTGGCACGGTGCAGTACCTTGACGCGCCGAATACGGCAGTGCTGAACACAATTAACTATTATGACCTGGTGCTGGACCAGGTGTCTGGCGGTATGTTCACCTGGAATACTCAGCAGGTCAGTAATATGCTGACGCTGGGCAGCAGTTTACAGGTTTCCGCCAGTAGTGCGATGAGCGTCAATAATATCACCATGAACAACGGTTCTTATCTAACACTTTATGCCGGTTTTACAGTAACTGGAACGTTGACTGCCAATGCCGTCAGCACGGTTGATTACGCCGGTACCGTGGCGCAGACTATTGCCGGGCAGTCTTATTATAATTTGACCCTTTCTGGCACGGGAGCCAAGACCAGCGCGGGGATTATCGCCGTTGCTAATGTTTTGGATATTCGTACCAATTTCACGATAGCCGAGGATCATGAGGTTAGCGCGTTGACCGTAATAGTCAGCAACAATAAGATATTGACAACGGTTAATGCGACTGCGGGCCACACTGACGGCACGTTGAAAGTCAACGACCACGGATCGTTCACGCTTACTGCGGGCAGTACGTTTATTGACGGCGGTTTGTTTGTTTTAGGCCACGCGGCGAGTTGGACGAACGCTTCAGGCAGCACCTTCAACACCAGCAGCGGCACGGTGCAGTATCTTGACGCGCCGAATACGACAGTGCTGAACACAATTAACTATTATGACCTGACACTGAACCAGGTGTCTGGCGGTACGTTCGCCTGGAGTAACCAGCAGGTCAGTCATACGCTGACGCTGGGCAGCAGTTTGCAGGTTTCCGCCAGTAGTGCGATGAGCGTCAATAATATTGCGCTGAACAATAATGCCTATTTAAGCGTTTTATCATCGTTTACGGTGGCTGGAACCTTGACCGCCGCCACTGGCAGCACTGTTGATTACGCCGGTTCCGTGGCGCAGACTATCGCCGGGAAAAATTATTACAATCTTACGCTTTCTAACGCTGGCGCGAAGACCGCGGGTGGAAATATTGGGATCGCCGGCGTCTTCACGATAAACCCGCTGGCAACTTTTGCGGATACGGCTTACACGGTGACTTACAACGGCTCGGGGCAGACGGTCACCGCTACGACGTATAACAATCTGGCGCTCGGCGGATCTGGCACTATAACCTGGAATGATGCGGCGATTATCAACGGCAAGTTCTCGTTTGCCACCGATGTGACGTTGAATATTCCGTTAGCATTCAGTGTGACATCTGCGCATTATACGGTGCCGACTACCGGTACGATGGCATTTACCCGCGCCGATGGCGTCGCCCAGGCAATTCCCGAGCTGGGATACCATAACTTGTTGCTGTCCGGTTCCGGGAACAAAAACGCTGTCGGGGTGGTAACTGTCGGCAATAATTTTACGCTGTCCGGGACTAGCGTGTTTGTCGCGAATGGTGTCGTTAATGTTGGTTCTGATATGTCGATTGGCTCCAGCAATACTTATACTGCCGGAGCCTATGCCCTGCATGTCGGCAATAATTTGACTATGACTGCGGGTGGTACTTTCGCCGCCGGTAGCGGAACTGTTTACCTGGATGGCAACCGTGATCAGTCGGTTACCGGGGGATTTACATTCAACAACCTGACGCTGGACGGCACCACCACGGTGCTCGGGCCGCCGGTTACCACCCGTCCGTCGATTAAGACTTTAAACAGCGACATAATAATTGGCGCCAATCTGACTTTCATTAATGACAATACGCTGGATGTAAAGGGCGATCTGAGGGTAGTGGGAGTGATAACTCCGCGTCAAGGTACGGTCCAGTACTCCGGCGCGACCCAGACTATCAGCGGCGGGCAGTATTACGATTTGGTGGTGACAGGCTCTGGCGAAAAGACACTGGACACCAATATCTTTGTTTCGCATAATTTTACCAACCCGCTGGCCCTCACAGTTCATACCGTTGATAAATCTGTGACCTACAACGGCGGCGATCAGACGATTCTGGACATCCAGTATTATGATCTTACTCTGACCGGAGCGGCTGCTTCGGCCAAATCAATCTCTACCATTTTGGATGTTTCGCATAATTTGACTATGGCGGCAAATACGACATTGCTGCTGGGCCGAGCTTTGAACCTCAACACTGGGGCGACCACCAGTCTGGATGCGACGAGTACGATAAACTATGATGGCAGCAGCAGCAATGAGGATATTGCCGCTATTGCTTATCAGAATCTGGTCATTTCCGGCAGCGGCACTAAGAGTTACAACAGCACCGGCAATGTGCTCGTGTCGTTGACCGTAGAAGAAGACGGCCAGTTGACGCTCAAAGACAATTTTGATTTTGACTTTGCCGGTGTCAATGTGAGCTTGAAAGATAATGCGCTACTGGTGATTGAAACCACCGGAACCGTAAGCATCGCTGCGGCGAAGTTCACGGCCGGAGTCGGTACTACTGTGGAATACACTGCGGTGTCTAATCAGGATATAGTCGGGATCAACTACTATGATCTTAAGCTTTCCGGAACTGGTTCGGATAAAACGCTGGCAGGCGCTATCGGTATTGCCGGTGCTTTTTCGATTGCTGATGGAGTAGATTTTTTCCACAATGGCCAGGCCGTGTCATATAATGGATCGGTCTCGCAAGACATTACGGCGACCACTTATTTCAATATAATTCTATCTGGCTCCGGCATTAAGAATTGGAATGACAATGTGTCTTCTACTACGGTAACTTTTGATGCGGCCTCTACAGATGTCACGCTGGTAGTGCCGGGAACTTTTACCACTACAAATTTTACCTCGAACAGTACCGGTTTGGTGAAATATGTCGGCAATGCTCAAACGATCAGAGATTTTGCTTACTGGAATCTGGAGCTGGCCGGCACTAATTACACGGCACTGAATTTTGCCACCGGCAGCGTGGCTAATGATTTTACTTTGTCTTCCAGCACGCTGTCGCTGACTGGGGATTTAGCGGTTGGTCGTGATTTACTCGTACGGACTACTGGAACGCTATCACTATCACTGGCTGCTGACTTGACGGTCGGGCGTGATTTGCAGATTGCAGCCACTGGTACTATTCTGGCGAATGCCCAAGCCATCACTGTCGGTCGTAATTGGAGTAATTCCGGCACCTTTACTGCTGGAACAGGAACAGTAACCTTCGACGGAACCGGAACTGCCCCCTATAATCATGCGATCGGCGGGACAACGCTTACTGCGTTCAATAATCTAGCGCTTGGTGATGCTAACGACGTGCTGACCGGCTCGCTCGGTTTTACCGTCAACGGCACTGTTACCACTAACAGCGGCAGCGTCAATCAGGCTGGCGGCACGGTGACCTATGCCGGCTTAGATCAGACAATCATTCAGGGAACTTACAATAATCTGACATTGAGCGGCACTGGAACTGCGGCAGCCGCTGGCAACATCACCGTCGCAAATGCATTTAATGCTTCCAGCGCCGGCGCGCTTACTTTTGCTGTTGCTGATAAGACTTTACAGGTCAACGGCGTATCAACAATCATTGAAACCATCACCGCTACCACTGGTACGCTGGACTTCAACGGCGCTCTGGACTTCTCAAGCGGAACTATTAGTTTTGCCCCTGCTGGCATCGGCAAGTTATATGCGTCCGGAACGGTTACCGCCGGAAACTTTAACGCTGGCTCAAGCCGTTTTATTTATAACGGCGATGGTGCGACGCAATCTGTAGCAGACTTGATTTATCACGACCTTGAAATCGCCGGCATCAACGGCTATGACATCAACCTGAGCAACGCAATCAACAGTTTTATCGTAACCAGCGGAACAGCGACGCTCGTCAACACTTTGAGCCTTACTGGAAATCTGCAAATTGGAGCTTCCGGCGTTCTTGTTGCCGGTGATGACGGAACAGGTGTCGGATATCAGATTACTTTGGCCGGCAACTGGATTAATGACGGCACTTTTACCGCAAACGGCAACGAGGTCACATTTACCGGAATCTCGAGTTCTATTTCCGGGAGTTCCACAACCGCCTTTAGCAATGTGGTAATTAACAAGACTGATAATTTACAGACGCTTACGACTGCTGGTGGCACCACTATTACCATTGACAATCTGACCGTTACCGGAGGCAAATATACTACCGGGAACGCGACCTTTACTACTGTAACAGTCAATGGCGGTATTCTCAATATCGGCGGAAACGTGACCGTTACCGATATTACGCTCGACAGCGGAACCATCAGTTTCCAGGCTGGCGGATATGAGCTGGCAATCGGAAACGATTTCGTGTATAATCTAGCTGGCACATTTACCGCCGACGATGGTACCGTGCGTTATTTTGGTGGCGACCTCGTAACTCCGCAAAATATTGCCGGCGTTACCTATAACAACCTGATTGTTGACGGCATTACTCAGCTTACCGATGATACTAAAGTTGTCGGTAATCTGACAATCAACGCTTTAAAATCCTTGGATGTAACTGCTGGCGATTTTGCGCTGAATATTGCTGGCAACTGGAACAACAGCGGAACATTCACCTATCAGGAAGGTCTGGTAAAGTTTGACGGAACGCTTGCACAGACGCTCACCGGCGCGACTACGTTCTACGATTTGACCATTACTTCCGGCAATACGGTAACGGCGAACAGCAAAGTAACGGTAGCGAATAATTTCAGGGTTAACACCGGTGTTTACAGCAGCAGCGCAGCGCAGGATGATTTTGCGAATGTGGCGATTGACGCCGCTGGCACTTTGTTGCTCGGCGGAAATATTACGGTTAGCGGCGACTGGACTAAAAATGCCACCGGAACCTTCACGCACGGCAACCAGCTGGTGACGTTCGACGGCGCACTGGCGCAGTCGATCACCGGGGCGACGTCGTTCTACGACTTGACCATTACCTCCGGCAATACGGTAACAGCGAACAGCAAAGTAACCGTAGCTCATAATTTCACGGTCAACACCGGGACTTACAGCAGCAGCGCCAGTGTTGCTGGTGTAGGCGATGATTTTGCGAATGTGGCGATTGACGCCGCTGGCACGCTGTTGCTCGGTGGGAATATTACGGTGAGCGGCGACTGGACTAAAAATGCCACCGGAACTTTCACGCCAGTCCTCAATCTGGTAACGTTCGATGGAACACTGGCGCAGTCGATCAGCGGCGCGACGACGTTCTACGATTTGACCATTACTTCCGGCAATACGGTAAC
>CAIPAT010000198.1 GCA_903863035.1 uncultured Lentisphaeria bacterium
CAGTCGCAGTCCTGGAGATTCTGTCCTTCGGATATACAATCGGTAGCGATGAGTATATCTATTTCCCCGTCCTGCCGCCATTGCCAATTGATTCAGCCTATACTTAATATTATAAATCATGTACTAAATAAAAGCAACATCTATTTTTAAAATTTTTGAAAAATATTTAAGAGCAGTTTTATACTCTAATAAGGTCAGACTTCCTGATCCGTGGAAAAAGCTCATGTCACTCTTTTTTTCCATGTCGCGTCCAATGGATGTTTTGTGCTCCACGGAGTGTGAAATAAGACCTGAAAGCGACATGGAAAAAAATGGAAAAGCGTACATTGCCTTTTTCCACAGACCAAAACAAACTGAGCAGGCGGGTCAGGAAGTCTGAAGGTTGAAAAATTAAAATAGATTGCGGGACGAGTGCCTTGCGTCCGTCTTTTTCCGTTCCTGCTTCAGGCGATGTGGGCATCGCTAATCAGTCGGATCGAAAAAATCCAATCTCCAATCCTGTTCGGCGATGTTAAATTTTCAGCCACGCAGAGTATACATTTGTCGCGGTATCATTTTAAAGCTCATACAGACGCGTCAATTCGTCTATTATTTCCCGGCTTGTTTTGCCAGTAATTCCAAGCGCTTTCAGATTAATCTTTTCGTTTTGCATCCTGCCAAAGATTTCGCGCAGTTCATTTTTGATCGACGAGGCAACAGGTACAGGGCTGGTAAAAGAGACAACCCGGTAAAGCCGGAATATGTCATTTATGTGCTTTTTGATATTCTGCGAGTCGCCTGCTTCACCTTTTTCTTTTCTCAGAGACAGATCAAGCCATGCTTTCGACTTCAATACGATAAGACTTTCGGCAGGGATTAATGTCAGGTCGTCGCGGATAACCTTGCTCGCCTGAATGAATCTGTAATAATTCTCATCCAGAAGAATCGCGGAAAGACTGGAAATATCTTCATCAGCCGGAATCGGAATAATCCGGCTTTCATCCGGCAGCACAAATGTTTCCGGCTTACCTGAAAAAAGTTCCAGCATAAACGGAAAGTCCTCCCGGTCCGGCTTTGTAAAGCGATAAAAAATCTTTTTGCCTGATGACTTTTGCTGAATGGCGTAGTTGCCTGCCTTGATAAAATTCCAGAAATGCACTATGAATTTTGCATCAAGAGATTCGACACAAAGAACGATGTCTAAATCTTTTGTACCGCGAAATTCAAGTCCGGCGCGCTCAAAAGCCTCAGCACAGGCGGTACCGCCAATAAGCACATAGTTTGCCGTGAAGTTTTTGAAATGATCCCGGAACAGTTCAAGTCCTCTTACCATACAAACTCCTTCAGCATATCCTCCAACGCCATTTTGACACGTTCATCATGATCACTCCGCAAACTTAGAAACAGTGACAACTTGTCGGTACTATCGTTTTCTCCGAACAACGACGGAGAATACCGCCAGAGTTGAAGTTTTACCTCGCCACCATGAGAAACAACATAAGTATTTCCTCCGGATGTTTTACAAAAGTTGTTCCACGTCGAAAGCGTGATCGCAGCGACCCGCTGGCGCGGAGCAGCCAGCATCGTGCTTTCCGTCAATGCCGTCAACCCCGCCCGGCATTTTTCAAGTTCAGGGGGAAAGGAAGTCAATTCGATTTCTTTCTTAACTGGCGAAGCCAGGAACGGCAAAGCCGCCGTCCACAGTTTACGACCGTGTTTCATGAATTTCAAAGCCCGTTCACGCTGTGCCAATGTTGATGCCGCAAGCCCAAACGCCTCAAGCTCGTCAAAAGCCCTGCATGCGCTCATCTTGGAATATCCAAACAGCTTTGTTACATCTGACAGACGCATTGGGAATGGAAGTTTATGATGCAGAAACGATAAAACAATAAGTTGAGCGCACGTTCCCAGTACCGCTTTCTTTTCCTGACGAGTCCCGAATATCTCTTTGAAAGCAATACCCAAAACCGGAATATAAAGCTGGCGCTGAGGAACGACAAATGCGACACGCTGCTCCAGAAGACGTTTGCGGTCATATGACGTCATCTCGTCTGCCGCATAAACAACATCATATTCAAAATAATCCTTCAACATATCACAATGCTTCCGGATTGCAGCCGGCGTCGGCATTTGCCCCCCTTTGTTGAAAAGAAACAGGAATTGATAGTTGTTCAACACTGCAACAAAGAAATCATACTGGTCTTTCAAGACAAACGGCAGTCTCTCCGCACTGAATGGAGTAATTACGAGAGAAATGCCTAGTACATCATTGATGAAGTTCTTAATCCTGCACTGCCGGCTATTTGTCATTTTATCCATAACACCTTTCATGAACAATAACATTTTTAATGTTACAGAGCAATATATATGTTACAACAAAAAATAGCAAGTTAATTTTCTGAAAGAATTCGCCATCTCCTTGGGAAAATACCGCCACGACCGCCAGTAACACGGAAGAGAGCAAATAATTGAAAATGGAAAATTGAAAATTAATCATGAAAACAATGGATGATTTAACGCAAAGACGCAAAGGTAAAACCGGAGTCAGCGAATTGCTGCGACTATGCAGTATCAGCAATTCGCTGACTCATGTATTATCTTCATTACCTTCATGAACTTCATGGTAAAGTGTATTTGCTTTTTTTCGTGCCAATTAGTGCCATTTGTGGATAAAAAAGATTTCAGGCATTCTGCTATGCTGCGCACCAGCTTGAATGAACCGTCCTGCTGCAAGTGCAGTTCAGCTGCCATGGACAACAAGATGGAGTTATTATTTGCCAGGAACTGCTGTATTTCCGGCGTTATGTTTTTTACTGTCGGCACTATCAGGATGAATGGTTTCTGGTGCGAAAGATAAATCGAACATATGGTATCAGCGAATACTGCCGGAGCTGTTCGGTATGTAATATAAACCTCAGTCCCGGAATAATCGCCGAGATGCCAGATATGCTCGTGTTCCTTTCGGCGGTCTGCTGAATAATTAATTTGCAACGTAGCACAAATAGCCTGATGCAATGCTTCCAGGCGGAGTGAATAAATTAGTATATCCCGGAACTTGAGCTGAATTGGATCAGCTTTGTTCTGCGGGCATACTGCCGTGATGTTGGATGGGGAATTCTCCACAACCTGCCGCGGATAGCCCTGCTCACATGGCGAAGGGCAATTCAGCAGTTTAGCGCGCCGGCCTTCTACCCTCAAGTAATGAGTGTAGAAAGTGTTGAAACGATGCCAGCTTGCCAAGCTGTACTTCCACTCCCCCCATGTCGCCTCCTGTTCCGGCAACTTCTCCAGATAGTTCCAAAAAGTCCTGTCCACAATATTTCATCCTCTTCAATACGATATCTAAAGTTTTCATGTTTTTAAATTTATTTATCGAATCGCAACATGGCGTTCGGCTGTGGCTTGCTGTGCATTTTCACGGATTGCCAGGCAGTGTTTGCTTACGCTCCGACAATTCTAAAATCAAATATTCTCAATAAAAATTCACTGTGTTAAATGAAAATTGCTTAAGATATTTATTATCGCTCTCGAATGCCGTATGGAGTATTCTTCCAGCAGGCAGCGATCCGTATGGTCAATGCGGCATTTCTGCAATGCCTCCGGCGCAATCGTCATGGAAAGCTCCAGATCAAAAGCAGGAATTCGCAGTTCCTGCCATGCCCAGCACAAAAGACTGCCACCGGAACCGGCAAAAGCCAGCCAGCTGTCGTCCGGGGTCAATTCCGGATGCAGGCCGGTTCCGTAAGCATTGACGAATCGTTTTGAAAGTTCATAAAACTCAGAATCCGATTGATCTACGTTTCCGGCTCCGATTGCTGGAATGTCACAAATCCCGGCAAGAGCGTGAAAACTGAAGATGACGGCAGGTTTACAGTCTGCAAAAAACTTCATAACGGCTTTTGTTTCCGGTTCGCTGGCCGGAGACGCGCCCCGGTAAGTTGCGCTATCCGGGTCATCAGTTGAAAGCCCGTATTCCTTGCCAATATTATCCCAGTTCACCGGAAAATTACGATTGAGATCCACGCCGGCAATGTTCTTCCGCAAATACCATGGTCTACCTTGCGCAAGGCGTTCACGAACATCAATATTGATTGAAGGAATAACGACAATTGCGCATTTTTTCAATATTTCGGGGGATTCGTGCAGAATTTTTTCCAATGCGGAAATAATCAGCTCAGGTCCGGCTTCTCCAGGATGCATCGCTCCGGCCAGGCCCAGCGCCGTAACGCCTGAACCCATTTTTAAAGAAAAAATCTCCCTGCCTTCAACCGTTCTGCCGCTCGTCTGCAAATTCACCATTGCAGGATAATCCTGCTGCAGTTGCAGAAGCCTGGATTTAAGGGTTTCATAGCTCCACCATACTTCAGGATCGCGAATTTTCAGCGGTACCGGCCCGACCGCCGGCAGGGTTCTGCTTTTAACGAAATATGCATATACTTTGCCCATCTCAGCCTGTTTGTCCTGAAAAAGATATTTCCGGTTATTTGAACATTCCACAGGTCCGCAATAAATCAAGTCGGACGATTCAGGCAGCATCCCGCAAAAGAATTCTTCATAATCCGAACCGAACGCAAAATCATCCGCGCATTTCCGGTAAACAGAAAACTCGCTGAACTCATCCTGCTCATTACTCTCAAATAGAAGAGTCGTTTTATACCAGGAGAGCATTACTGTTCCATTACTGACTTTTCCGTTAAGAAAACTGATTCCTTTGCTCGCCATATTTTTCTCTATTCTGAAATATGCAGAAGCATTACGTCATTTGGCGGCACCACTATCTCGTATTCATCTTTGCCGGTGAATTGCCTTCCTGTCGAGAACTCCTGCACTTTTGCTGTCGCGAAAATACCCTGCGGCATCTTTATTTTCACTGTCCGCGAAGAAATGCTGTCGTTGATCGCTACATAGAGATACTCGTTGCCTTTGTTGTACACGTAGTCGCTGCGGTCACGCCCGTCCACAATCAATCCGTCGAACGGTATTTGATTTTTTTCATCGAGAATGTTTTCAAATTCGGCTACGCCTCGCGAAAATTTTGCTACCGAATGGAGTCCGCGCCCGTCAAGCACCGTCCATTCAAAAATATGCACGCCGCCGAAACCGCCGGCGATCAATTGTTTCCAGAGTCGTGCAATAATGCTCTGGTCGGCATAGGTACGTTCGCCAGATCCTGTTTCTAAAATGAGTCCTGGACACATCTTGCGTCCGCCCAGCGCTTTGCGCGTCATCATTATTGTCGCCTTATTTTCATCATAACCCGCACTGAGAAAATCAACATCTTTGTAAAGACTCCAGTCCATTCCGTATTGTTCCGGCGGCGTGGTGGCATAACCGCTATACACGGCGGAGCGTATTTCCGGTTTTGCCTTTCTGGCGGTTGCAACGAAATAATCAAATACCTTTCGATTCATCAGCACCTGATGGCGGATCCATAACGGTTTGTATTTTGCGAGAATTGTTTTCTCATCGGGCACATCCCCGAGCTTGTTCTCTTTCGCGAAATATTCGCGGCAGCGCGGGCAGAGACACGATGCGCCAAGACCGCTCTCCATGTCGTCCAGGACATAATTGCTTGACAGTGCGATTTTTCTTATGCGCTCGGCAATATCTGGAGAGGCCATGAAATAAAGGGGGCAAAGCGGTTTTTGCCAGGAGTCTTTAACGCTTGAGATCGGTACAAGTTTGGATGCAGGGTTTGCGGTGTCACTTTCACTGGCCCATTGGTTGTCATGGTTGACAAAAGAGACAAAGAGCATTTTTAGATTGTTTTTCCTGAACTGCTCGGAATAGGAATCAAGATTATTAAACGTAGAGTCCATACGGGATTTGATTTCATCCCCTACCATGGTAAACCCGGCATTTTTCCATGTTGCCGGCAATAGCTCAATTTCTTTTGTGGCATAACAAGTATCACGTGCAGTTGCCCACGTCAGTATTGGGATATTTTCTGGTTGACGCCCATTGAGCTCCGGGAGCACCTTTATTTTAAACTCCATAGGGATCTCGGCAACCCCTTTGCCGGAGATCCAGGCACGTCCGGTGACGATCTTTCCTGCCAACGCGGCAGGAAAGACAGGTTGTATTATCATCGTTATGACATTAAATCCAAAGTTGTAAGCAAGTTTCGGGACAGGCTTGTCAAAGGAGAATACGAAGCTATTCATGCCGCCATGCTTTTCTTCGCCAAGCGAATTGATATATTTATTGTAGCGCCTGAGATCGGGGCGATATGCGGGTATCTTGATGGCTTCAGGAACTTCTAAATTGAACCGATAATTTTCAAGCGGTTTTTCAAAAGGTGATGAAATACGGAACATTAATTTCATCGCGGCTTTATTGGCGATATAAAAGGTGTCATTTTCAAGTTGCGGCGCAAACATCGTGTGATTCCGGATGAGGTTGTAGCGCAAACATAATTTCTTCGAAACCCGCCCGTCATAGGGCATCCATGACGAATCATCAAAGCCGTTCTTCTCCCATCCGTCCGCGGACTTTTCAGAAAATAGAAAATTGCTGACGGGGATCTCGACGTTTGCTATGATAATTGAACCGGTGAGCGGTGCCACTGCATTGTCAACGCAGAGCGCGACAACGTTTCTGTCTTCATCAAGAGTCACCGTTGCGTTCAGGATGTTTTTCGCTGAGGCGGATTGTTTGCCGTTCACAAAAACGGTCATCTGCGAACTGACCGAGGCGAGTTTTACGATGCAGTCAGAGCTCTTTCCTTTTATCGCTATCGAGGGAGTGCGGAATATTTCTTTATCGGAAGCGCTGATCCTGATCTGCCCAAATCCGTCCGCATCAGGCTTGAACGTCAGTTCGTACATCTTCTTCTCGCTGATCGAAGCTGTTGATTGCGCCCCGGTCAGCGAAAGTTGCTGAACAAGCTTGCCGCAAAAGAGTTTCATTGCGGCAGAACCGCCGGCGATGACAAAGGACTCCCCGCGAATCGCAGCAGCTTGCGCATCGAACGATAGAAAGCCGAAGGCACCTGGCGTGTGAAAACTTTTTTGGGTGGGGCTCCACGCCGATGACTCGTCGCTTGCCGGGTTATTGCGGTAAAAATTCGCTCGCCAGGCAGATGCCGCGTGATCGGACGCGGTCATTCCCAGTTCCTTGAAGGGTATGGCGATCTCCGCCGTCCACGTCCGCTCATTCTTTTTTACGGCAATTTTCACATTTTTCGAATTCCATGACGCATCTTTGTTTTTGGCATCGAACATCACACCATCGCTGTTGATAACGAATTGATAGCATCCATCGCCGGACGGCATGAGAAATATTTCAACCGAGTCATCATAAAAGACCGGGCCGTCATTTTTTGCGACTTTGCATTTCGCCTTGTCGAGCAGGTTAAGCACCGGGTCGAGATATCTCTGTCCGGCCACTACCCCGATGTACAAATTATCAGCATCAAATGAGAGTAAAAATTGAGTGTTTTCAGAAATTGTCTTACCGCTATAATTCGGCAGCAGGGCGAATCCGGCGGCGCTCTGCCAGCAGGAGTCACTGAGATTACCGTCTATGACCGGGGCTCCGCAACCCGGCACCGTCACCAGAGGAAGAGCGTCCGCCGAACTCCGTTCGACTGACGGTTTTTTCTGAGCGCCGGGTTCTGTCTTGTCCATAAAGCATTTCGGGTCAACAGATTCCAGCAATCCGTCTTTTTCATAAATTTTGAAATTATCCACCATGAAACGGTGCGGGCATCCGTTCACTTGCACCTGAAACATTCCGAACGACGTGAATACATCACCTGGTTCCGGCTGCTGTCCCTTGTCGGTTTTCAATGCCGCTGCCGGAACAATCACATGAAACCACTCGCCGCGCTTAGGATTATTTATTGCATTCTGGGTGCCGGCAAATAACCAGAACACCCTTTTTTTATTGTCAGTTGCCGTGAAAGCAAAATAGGCAAAAGGCATTTGCGCATCCCAGCGGATATCGAATTCTATAACCGTCCGGTCGGTGACAGGAATTTGGGCGTAATAATTAATTCCTGCGTTTCTCGCTGTACTTGAGGCAAGTAGTGCATACCTTCCACAATTGGCGGAAAAACTATCAGCTGTTACCGACAGTTCCGTTTCAGCTGAATTTTTCTGCCACTTTTCAACGGTGCCCGATTCGAAATTGCAGTTGATGTTTGCTTCGGCACCGAAAGCTGTGGCAACACAGCCCAGCATCGCAACCATAAAAGCGCATTTCCCTAAAACTGATCTTGAAGCGTTGTTCATATATATTCCTTAATTTACGTTTTTAATCTTCATTGAGTAAATTTCCCGGCCATCTGGATCGACTTTTGTCTTTAATGTATTGGTTTTGAATCTCCGCACCACAGGGCATGAGGATGCCGACCGTAATACAGCGAGGCTTAACTTGGAGCTAGGATGAACGGGATTTTTTTATTTAGGGAGCCGGTAATAATTAGGATTTGTAATACTGCGTTCAGGATCAGTCCAGCCGTAGTATATACCGTCATACGCCGTTACATGTCCATCATAGAAACTGACATTACTTTGCCCATGTCTAATTTCTCCATATTTTCCGATATTCAAATCTCGTTTATTAAAGATGCTATCTCCATTGTCATTGCTGGCATCTGGAGATGGACAATATACGACAGAACCGCCTGTCCTGGGATCATCCATCGGCCCGGATGTCCGACTGGGGAACTTCATTCTTTTCATCGTAGGATATGTATAGAAAGCCACGGCAGGCAGGACTGTAGCATATCTGTTCGCGGTATTTCCCCAGATACTATAATTTATCGGCAAATTACCATAGACGTAATCCGGTTTATCCGGGCATTTGGTAACAATGCTGGAAACCGCCTGAGCTGCGGCTTTATCTGCCGCGGTAAATGACACATTAAACGCACTGGGAAACACCGATGGAGAAAAAACCAGATATTTCCCGCGCTGAAGAAGATTAGCAAAAGTCATACACTTTGTGCCGCCGTTTTCATAAACGAAACCTGGGGGAACAATTCCGTCAAAGTCATTGCCGTATTGCAGCGTTGCCAACATAACTTGTTTTAAATTATTGGCACAGCTTGACCTTTTAGCAACTGTCCGCGCTTTATTCAGCGCCGGCAGCAGCATTGAGGCCAAAATCGCGATGATCGCGATCACAACGAGGAGTTCTATGAGCGTAAAATTTCCCAATCTGCGATTTTCCTTTTTCTTAGACATTTTCAATCCTCCGTTTTTAAGTTTGTTAATTTGATACATATGCAAAAAGAGTGAAGTTCTTTTTTCAGGTACGTTTCAGGGCCGGGCCGCATGATTGTCTCCATATCAGGTCTCCTTTGATTTTGAACGTTCCGGTTTGAGTGGCGGGACTGTGCGCTGTCTCCCGGAGCAGTTCCGTGCATTTGATGCCGGCTTTTACACGGTTTTCAGCAAACACTGTCACCGGCGGCGTGTTGTTATAAGCCGCCGGACAGTCATTGACACAGATAACAGAGATATCCTCGCGAAGACGAAGTTTCAAAGACCTGATCACATCCAAAGTTTTTTTTATGAGGGCATGTCCGCCGACAATAAGGGCGGATGGATTCTCCCGGAGCAGCCGCGCGATAACTCCGCTGAAATCAGAGTTATGGTCGATTTTAAGATAAAATTTACCTGAGTTTATTATATTGAAATAGGCTTTTTCTCTTTCGAGATATGGCATTTCATTGCTGGCAGAGTTTAAGAGGGCAATGTCAGAGTGTCCAAGGTCTTTAAGAAGTGAGACGCTATCTATAATTTCAGTTTGAAAATCCGGACACACACAAGGGATGCCGTCAACATGGCGGTTGGTGGTTACAACAGGGATATGATTTTCGGCAAAGCTATGGATTGCCGCGCGGTGCTTCTCATCCGGCATGTCCCATATAACGCCGTTGATCTCGCCGTCTTTATAGGCTTTAAGCACGCTTGAGCAGTCAATGTCGGCATCAGCGCATTTCATCTGAATATTATTCCTTCCGCAGTAAACCGTGACGCTTTCCAGAAAGCTGTCTCTGTAATCAGAAAAATCCCGATTAATTAAAGTCTCAATGACTATAATGGAGAATTTATTGGAACTTGATTTTTGAGGCGGTGATCTTCGTTCCGGCGGAATAATATAAGTGCCCCGGCCTTTGACTCGCTCCAGAAGCCCGTCTCCAACCAATTTTGATATTGCCTTGCGGACAGACTCGCGGCTAACGCCGTAAACTTTTGAGAACTCGATTTCACCAAGAATAGGTTTTGAAAAGTCAACTGTTCCCATAAGAATTCTCTTGCGCAAATCATTCTCAAGCGGTCCGTAAACATTTGCATCTCGCTGGATTAACTTTTTCATACATGCATTCTTATTGACTGTTACTTGTCTAATTACTGTCTGCTATAATTATATGGCAATCTCATAAAAAAAGCAATAGGCATGGAATGAAAATCAGAAGAAATAATGAAAATAAATTTTTCAAACCACAAACCCAGACCACCATCGCGCCCCTGTCTCAATTCATAATCGACGGAGCGAGTCGTTTTCCCATTGCTGCGCTTGTAACGGGGGATGCGACTGACCAACTACGGTATTCATCGTTTTGCAAGTATCTGCCGTAATAGCAGCCTATAACGAATAGTGCCATCATTTAAACACGTTTTTTGATCACTTTCGCAGGAACCCCGACCGCTACTGAAAACGGCGGGATTTCATTCACCACAACCGATCCGGCGCCAATGACAGATCCTTCGCCGATGCTGCCGGCCGAACATACGACACAAACATGCATACCCACTATAGCAGTACACAACGCCTAACGCACACAAAAAATCACGTAGGAATTATGGTTGCAATAATAAGTAACGTACATTGAAATTATTTACTGCGTTTGGGGAGTGGATTCTGGCGATGCGATTCTTCCAAGACAAATATTTGGCGGCGCACCTGTTCTAGCTTAATCTCAGGTTCTGCGCCGTTAATAATCACATTGTACAAATTAGTATACAGATCGCGCACTATCCCTGAAAAACCGGTAGCATTACTGTTTGGATCATTGTATTCCCAGTTTTTTTCCTGCCACGGCAACTGTTCTGTGCAGAATTCTCGATTGCCTGCGCTCCATTTAGTCCAAATCTTTGGCACTGGCACAGATTCAGGATTGAAATATTTCCATTTCAATCCGTTAGGGCCGCCGGTAAGTCCGCCACACGTTCCGCTGATGTTATACATTTCCCCCTGCGGATAAACTTGGAAAGAATTAAGAACAACTTCAATTGTCGGGTTATTTTTACCATGCATAACGAGAGAACAGAAGTTTTCAGCATCGCCGCCAGACGGATGGTCAGCATACATTTTGCAGAATACTTCAGGATAACCCTCTCCAAACAGAACAATCGCTTGGTCAACCGGATGCGGACCGGTGTTCAACAGATTCCCCCCCCATTCATCCTGCAATGTCTGCCAGTCCCAGCGACGTCCAAAACCGCTCCAGTTTGAACGGATTAATACGATTTTACCTAACACCCCAGAGTTAACAACCTTGCAAATCTTTTGAAAAAAAGGATAAAAACGGGAATTCTGAAAAGGATAAAAAACTTTTCCGGCTTTTTTTGATGCTGCAACTATGCGATCAAAATCTGCAACAGTTTTAGCTGCTGGTTTTTCATTCAACAGGTGACGTCCACTTTCAAGTCCGGCCAAAGCTGCTTCAACATGCATCCGGCTCGGAGTCGCATTTACAAATAAATCAAAATCTGCTTTATTCAACATTTCTTTGTAGTCTGAATAAAAATCACAACCAAATAAATCAGCAGCATCTTTACAGCGCTCCGGCAACTCGTCTGCAACCGCAACCACCTTGTATTTTTCAGGGTCATTCTTAAGCCAGTTGACATGAATACCGTAACCGCTACGTCCCTGACCGCCAATACCCACTCTAATTACCTTATTCATGATAGCGCATCCATTTCATTTTGAAAATTCGTAATAGTTAAGTGCTAATATTTTCCTGTTGTTTACCTAGCTACGATCTGATATCCGGAATAAAGAGTTTAATTTTTAAACATTATTCCTTTACTCCGTCAACGACCAGACTGAATGTATGACCGCTCATGTTCCCATAGCAGCTATCGTCTTTAAAATTTTTCAGGTGATAAGATGTTGCCGGAGTAAAGGTCATACCAGTGTCACACCAGTCTCCAATATTTCCTTTGGCTTTGATATGACCAGAGATTTTATCGAAGGTAACTAAGATCACAATATTGCCCGCGTTATCGAATACCCAAATTTGATCCACATCCGAACCGGCCACTGGTTGGACTGTCATAGCAATCAGAAACTTTTTGTCACTGGATGCATCAACAGTTATTTCGGGTGAATAAATCGCCTGACCATAGCCATTAAAAGCACCAAGTTTGTCCTTCTGTCCAATAATGACCTCGCCTTGTCCCATACTCGACCACCAGCCTTGTTGTCCTGAAAGGTAGTTAATCGTATAGTCCGGCGATTCAAAATCTGTTGACAAGAGTATCCTTCCATATGTATTCGCAGTTCCAATTAAGCATATCACGATTCCCAATCTAGATATCCATTGACTCATGCCAAAATTTTTCATTTGAAACCTCCGTAAATAATTTATCATTAAGATGTTGACTTCATAAAAAATTCAGTTATTTGCATTGCAATCCATCTTCCAGTTTTCCATGTTCTTGAACGCGAGCCCCGAATCACAATTTGACAGTCGAATATGATTTACTTTCATGCCATTTTCTAAGATGGAACTTAACAAGAGTAACAAGAGTAACAAGAGAAATTTCGGATAATATCAGGTTTATTTCTCTGAAAATTCAACCAAACCAAATCGTGATGTATCATTGTATCCGCCGGATCCCGCCCACGTATATCCCACATGCGTTCCGTTACGAGGTCGATTCCAGTAAAAGTTCATATACCATTGAGAACCTTTTCCAGGGGGAGTACACTTCAGGTCGCTAAACGGGATGGCCATTTCAAACCAGAATCGTGACGGCTTTGTGAGAATTCGAGATTTATACTCAATATTCAAATTAACTCCGTTATCGCCTTTATATGCATCCCAGAAAGAGCCGTCAGGATCAATGATGATCTGATGATATTGCGTACGCTGATCAACTCCAGCCTCTCGATAACCATCACGCTCAGTACAGAGAAATATCTCTAGCGAATCATGCGCCCATATATCGCTATCACGGGCAACAGCCACCCCGTTGCCTTTGGTCAAAAAATCATCCTTCTGTGATATCTCGCCAGCAATGTAAACATTCGTTGCATCATAAGACATATATATGGTCGTTTTCACCGTATCAAACTCCAAAGAACCAGTATCGTTTCTCATAAAATAGCCAAGTTGTTGTATCCTAGCCGGATACCATTCACCTATCATACCATCAATTTTAGGAGTAAACGGACGACATGTATATTTGTAAACTTTTCCGAGATCATTGAAAAGTCCTGCGTTGAAGAATGGCTCGGTTCCTTTTGCAAGCCAGTTAACGCGATCGTAATAGATAGAGCCTTTTTCTACTTTTAAACACGCTGCACTCAAAAGTTGCTGCAAGTAGTCCCTGATTTTACGTGGATATGTTTCTTTCCAGTAACTAAGCTCTAGCGGCTGTCCATTCCATTTCGGATCTTTTTCATCATGTTTCCATTTAATGTTCTCCCATCGATCAATGACGGTTTTGTAATACTCGCCTACTTCTTTTGCCGCAGTACCGAATATGACAGAACAGTATTCATCTATACAAGCGTCCACATTGAAATCTGGGTTCCATGCTATCTTATACATCATGTAAAGCATCAATGAATCATAGGCGTGTGAAAATTTTTCTCCATTAAAAAGCATCCCCGATATTATATCTTTATTCTTCAGAATGAATTGCTGGTAATAATGCGGTATCATGTAAGGCATATCCATTCCAAGACCGCATGTCCATCGCGGAGCGTGAGGGTAATGAAGCCAGAGATATGGTTTTTCGGATGATATCCTGCTGAGAAGTTCTATGTCTTGGCAAGCATCATTCCATGCTTTAGTTTCTTTGAGATATGCGGCTGTTAATTGATTCGGGTTTACCCGTACAGAACTCACAAGTAGATTGTCAGGATTATCTGCAAACAGAGATTCCTGAATAATTCGCTGTTCGCCATATATATATGTAGTAACAACTTTGTCGGGCCACCTTTTCTTGCATTCGCGGGCTAGTTTAAGGTAATACCAGCTAAAAAGACGTGAATATTTACGTCCAGCCGCCTTTTCATCCGTCATGGCAAGACAGTTGGCGCAGTTGCAACCACGCCAGGCATCGCCGGGACTCCAGTGAATATATTTTTTATTAGGGGCAAAATTCCATTCTCCAGAACATCCGGAAAACCAGAAAAGTTTGCCTCCGTCACCAGTTTTGTAATAATTATCAATAGCCTCAATGTGTGCTTGGAATCCTTCTTCGCTACTGTAGCACCGGTACGAAGAGAAATCTCCGCGTTCGCCAACAGCTCTCGAGCCATCAGCACGTAATGCAAAATATTCCGGATGCGTTTTGCCATATATTTCATTCCAGCATCTGTCAGTGTGAAATTGCGTTTTAAGATTAATGTCAGCAAGCCTGGAGAAAACAAGTAATGCAGCCGCCTCTTGCGGCTTTGCCTTGATAAGATTAAAATCAGTTCCGTTGCCATAGCCTAGCGCACGAAAATCAAAGACAGGTTTGTCTGAATATGAAATTGCTGGAATGACTAGGTCTGTTTTGGATAATTCGGGGATATGCGTACCTATTCCCTGGAAATAGAATCTAAACCCGGCAAGCCGTTCGAGAAAATCGATCATCGCAAATAAAGTCCCACGGCTCTGATAACGGTCTCTTACGGACAGCGTTTTCGCCTGTGTCTGTGAAAGATGATTTTTACAAAAATTGTCATTCCCTGCTAAAACGATACCCTCTGCAACGCTGACAACGATAAAACCTTCATCAGGCATTGCCTGCGCTTTTTTGAATACCGCTTTAACCGACTCCAAATCATTTGGACCGATAAAAATAGCTCTCCCGTTTTTGGGGGCAGTGTCGACGATGATGAAATTAGCTCCAGTGGCCTTATCAAGATAGAGTTTTAGCAGTTGACCAATCTCTCGATAATAACTTTCCTTTGAGCATACGATGGGTAATTCAGCTTTGCCTTTTGATGCAATAACAAGCGGTTTTAAGGCATCGTTTATGGAAATCTCAACAGGGTTAAGCGCTTTCGACTTATATGGCTCGGAAATATTATATTCTGCATGTCCAGGTGTATTTGAAAGTCCCGGGGGGGATAATGTCTGCTGCGCCGTGGCGGTCACTCCAAAACTTACTTCTAGAAGCGCGAAGAATATGATTGTTATATTCATGGTCAACCGTGATTTCATGATATATTCCTGTTCCTTTTATGAGGTTATCCTTTTATTGTTTAAGAAATATCTACAATATTTACCATGGACCTAAATCATTTGCTAAAAGATATTTTTTATTATTGGTGTGCCCGTCCATATATAAGACATTTCCATATTGTAGATGACGATTTGAAAATCTGTAATCAGCCGTACCAAAGGTATTGTTGCGAGTCATCTGGGCTATTCCAGTTCCTTCTATCAAGGATAATGCAGAAGAGATGTTCTTATAATTTCCCAATTTCTTACGATAAGGAGCTCCAAAGCGATGATAGTCCGCTGAATAACTCAAGCCTGTTAGTGCGTTAGGCACGCCAATAATAAAGCTACTACAATAAAATGGTTTGCGTTTAGACCATTCATCAATTTTATTTGAAGGGATTCCAGCATAAGGAGAAAGCAATTTAATCCAGAAACGGTTAACATCTCCGACGCGATCACCATGCATAACCCAATCGTTAGAATCGTTAACGTACTGAAGCTGGGTCTGTCCAAGTTGCTTGAGATTGTTGATGCATTCAGTACTTCTGGCCCGTTCTCTGGCTTTGTTCAGCAACGGAAGTAACATTGATGCCAAAATTGCAATTATAGCGATTACTATCAGTAGTTCTATGAGTGTGAAATTAAACGATTTGCAACTTTTCCTCACATTTGTTGCCGTTTTTCGACTTGTTTTCGGTAACATGTTACTTTTCATTCTGCACCCCTAAGTTGAAGGTTTTATGAAATTATAATTGTATTATGCGATCCAGTGTGTAGTCCTTTTGGGCATCCAAACACTACTAGAAAGTTTTTTGGTACTCATTTTAATTAGTTTGCATATTATATTTCCTCCGCAACATCTTTAAATTATTGTTCACATGCAAAATACGTTGTTACCGACCACGCGTTCAATTATTGTGTTTTATAATATTGTTTGAATGCTCTCATGCTGATTCCCTTACAATAAACTCCGGTTTTATTGTCACGCTCCTACCAGAACTCTTTTTGATTATCATCTCATTAAGCAAGTTGATGGCTTCGGAGGCTATGAGCTCTAGTGGCTGCCTGACCGTGGTGATTGGTGGACTGAAAACTTCAGCGAACGCGTTATCATCAAAGCCAGAGACGGCGATGTCAGCAGGCACGCGGTATCCCCGTCTGCACAACTCGTTTATTATCAACGCTGCAAAAAGATCATTTTGCGCTACGATTGCATCGGCTTTATTGTTGACTACAAGTGAGTCTATTATTCGTCTGACGTTCCCGATGGTCTCGGTTTTAAATGCATCGTCAATGAGAATCAGACTCTCGTCAAATTCCAAGCCTGATGATTGTATTGAGTTTACATAACCTGTATATCGATGATCACATACTTTACTGCCACGACTCACAATGGATATTCCGATTCTCTTCCTGCCGTGTTTGATAAGATGTTTAATTATGGTATTGATTCCACTTTCTATATCCACCTCTACGGATGCAGCATTTTTCAAATCTGGCTTTCCTATGTATACAACATTAGGAATGACCCGCATGAATTTAGTGATTTGTTTTTTTAATTCAGGATAACCGTGGACAAAACTAATGATCCCTTCGGCGCCGTAGGCGGCAAAGTCCATTGCATACTCAAGAATATTCTCAACACTCTCATGTTGCTGAGCAATCATTAGGCGGAAACCTTTTTCTGTGGCGGCTTTTTCCATGTGCCGGATGCATTCAAACCACATTAAAGGAGCCTGCGAGTCAATCAATACTCCAATGATGCCACTACGTTTGCCGGTTAGCATTCGCGCTGCCATATTTGGCCTGTAATTGGCTGCGGCGGCGATTTCCAGGATTCTTTTTCTGGTAGCTTCGCTCATTCTGGCATTGGTGCCGCCAGTACCTAAAAGAGCCTTCGAGACAGTGATGCGTGAAACCCCGGCAATTTTTGCTATATCGCTCAGTCTTGACGGTTGAAAATTAATTTTTTCATTAGTAATCATACAATATATTATAACTTGATTTCTCGTGAAGTCAATAGCATAATGAAAAAAATCAGCCCAAAAAGAATGAAGATAAATTTTAAAGGTTCACGAATGTCGACAGCCATCGCGCCGCCCATGGCTCGATGCACAATCACCGACGCCGGATGTTTTTTCTGTTTCTGCAATTGTAAGATCAACGGCAGTATTCATTCTGGCTTTCAAGTATTTGCCGTAATCGCATTACATGCTATCACCGATAACAAATAGTTTCTTCATTTAACCACGTTTCTTGATGATTTTTGCCGGAACTCCGACCGCTACTGAAAACGGCGGGATTTCATTCACCACAACCGATCCGGCGCCAATGACAGATCCTTCGCCGATGCTGCCGGCCGAACATACGACACAAACATGCATACCCAGATAGCAATCACGGCCGATAATTATTTTTCTTACCGTGCAAGGCTGTTTATAGATAATCTCATTCTTTTCCCCAAAAGTATGAGATGCAGGTGTTATGGTGATATTTTGTGCAAGCAGAGAGTAATCCCCGATTTCCAGACCGGCATGTCCATGCAGACAGCACCGTGCTCCAATATATACGTTCTTGCCGATTTTGATATATGCTCCGCCGTTTGTTTCCGTATCCAGATATACTCCATTTTTCAAGCGGGCATTGTCATCCAGTTCGATACCTTTCTCAGAATGCGCAATCAAAATACAGTTATCGCCAATGGAAACATTATTACCCAGTGAAATAAATTGCGGATTGACTATCTTTACTCCGGTTCCTATTTTGACATTCTCTCCCATATACCGCAACTTGCTTTTATAGTATTTTGCTCTGGTTTCCGCCGCTGCCGGTGTATCCATATCCATCACCACCGTCCGGTTGAATACTTCGCGTTCCTCATCATTCATGCTATTGCAGAAATCGGTGAATATAAATTGACTGTCCATCTCATCTTCTCCCAAATGTTTGATTCACGTCAAAACTCATTAAACACTTTTACGCTCTGTTTATTTTTAATTGACTCCCAGCAGGCGGCGCAGGTGGCGATACATTTCGCGCCCTCGATTTCATTCACGGCAATCGGCTTGCCATCGAATATGGCCGCTTCCAGTTCCTGCACATACTTGAGCACCGACATAAGATGTCCGGAATAACTTTTGCCGTCAAAATCCTCCGCAACATCGTCTTTGGCAAAGTGAATCTCCTGGCGCGGCGCATCGTGCCGTCCGCCTTCGCGATATGCGGCGTGGTAGTTAACTATAGTACCCTGCGTGCCGAAG
>CAIPAT010000199.1 GCA_903863035.1 uncultured Lentisphaeria bacterium
ACGGCTTGTCGCCGGTGAAATCCTCCGCCCCGTTGGGTATCTGGTTCCAGACTATACCCTGGCCGCCAGCGGCGGACTTGTCAATGCACAGCACCCGGTAGCCGCTCTCTTTCAGAAATTTGACGACTTCGCGCCAGCCGTTTGGGTTGTTCCAGTGTTTGGCCTGGCTGCTGCTCTGTACAGCGATGCAGACATAAGGTTCCTTGATCTTGCGTTTGGCATCAAGTTTAATCCGCGGCGGAATGTCGGACGGCTCCACGCCCAGGATGTAGCCGGCTGTACGGTGCAGTCCGACATACCGGAAATCAGAGGGCTGATGATCCACATTTCCCCGGAAAAACAGTCCCAGATAGTAACAGGCATACGGCGAATAATTAAGCGTTTCCTCGCTGGTGATGAATTTCAGCTGCGGGTAACTTTCGCGGAACAGATCGGCAATCCACGGGGTCATCACACACAGCACCTGGCATTTGTGTTTCTGCTGAAAACGCTCTACATAGGAAAACCAGCCGATTGAATCGCCGATGGTCCCCACCGGCAGCTGGATCATCACCTGTTTGTTTTCCGCATTGTAGTCATGCTCGAAAATCGGCTTATCCTCGCCCCTGCGGTAAATCTGGAGCCGGAAGCGGATGAAAAATTTCTTGACGCTGGAGACCATGGCCCCGGCCGCTACATCAGCATTATACAAAATAATGCCGGTGTCCAGGTCGGAAAAACAGACCCGGTAGCCGTCGTTCGGAAATTTGATGCGGATGCCGTCGTTGAAATCGAAACGGATACCCTCAACCGCTTCCTGGGTCGGTTCTTCCGGCACTTTGCCGTAAATCAACGGTTGCGGCGGTTGCTGAGCCGGAGGCTGTGATTGCGGGGCATCAGTCGTCGTTACAGCAGGTGTTACAGCAGGTGCTACAGCAGGTGTTACGGCAAAGGATTCAACCGGTGAGGCTGAAATTGAAATGGACTTTTCCTGAATATTGGAAGCGACAGTGATGTCGTTAGAACTCATAACTTTATACTCCAGGTGAGCCGCTAAACGGCTGAACCGCATGGTTGATTACATTAACAGTGATTGGACAATTTTCACAAACAGATTATAGCAAACACTATATAGTATAATATTGCGCGAATACTTTTCAAGACAGGAAAATAGCTTTAGGTAAAATTAATTACTTTTTGCGGTATTGAGAAAAATAACTTTTGCTCAGACTGCCGCTGGTCTCAAAATAAATTTTTCGTCTTTTTTTCAAAAAACAGTGGAATAATAGAAAACTTCTATTAATATATATAATAACGATATAATAGAATATTTCTACTAAATGGCTTTAAGAGATACAAAAACAATACTGGAGGATGGGAAAATGACAGAACTGGCAATCAACGGCGGGCAGAAAGTATTCAATGGCAAATTTCCGATGTGGCCTTCATTCGAAGAGTCCACTATTCAGAAAGCGATGGAGCCTTTACGCAGCGGTTTGGTCAACTACTGGACCGGCAAAGTCGGACAGGAGTTTGAAAAGGAATGGGCCAAATGGAACGGCTCCAGGAATGCAATCAGCGTAGGTAACGGCACGGAAGCATTGCATACGGCGGTGGCGGCACTGGACATCGGCGCCGGCGACGAAGTGATTTGCCCGAGTTATTCTTTTATCGCATCGTCTTTCTGCATCATACAGGCTGGAGCGCTGCCGGTTTTCGCCGACGTTACTGAAGATCACACCATTGATCCGAAAGCAATTGAAGCATTAATCAACGAGCATACAAAGGCGATCATTGTGGTCCATTTGTATGGCATCATGGCGGACATGGACCCGATTCTGGCGATTGCGAAGAAATACAATCTGAAAGTGATCGAAGACTGTGCACAGTGTTTTGGTGGCGTATATAAAGGCAAAAAAGCCGGCACCATCGGCAACGTCGGCTGTTTCAGTTTCTGCCAGAGCAAGCACTTCACCACCGGCGGTGAAGGCGGCATGGTTGTCACAGACGACGACGATCTGGCCTGGGAATGCCGTTCATTCCGCGATCATGGTTACGACGTGAAAGAGCGCCTGAATCTGCTGGAGATGGAAGGCAAATTGATGTATATCCACAAGCGAGTCGGCTTCAATTTCCGCATGACCGAAATGCAGTCGCAGATCGGATTGTGCGAACTGGCCAGACTAGATTCCTGGAACCTGGCCAACCGGATACGCAACGGCAGGATGCTGATTGCGGCCTTGAAAGACCACCCGCTGGTTCTTGCTGCACCGGTCGATACTCCGGAACGGCAGAATTCTTTCTGGTGGGCGCCTTTTGTGCTGGATATTGACAAACTGACCTGCGATATCAAAACGTTCATCAAGGCGGTCGGCGCTGAAGGTGTGCCGGTTTACAGCGTGCTGTGGCCGGAAATGTACAAGGAACGCGCATATATCGAAAGAAACGGCTTCGGCTCACGTAATTATCCGTTTGACGATCCGAATGCCCGCCAGATCGACTACAGCAAATTCGACTGCAAGAAAGCGAACTGGATGACAGACCGTACTATGTCTTTCTTCACCCATCCGGTTTACACCGTAGAACATATGCAGGCATGTATTGATGCTTTCAAAAAAGTTGCCGCCGCCTATATGAAATAATGGTTTCCGGTTGTAATGTATGGATATTGCGATTAATGGAGAGAAAAATGTCAAAAATAAAATATGCGCTCATCGGCTTCGGCGGAATCGCTGAAAACCGCATCGCCAAAGAAGGTTTTGCCTGCGACCGGGCCCGGTTTCAGCCATTGCCGAATGCCGAGTTGATTGGTGCGACCGATGTTAATCCCGCGCGCCGGGCCGTTGCTGAAGCTTCCGGCCTGAAATGGTATGATTCGGCGGACGCTGTTTTTGCCGATCCTGAAATCCGGGCGGTGTTCATTGCGACTAATAACCTGACCCATGCCCGTATCGCCAAAGCGGCGCTGAATGCCGGCAAGCATTGCATCGTCGAAAAGCCGGTTGCCACAACGGTCGAGGACGCGACTGAACTCGCCGCCCTTGCCAGGTCGAAGCAGCTGAGCTTGACGGTCGATCACATGATGACGGAAAACGCATTCAATATTAAGGCCAAAGCACTGGTCGCCGATGGCACGCTTGGCGCGGTTAACGACTCTTGTTTCCACATGGAATTCTGTTATGGCGCGGACCCGGCGGAAGCCGCCACATGGCGCTGTTCCAGCTGGGAAGAGTTGGGCGGCCCGATCGGCGACGTGGCAAGCCATGCCATGTATATGATTGAATTTATTTTCGGCAGCAAAATCAAATCACTGGCGTGCGTATATTATCCTAAAACAATGATTATCAAGGTTGAGGACGGCGCATATCTCAAATACACGCTGGAGAATGGATTGACCGGGTCGGTTAAAGTCGGCTTTAACGAACCGCGCGGCGGACTCGGCGGCACTCTTTCCAACCTGGGTTATGAAATCTATGGCTCCGACGCAGTGCTGCGCGGCTATGCCACGCTGTTTCAGCTTTCCGGACACCCGGACGAACCGGTCAAAATCAGACTGGAACTCGACAGATTCAAATCACAGGAGGATATCCGTCCGGAAAAGATTCAGAACATTTACCAGTCGGTTATCACGAAGCATGCCGCTTCTATTATTAACCATGCTCCGCTTGCCGGATGCGACGCGGTCCATAACCTGAAGCTGATTGCGGCCGCGCACGAATCCGCCCGTTGCGGCGGCAAAATCATTGAGGTAAAATAAATGCTGCAAGCCGGTTTAAGCAGGGAAATCATCACCCCGTCCAGGGGAGTTCCGCTGTGCGGTTATTTCAATCCCCGGCCCAATACCGGGATACTGGATGATTTATTCATCCGGGCCGCGATCTTTGAAAATAATGGCGTAACCAGCGGTATTGTCGTTTTTGATTTATGTTTTCTGAGCGTTGATCTGATAAAAAAAATCAAAGCCGGAATCAAAGATGCCGGGATTAAATTTGGTAATAATTTGCTGTTCAGCGCCACCCATACCCACACCGGGCCATACATCGATGATTTTTTCGGGACAAAGGCAGACGCGGCATATCTTGATCAACTGAAGAACAAAGCGGTTGCCGCAATACTTCAGGCGCATGCCAATCGGGCTCCGGCCGAACTGCTGACCGGCAGCGTGAAAAATAATCCGCTGGCGTTCAACCGTCGTTTCTGGATGAAAAACGGCAGGGTTTTGACTAATCCAGGCAAGCTTAATCCGGACATTGTGAAACCGGAAGGCCCGGTTGATAATGAAATAGGCGTAATTGCGGTTAAGCAGGACGGGCGAATCAGCGCAATCATCGCCAACATCAGCAATCACACTGATACGGTGAGCGGGGATTTTGTTTCTGCCGACTGGCCGGGACGCATGGAAAAAGCTATTCAGAATTCAATCGGCTGCGATGTGCCGGTGCTGACTTTGATCGGCTGTTCCGGCAACATCAATCATTTTGATGTTGCCACGAAAAAAGATCAGTCCAGTTATGCTGAAGGCTGCCGCATTGGCGCCGGATACGCCGCGATTATTACCGGGATGCTTAAAACGCTGAAAAAGATGCCGGTGAAGAACCTTGTTTGCAGCACCGCGGAAATAACCATTCCTTTCCGGGTGATTACCGACGCCGAAGTGAAGAATGCGAAGGCTATTCTCGCCAGGGTCGGCGCAACCTCCTCCGAAGGCAATATGACCAGCGAAGGGCTTGCTACTGGAGACGGTCCGGTCGCCAGATTCTTTGCCGAACAGCTTATCGAGTTTAACAGAAAATGTTCCGGCAAATCCCGCAATTTCTCGATCATCAGCATCAAGTTCGACGACAAGCTGGTGCTTACCTCGCTGCCGGGTGAAGTTTTTGCCGAAATTGGACTGGATATTAAGAAACGTTCGCCATTTAAACAAACCTGGACGGTAACGCTGGGCATGGGCGAATGCGGGTACGTTCCGCTTGCCGGGTGTTTCACTCGCGGCGGATATGAAATTCTGCCGGTAGTCGGCGGCGGCCCCGCGGAAGATACTGCCGACCGCCTGATTGAAGCAACACTGAAGAATTTAAAATAAACTGAAATTGAAGGAACAAGAAAATGAGAGCTTTAAGCAAGATTTCCCCTGCCTGGTGGGACTATACGACCCTCGACCGCGAAATTCTCGATGACGCAGCCCGGCTGACTCCGAAAGATCTGGAGCAGCTCAGCCGTCCCGGATTCACCATTAAATTCTATGACACTGTCCAGGAATTCTACCTGGCGGAAGCGCTGGAATACATCAACGCCTGGATGCAGTCCACCGAGGATAATCCCGCCGGCCTTTGCGGCCCCATCGGCCCGACCGAACAGCTCCCGCTGGTCGCGCAACTGGTAAACGAACTTGAACTGAACCTTAAGCATTGCCATTTCTGGGGCATGGACGAATGGGTCGTGAACGGCAAGACCGCCGATATCAAGTTCCCGCTCGGCTTTGCCAAGGCGGACATGGAATTGTGTTTCAACCGCATCAAGCCGAAACTGCGGATGCCGAAGCAGAATATGCATTTCCCGGCGATCGATGCCGCCGAGTACGTCAAATCCTGGGACAAAGCCCGCTGTGTAGTCATGCAGGGCGGCCAGGGTGAAACCAAGCACTGGGCGTTCAACGACCCCGTCAAGCGCGAAGGCAAATATAAAAATAATCCGCCGACTCCGGCCGAATACCGCAAACTGTCCACCCGCGTGGTGGAGCTGCATCCGATTACGCTCATTCAGAATGCCCGCACCTCCGGCGGCGGCGTAGTCCAGAACGTTCCCAGCCAGGCCATTACCGTCGGGCCGCTCCAGACCTGGAAAGCGGAAAAGATCTCGATCTGGCATCCCGGACATCATGACAATCCGTTCGGCATGCGGTTGAGCGCACTGATGATCTCCAAAAAGATTCCGGACTCATCCGTGCCGATGTCGCTTCTGGCCGATCACCCGAACGTCCAGTTCAACTATCTGCGCAGCGGCATCGGCGCCTGCGAGATAGAAATGCATTAATCGAGTGTAATAATAACTTATGAAAAAAACCGCATTTGCTATTGCCTGTCATCCTGACGATATCGAATTCATGATGGCAGGAACACTGATCAAGCTGCAGGAGGCCGGTTACGAGATTCATTATATGAATGTCGCCAACGGCAGCCTCGGCACCAACCAGTTTGATTATAAAACGATCGTGGCAATGCGGCGCGAGGAAGCCCGCAATGCGGCCAAAGTCATCGGCGCGGTGTTCCATGAGAGCCTCGTTGATGACCTTGAAGTCTATTATGAACGCGCCACGCTGGAGCGCCTGGTCCCGGTGATCCGCGAAGTAGCGCCGGAAATCATCCTGACCCACGGGCCGTATGACTACATGGAAGACCACGTCAATTCCGGACGGCTGGCGGTTTCCGCCGCTTTCTGCCGCGGCATGACCAACTTCAAATGCAACCCGCCGCATCCGGCCATCGACGGAACATTGACCGTATATCATTCGATGCCGCACAGCTTGTGCGACCAGCTCCGCAGGCCGGTGATTCCGGGCGTTTACGTCAATATCGGCAGTACCATTGAACAGAAAAAGCAGATGCTGTCATGCCACAAGAGTCAGAAAGAATGGCTCGACTCCAGTCAGGGCAGCAACGCTTATCTGATCGACATGGCTGACAAAGGCCGGTATTACGGAAAAATGTCCAAACGTTACGAATTCGCCGAAGGCTGGATCCGCCATAATGGCGTGGGTTTCTGCGCCCCGGACGCCGATCCGCTGACCGCCGTTCTCGGCGACAATGCTTTCGTCAACACGGCGTTCGAACAGCAGATAAAACTGCCGGTATAATGTAATATTGACTCGACCCCCGACTCCGAGATGCATATGAATTTTGAATGATCTGTGTTAAAGGTTCTTTACGCTGTCGCGGACAATGAGGCTGTACGGAAGAATACAGCGCTGCGGGAGCCGCGATTCGCTAAGAAACGAATCGATGACGTTCGCCGCGATTTCCGCCAATCCGACATGATCCTGGGTAATAGTCGTCTGCGGTGTCGTCGCATAGCACGAAAACAGTTTGTGTTCCGACGTGACCAGGGAAATGTCATCCGGAACATGCTGGTTGAAGAGTGACAGCGCATATGCCGTCACAATCCCGGCGTTCCCTCCGGGACAGAACAATGCATCAACTTTCTGTTTTAGCAACTTGCCGATGATTTCCACATATTTATCATCCGAAGACAAATAAATCAGTGCGTCGGTGGCTGGGAGCCCTCTTGCTTTGAGCGCTTTGACGATACTGGCGCGCCGGATGTCGGCGTTGCCGCTTCCGGCCGATCCGTAGACAATGCAGCCGATTTTCCGGCATCCACGTTCGTAAAGATGCCCTATCGCAATATCCATTCCCTGCACTTCATCCGAGCGTACTGAATAGATATTCGGGCAATTCTCCGGCGCATCCCGGTCAACCAGTACCAGCGGCGCCGAAAAACGGTTCGACCATTTTTTAAAATCGCCCGGCTCCGCGCCGATGGCCACCGCACCGCAGAACTGAATACTGTCGAGCCGGTCCAGATTGTCCTGCGGCAGCACTTCGATCCGGAAGCCGCGTTTGGGCAGTACGAAGGTAAGGGCCATCATCACCATTTCCAGGCAGTTGCGGACAGGATAGATTGCATCGCCGGGCATTATGATAACGACATTCCTCTGCTTGGTCGAGAGGCGGGGATGATAGTTATGAGCCTTGGCTATGGCAAAAACATGGTCGCGTACTTCGCTTCTGATGTTGGGATGATGGCTGAAAACCCGCGATACAGTGGCGGGCGAAACTCCGGCGAGGATGGCAATTTCCTGTAATTTCATTTAAAATTTCCTTTTGAAACTTAACCACAAAGACATTCCGCCGTCCCTGGAACTCAGAGAAAACGTTTTATTATTCACCATTCACCAGCTTATTATTGATTCATTTCCAATATATCTGATTTTTTGTAGAAAATCAATATTTTTTCCATTGACCTTTTCAATATAACCACGAAAAGACTCTTGCTAAAAGCTGCACGGAACGGTATAATGTCATTAATGAGGTAATTTAAAAGTAGTCAGAATTCAGGAGCCAGGAGTTCCCGCAGTGCGGGACTAGACTAACGTCCAGCAGTACATAAAACTGGATTTGAGTTAGAATTTCATTCTTAATTCTGGATTCTGTCTTCTGAATTCCTGCAAAACGCGAGTTTTGCAATTGGCTCAAATGAATTTAAAAGCATGGAGATTATATATGACCGGCAGTTATGTGGTTTTTGAGTCAATCGGCCAAGCATTATTGAAAACATTCGAGGTTACACAGCCGCTGGCGGATGAAGTGCTGCTGGAAAGTGATTATACTGTTATCAGCGCCGGCACGGAACGGGCTAATCTGATCAATTTACCCAATACTGGCACCGATGAAAACGGTTTTCCGTTTTTTCCCGGTTACTGCGGCGCCGGGCGGGTAATCGCAGCGGGAAAAGATGTTACGAACCTGAAAGTCGGAGACCGTGTAATCATTGCCTGGGGAGGGCACCGTTCTCACACGATAAAAAAAGCGCAAACCGTTTTTAAAATCGAAGATGATTCCATCGACCTGCTTGATGCGGCCTTTGCCCATATCGCGTCGTTTTCCTTCCTTGGCGTGCGCAAACTTAAAATCGAACTGGGCGAATCGGCGATGATCGCCGGGATGGGGATTCTCGGGGCCTTTGCGGTACAGATTGCCAGCCTTTCCGGCGCGATTCCCGTGGTCGTGTCCGATTTCGATCCGGTGAGGCGGGATTTGGCGCTGAAACTTGGCGCCGCCGCCGCGTTTTCGCCCGATGAGGAAAATTTTGTGGGAAAAGTCAAAGCCGCGACCGGCGGCAGGGGCCCCGATGCGGTCGTCGAAGTGACCGGATCGGCAAGGGCCTTGCAGCAGGCATTGGAGTATATCGCCTGGGAAGGCCGCATCTCACTGCTGGGTTGTACCCGCGTTTCCGATGTGCCGGTCGATTTTTACAAGTACGTGCACCGCCGGGGAATATCCTTGATCGGGGCTCATACATTCACCCGCGCCAAACAGGAATCAACGCCGGGCCGCTGGACCGAACATGACGACTACCGGACGTTTCTGAAACTGGTCGCCGCCGGAAAACTCCAGACCAGGCCGCTGATTTCCGAGATCGTTTCACCTGAAGCGGCGCATGCGGTCTACGCCCGTCTCGGCGAAACCAAAAATCCGCCGCCGGGAATCATTTTTGACTGGAATAAAATCAGATAATTTAGAAAAGCGTAAAAACCGATAAATTCAGAAAAGGAAATCGAAGGTGGAACGATGAAACAAGAACAACAAAACAGCCAGGACGAAACAAGTTCGAATTTTGTAGTCAGCAACTTTAATTCAAACGGTCGTAAGGCCTTGGTGCTTGGCGGCACCGGAGCAATGGGCTTGTATCTGGTACCTGAACTTGCATCACAGGGATATGAAGTGCGGGTGGTTTCCTGGAACAATGTAGTATCTGACAATCCGCGCATTTCCTATGTTAAGGCCGATGCTAAAAACAACGAGTATTTGAAAGAGTTGTTGAAGGAAAAATTTGACGTCATTATCGACTTTATGCTATATTCGACGGAGGAGTTCAAAGCAAGATATGACATCCTGCTGCAAAACACCGCTCACTACATTTTCCTGTCCTCTTACCGCATCTATGACGGCAGCGAGATCCCGATAACGGAAAATACTTCCAGATTGCTGGATGTGTCAAAAGACAAGGACTTTCTGGCAACCGAGGATTATTCCCTGTACAAGGCGCGTCAGGAGGACATCCTCCAGAATTCGAAATATAACAACTGGACGATTGTCAGACCGGCCATCACCTACTCGAAATACCGTTTTCAACTGGTGACGCTGGAAGCGCCTGTTGTCGTGGCCAGGGCTTTGAAAGGACTGCCGGTAGTGCTTCCCGGGGAAGCGCTTTCCGTACAGGCTACCATGAGCTGGGCGGGTGATGTGGCCAGGATGTTCTCCCGTCTGCTGTTAAATCCGGCGGCCTGGCGCGAATGCTTTACCCTGGCTACCGCCGAACATCGTACATGGGGTGAAATCGCGGAGTATTACCGGGAGATCATCGGGTTGAAGTATGTAGCCGCCGATACCGTGGACTATCTGAATATCATCAATAACGCACCGTGGGCGCGCTACCAGCTTGCTTACGACCGACTGTTTCAGCGGGTTGTCGATAACTCCAAAGTTCTGCGGGTAACCGGATTGAAGCAGGCGGATTTCATGCCGCTCCGGCGCGGTCTTGAAAAAGAATTATCCGCACTGCCGAGGGATACGGTTTGGCCTGACGCAGGTGCAGTATGGGAAAGGATGGATGATTATTTGAAGGGTCGGGGGAATTGACCATATCGTTCAGTAAGTTAATTTAATCGTATAGGAATTTGTATTTAATTAATGTAGGTCAGACATTCCTGTCTGACATTTCGCAGGCAGGAATGCCCGCGATACATTACAAAGAAGTCCCGGCGCCGCCGGTTAAGTTCAGTAAAATAAACGAGTCCGCAATTCAATAATGGATAGACTGGAAATGAAAAAGATTAAAATCGGCCAGATCGGCATATGCCACGAACATGCAGCGGGGAAAATCAATACCCTGCGGAAAATGCCGGACATATTTGAGATTATCGGAGTGGTTGACGACCGATCTTCCACGGCAGCAAAATTTGCCGGCGGCGACATTAAACCCTATGACGGGCTGAAATGGTTGACCGAAGATGAACTATTCAACACTCCCGAACTCCAGGCAGTGACAGTCGAAACGCCGAACCTCGACCTCGTTCCAACCGCAATCAGGTGTATGGAACGCAATCTGGCGATGCACATGGACAAGCCCGGCGGGGAAGATCTCAAACTGTTTGGACAACTGCTTGATGGTTGCAAAAAGAGAAATCTGCCATTCCAGATGGGGTATATGTTCCGCAACAATCCAGCCATGCAATTATGCCGGAAGGCCATGCATCAGGGCTGGCTGGGCGATGTTTTCGAAGTTCAGGCCGGTATGAGCCACAACTACGGCGGGGACGCCTATCAACAGTACATGGGTAAATTCAGGGGTGGCATAATGTTCAATCTGGGCTGCCATCTGATCGATCTGATAATCTCCATGCTGGGCCGGCCGGCCCGGATCACGCCATTCCTGAAATCGACTCCCGGACTGCCCGATGCCATCAAAAACAACTGTCTGACGATCATGGAGTATCCGCACGTAACCGTAACTTTACGTGCGTGCAGTCTTGAAGTTGACGGTCTGAACCGCCGGCGTTTTAAAGCCTGCGGCACCAAAGGATCTGTCGAGTTATGTCCGCTGGAACGCTTCGACGGACAGCCCTTGCAGATGCGCTTGACGCTGCTCGACGGCAATGAGGAATATGCAGCCGGAACCCATATCGTTGATTTCGGTATCAAACTTGATCGTTACGAGGATCAGTTACTGGAGCTGGCGAAGATTATCAGCGGCGAAATGACCAATCCATACACATATGAACATGATTATCTGGTACAGGAGGTGGTTTTAGCCGCCGCCGGATACACAACCTGGAGAAAATGAATATGCATGCAATGACTCTTGACGAAAAATTGAATTTTTCCTGGCGCGAAATGCCGGACCCGGTCAGGAAGGCCGATGAAGTCCTGATCAAAGTTCACGCGGCGGCGATCAATCGCGCCGATCTGATGCAGAAGGACGGCTGCTACTCCTCGCCGGAAGGCTGGCCGCAGTGGTGCGGACTCGAAGTTTCCGGAGAAGTCATGGAAGCTCCTTCCAGCGCCGCGGTCAAGCCGGGCGACAAAGTCTGTGCGCTGCTGGGCGGCGGAGGGTATTCGGAACTGGTCACGGTTCCAGCCGGAATGGTTATTCCGATCCCGGAAGGCTTGTCAATGATCGAAGCTGCCTCACTACCGGAAGTATGGGCGACAGTCTATCTCAATTTGCAGATGGAAGCCGGCGGAATGAAGCCTGGCGATGTTTTCTACATGCAGGCAGGCGCCAGCGGCGTCGGACTGGCGGCGATTCAGTTTGCCAAACAGATGGGAGCCGCTGTCATCACTACCGTCGATTCGCCGGAGAAAGCAGAGTTCGTCCGCAAACTCGGAGCCGACTTTGTGCTTGATTACCGCACCGAGGACGTTCGTCCGGTCATCGCCGCACATCCGCCGACTGTCGCGCTGGACTGCATCGGCGGCAAGCTGATGGGCGAATGCTTCCGCAATATGGTATTCGGCGGCCGCTGGATCATGATCGCCACCATGGGTGGCAGCGAGACCACGATCAACCTGGAAACCGTCTGGCGCAAACGCATCCGCCTGATCGGCAGCACGCTGCGCAGCCGCACACCGGAGGAGAAAAGCGCGATTCTTCAGGCGCTTCAGCAGAAGCTGTGGCCGCTATTCACGGCGCGAAAGCTAGTCACCAACATCCATGCAGTGTTTCCGATCCATGAGGTAATACAGGCGCACGACGTGCTGCGCCGCTGCGAAAACATCGGCAAAGTCGTTTTGACTTTTTAATTAAGGGGGGCTTTGCCAGCAACCCAAAAAACAGGGAAGTTAGAATGAACAGCCGGAAGCTAGAAGCTAGAAGCTAGAAGCTAGAAGCTAGAAGCTAGAATAAAACTTAAAACTTAACCTAAAACCTGTAGTCAATTTCAAAAACGTTTAAAACATGTAAGTCTAAACTGGATTATTCATAAAAAATGAATGAAAGATGAAAACATGCTCAAAAAGAAAGGTTTAGACGATGGCGCAGTCGTAGCAACGCTACGGCGAGGACATCGGCAAAGACTTTACTTTGAGCAGATTGCAGTATTTCGCCATAAATTTATGAATTATTCATGCTAAAACAGAGATACTTGAAAAAAGAGATATGGCCATGAAATTTACCGGAAAGACAGCAATTATTACCGGCGCAGCCAATGGCATCGGCAAAGCCACAGCGCTTAGACTGGCTAACGAAGGCGCCAACGTTGCGCTTGTCGATATCGATCAAGTCAAAGTCGAACAGGTCGCCGGGACGATTCGCGCCGCCGGCGGCACGGCTTTGGCTTTTGCCGTGGACATCACCAAAAACAACGACGTCAAAGCCGTGGCGGCGAAAGTTCTGGCGACTTTCGGACAGATCGATATACTGGTCAATAACGCCGGGGCCGGATGGCAAAAACAGATTCCGTTCAAAGATACGCCAGATGGTTCATGGGAATGGATCATTGACCTGAACATCAAAGGCACCCTTTATTTTACCCATGCAGTGCTCGAACATATGGTGGAGAGAAAATATGGCAAAATCATCAACATTTCTTCAATCGCCGCCAGTGTAGGCATTCCTAACCTGGCGGTTTATTCCGCCAGCAAAGGCGCATTGGTATCTTTCACCAAGGCACTGGCGATGGAGCTTGGCCCGGCGCAAATCAACGTCAACTGTGTTTCTCCCGCCCTGGTCGCCCGGGAAACGGAACCGCTGGAACCATGCAGCGGGACGTTTCTTGGCCGCAAAGGGCACCCCGACGAATTTGCTAACATTATTGCGTTCCTGGCCTCGGACGAGGCATCCTTTATCACCGGAGCGGATTATCTGGTCGACGGCGGACGAACGCTGGGCCCGCGCGGAGTATAAACCGATAGCTTAACACATCATCTAACTTAACCAGGGAAAAAACATGAAACATTCTTTTCTTAACAAACCGTATCCGGTCATAACCGGTATATTTGCCGGACAGACGCCGGCGGAATTGATAGCGGAAGCCAGGCATTCTGAATTCGAAGGAGCGCATGGCGTTGCGGTAGACTTGTTTGATTTGAAACCGGAGTTCAGAAATCATGATGCGTTAAAAAGTGTTATCGACGCGGTCAATCTCCCGTTCATGTTCTTCTTTTACCGTAATGACAAGTGGCATGATTCAAGTGACGAGGAGCGGCAGGAAATCCTGCTCACCGCCGCCGATGCCGGGGCGGCAATGATTGACGTCATGGGCGATTTGTACGATCCTTCGCCAATGGAAATCACGCACAATCCCGATGCCGTTAGCAAACAGAAACGTCTGATTGACAAGATTCATGCCAAGGGGGCCGAGGTCGTGATGTCCTCTCATATGTCCTTAATCGCGCGGACAACGGAGCAGGTTATTGAGCACATGCTTGAAGTCGAATCGCGCGGACCGGACGTGGTTAAGATTGTGACCGGGGTCAATACGGCAGAAGAACTAGCCGAAGCGTTTCGCACCACGATGGCCCTGAAGCGCGAGCTGAAAATACCTTTCATTCATCTGTGTAACGGCAAATTCAGCCGTCCGCATCGTTTTATGGGGCCGGCGCTCGGCGTTTCGATTTTCTTTGCCGTTCCGCGTTACGAGCCGCGCTACGGAATGCATCAGCCGACCATACGGGCGATGAAAGCGGTGCTGGATAATATCCACTGGAACATTAATGATGTGATTTAAGGCGGGCTTCGCCCGCAATCCAAAAGAAGGAAGTCAGATTTAACTTAGCGCGGCATAGCCGCAACCAAAAGGTTTAACAGGGATGGACAGGATTAAATTTTGCGAATGCCGGAAGCGGAAAACGGCATAACAGTATGACAGTTTAACAGCAAAACTGTAATACCGTAGAACTGGGAAACCGTAGAACTGATTTAACAG
>CAIPAT010000200.1 GCA_903863035.1 uncultured Lentisphaeria bacterium
ACGGCTTGTCGCCGGTGAAATCCTCCGCCCCGTTGGGTATCTGGTTCCAGACTATACCCTGGCCGCCAGCGGCGGACTTGTCAATGCACAGCACCCGGTAGCCGCTCTCTTTCAGAAATTTGACGACTTCGCGCCAGCCGTATGGGTTGTTCCAGTGTTTGGCCTGGCTGCTGCTCTGTACCGCGATGCAGACATAAGGTTCCTTGATCTTGCGTTTGGCATCAAGTTTAATTCGCGGCGGAATGTCGGACGGTTCCACGCCCAGGATATAACCGGCTGTGCGGTGCAGCCCGACATAGCGGAAGTCCGAGGGCTGATGATCCACGTTGCCTTTGAAGAACAGTCCCAGATAGTAACAGGCATACGGCGAATAATTAAGTGTTTCCTCACTGGTGATGAATTTCAGCTGCGGGTAACTTTCGCGGAACAGATCGGCAATCCACGGGGTCATCACACACAGCACCTGGCATTTATGTTTCTGCTGAAACCGCTCGACATAGGAAAACCAGCCGATTGAATCGCCGATGGTCCCCACCGGCAGCTGGATCATCACCTGTTTGTTTTCCGCATTGTAGTCGTGCTCGAAAATCGGTTTATCCTCGCCTCTGCGGAAAATCTGTAGGCGGAAACGGATGAAAAACTTCTTGACGCTGGTGACCATGGCCCCGGCCGCGACGTCGGCATTATACAGTATGATTCCGGTGTCCAGATCGGAGAAGCAGACCCGGTAGCCGTCGTTCGGAAATTTGATGCGGATGCCGTCGTTGAAATCGAAACGGATACCCTCAACCGCTTCCTGGGTCGGTTCTTCCGGCACTTTGCCGTAAATCAACGGTTGCGGCTGAGCCGGCGCTTGTGACAGCGGGACGGCGGCTGACGTTACGTTGAAAGACTCAGCTGGCGGGGCAGCAATAGAAATAGACTTCTCCTGACTATTGGCAACGACAGTAATATCGGTAGAACTCATAACTTAATACTCCTAGATGATTTTACATAAAACCATCTCAATATAATAGCGAGTTGCGAGCCAAAAGCAAGCAAGGATTGCAAATTATGGCATTGCCATCCCAGAAGCGCCTGTCGTCTGACTGGCATTGTTTAAAAGATTACCATTAATATCCCTGTTTGCTACTTCTCCACTTGAACTGTTCAAGCTGGAAGTCTCCTCAGACGATAAAGGTTTAAGACTCTTTCAATTCCGGCAATCTCAGCTCGCAAGCATACCGGAAACAATATCCTTCTTGCTGAAGTCCAGCTTGTAATCGATATTCCCGGACACCGCGTTGACTCTGGTGTAATAAGTGCCGGCGGCCAGCGTGCTCGTCAGCGTGTCTTCAAGCACGCCCAGACTGGCCGACTTCTTCAGCAGCGTGCCTTTAGCGTCGTATAGCGTCAGGTCGGCATTGCCGCCGGCCATGTCATGCAGCCGCAGCGTGCCCTGGGCCGCCGTCGCCAGATCGAACCGGTAGTAATCATCGGCATCGCCGAAGCCCACCCAGCCGGTCTGCACCGGCGCGTCAATTAGTTTTGCCGCGGCAATTGTATTGCCGGCCTTGTCACTGGTGTCGCCGGGGAAATAACTGGCGGTATTGCTTAGGGTGTAGCTGGCACCGTTTACGCCTTTGACCGGCGCAACGTTGACATAATATGTTCCGCCAGCGAGTAAATAGTTGGTAATGGCTTCGCTCGTATTGCCCTTATTGGCGGAAGTCTTTAATATTTTGCCATCGGAGTCCAGCAGTGAAAGATTGGCGTCG
>CAIPAT010000201.1 GCA_903863035.1 uncultured Lentisphaeria bacterium
CGAATGCTAAACGAAGAAGAACAGGGGGAAAGCCGTGTGAGGGAAAACCGCACGCACGGTTTGGTCGATGAGGCAGAGCCGATAAGTCGCAACTCGTTGATGCTTAGAGGTTTTACTTTAATCGAACTCCTGGTGGTGATTTCGATCATTGCCATTCTGGCCGGAATGCTGCTGCCGGCATTGCAAACGGCCAGGGAGAAAGCCAGGACATCCAGTTGCGCCAACAACCTTTCGTCCATACACAAAGCGTTTGCGCTTTATCTTACTGACTGGCAGGACCGGATTTTCTGGGGAGTTGACACCAATCCGGCTTACTATATGGACATGTATGTTTACGGGGGACGTAACAGCGGAAACACCTACACCGGCGCACAGGGCGACCTGTTTGAACATTATGTGCCGCGCCCCCTGAACCGCTATGTCGATAATAAGCTTACCATTTTCCATTGTCCGAAGGATCTCGCGCCATCCGCATTGTGGCAAAATTATACCAAGTTTGATCAGGTGGGTAATTCTTATGCATTTAACTGGTACATGCGCAACACCAGAATTACTGCTATACCCAACCTTTCGTCGTTGATTCTGTTTACCGAGACGCCGGCGGTTGAAGGAGGTTTGTCGAAACATTCCTGGCATGGCGATAAAGCCAATGCCTGTTTTATGGACGGTCATCTGAAATTCTTCTGGGTTCCCCCGCAAAACGGTTCCGAGCCGGCATGGTGGCATGGACGCTCTCCAGCGCCAACCTCGGTGAACTGAAACAACCTAATCCGAAAGCTGTTCGCATGGAGAAGTCGCAAGCAGGGATGCTTAAGGTACTTTTTAGTCCGCGAAATCCAGTTCCAGGGAAACCGGACAATGATCTGAACCGGTTATTACGGGATGAATCGCCGCGCCTTTGACTTTGTTCCATAAATCGGGCGTCACATAGAAATAATCCAGCCTCCAGCCGACATTTCTGGCTCTGGAACCTGCCCAATTGCTCCACCACGAATAAGCATTTTTTAAATCCGGATACAATTTGCGGAATGTATCGATATAGCCGAAACCTTCAAATTTATCCATCCAGTCGCGTTCGATGCGCAGAAAACCGGATATTTTTTCATTCTCTTTCGGGCGGGCAATGTCAATTTCGTTATGAGCAGTATTAAAATCGCCGCAGATAACCAGCGGGCGGCCCGCTTTCCGGAGTTTTTCGCAGTATTCCAGCGCCGCATCATAAAATCCCAGCTTATATTGCAGCCGTTCATCGTTTTTCTGCCCGTTAGGAAAATAAATATTCAGCAGCGTAAAATGAGGGTGTTCGGAAATCAGAATCCGGCCTTCGCAATCGAACCGCGGATCGAGTTCGAAGCCGGAAGTTATTTTCAGCGGAGGAGTCTTAAAAAATGAAGCGACTCCGCTGTAGCCTTTGCGCTCGCCGGAACACCATACGGAAGCATAGCCCGGGAGATTTTTCAGTTCATCGGAAAGCTGATCTTCAGACGCTTTGGTTTCCTGAAGACAGAGAATATCCGGCGACATCTGCTTTACCAGTCCGGCAAAGTCTTTCTTTTCCACCGCGCGAATGCCGTTGACATTCCACGAATAGAGTTTCATTCCAGTTTGCCCTGGTCAATCCTGATCGTCTCCGACCAGACTGCGACATTGTCCTGTACGCGAATCAGCGCCATGTCCCAGACTAAGATTTCGCTGCCTTTGATATTGCTGGTCAAACGGTAATTGCCGACCCTGCCGGCAGGCACGCTGGTGAACCGGGCAATCGCCGCGGCAGATTTAAAAACTTTATCCGGATATAAATTTAAGCTTTTATCCGGCGCGGTAAATTTCTGGACAACCGTGCTGTCTTTCGGAATATTTTTTACCGCGAAAGTGGAAAGCGAGGTAATCAGGTAGTTAACCGCCGCTGCCGAACTGTAAGTATTTTTCATGTCTTCCTGCGAAACAATATCCCCTTTCGGCGGGGTGCCGGGCGGAACGCTGTTGCAGCCCGTCATTAAACATACACCACCAATAAATCCGATGAAAATAATTCCGATAAACTTCATAACGGTGAACTCCTGAAAATCTAAAATATTAAAACTTGACATTCGTTCTTTAAACTATACTCTATTAGGTTGAAAATTTAAAATAGATTGCGAAGATTTTGAGAATTGGTTCGTATTCTGAGAGGCTGCCGATACCGGGGTATCGAAGGCCTCGAATAGAGCGAATCCAAACTCGAAAGATCGCAATCCCGCAATTGCGGGATGAATGTCTTGCGACCGTATTTTTCCGTTCCTCATTCCGGCGATGCGGGTATCGCCCATCAGTAGGATCAAAAAATCCAATCCATAATCCTGCTCGTCTATTTTTAAAATTTCAGCAGTGTAGAGTATAGAACACAAAACCCGAATCGTCAAGGGTTAATACCGGTTTGCATTCCAGAAAGTTGATAATGAATATAGATAATTTTTAACCGCAAAGGCATCCGGCAGGCACTGGAACACAGGAAGAACCTTTTTAAAATGTGAGATTGAAGTACATTAAGGAGTCGGTCAAAAATAACCTTTACATCTTCGCGCTTCTCCCGAATGCCTTTGTGTTTGCCGGTTCGTTACATACCTTCAGGTATGCGCCTTACCGGTCAATTCCCAAAATCTCTTCGGGATATTTCGCGAGACTTGTCAAGTTTATTTCTTGACAGCTCTTAAGATAGAAATTTCAAAGTGCTTTCGTGCAATCTCGATTACGGTGCGCTAATTATGGAAAGAAGAGTATTCCGGCTGTTGCCCCAGTCAGGTTCTCAATGTCTTTGTGTCTCTGCAGTTAATTTAAAGCGTTGCCGTGCACCTGAAATAATAAACTCTGAAAAAAGAGTTTCTTTCCGGATTTGGTTTCCGGTTAAACCGTGATTATATTACGGCATGTAACAGCTTTTGAATTATGTCTGAAAGCCGTAAAAGTGTGGATTTTTTCTTAACTTGCTGTATAATAGAATATTACAGTCCGAATTAACGGATTAATAATTAATGTCGTTGTTAGAAGTAGAAAAACTTTCCATTGAATTTAAAACCGACGGACGATGGTTGCCGGTAGTCAGCGACGTATCTTTCAAAGTTGACCCCGGTGAAGTGCTGGCGCTGGTCGGCGAAAGCGGTTGCGGGAAAAGCGTCACTTGCATGTCGCTGGCCAGATTGCTGCCGCAGCAGCAGGCCAGATACGCTTCAGGCCGGGTAAAGTTTATGCACCGCGGACAGGCGTATGATACGCTTAACATCCCGGTGAAGCAGCTCCGGGAAATCCGCGGTGCCGGAATCGCCTATATTTTTCAGGAGCCGTCAGTATCGCTTAACCCGGTATTCCGGATCGGCGCCCAGATTGCCGAGGCGATCTGTCTCCACCAGCCGGCAGAGGAAAATGTCCGGGAACTGGTGATTGAACTGTTGCGCCGCGTCGGCATTTCCGACCCGGAGCGCCGGATCAGATGCTATCCGCATGAAATGAGCGGCGGCATGCAGCAGCGCGTGATGATTGCCATGGCTCTGGCCAGCAATCCGGAACTGCTGGTGGCGGATGAACCGACCACCGCGCTTGACGTTACGATCCAGGCGCAGATACTTGAACTGCTGGGCGAAATCAGGAAACAGCGGAATATGGCTATCATACTGGTAACACATAATCTTGGAATTGTCGCGGAACTGGCGACCCGGGTGGCGGTCATGTATGCGGGACATATGGTGGAGTCGGCTCCGACCGGAGCGCTGATGAGCAGTCCGACCCATCCCTACACTCGCGCTCTGCTCGCCGCGGTGCCGAAACTTAAATCCCGCTCGGAACGTTTAACGACTATTCCAGGAATGGTTCCGACGCCGGCGAATTATCCGAAAGGATGCCGTTTTTACGGAAGATGCTCTGTTGCCGGCGGCAAGACCGCGGAAGAGCAGAAGCTCTGCGCAGATTCCGTGCCGGAATGGGAAAATATTGGAAAAGACCATTACTGCCGTTGCTGGTATAAAAACAATAAGGATATTGCAGATGAATAAGTCATTGATTCCACTGCTGATTGTTCTGGCCACAGTTGTTCTAATGACAGTGGTCATTATCAATACCCGCACTATCAAACAGACGGAGCGGGGAAGATCAAGCAGTTTAATTTCAGATGAGTCGGATATCAAACTCAGCCCCTATAACAGTATAGATAAAATTCCTCCCCATACCCGGCCTTCAAAGCGACAGCAATATCAGGAAAAGACTGAAATTCAGCAGATGCTTCAACAAGCCCACGCGGAGCTGGATGCCGGTAATATTGGCGCTGCCGAGAATAAAGCCAGAAATGTACTGGTCTTCGAGCCGGATAATTATAACGCAATGTCACTACTGGGAAAAATTCTTTATTCTGAACAGAAGTATGAGCATGCCGAAGCGGTATACCGGCGTCTGACGGAATTGCATAAGAACGATCCGTCGGTTTATAACAACCTTGGCCAGGCTCTGGCCAAACAAAATAAATTCGATGAAGCGATTAAACAGATGAACGTTGCAGCGGAACTCGACCCGGAATCGCCGTTTATCTCGCTCAATCTTTCCGGCATGTACTCAGCAAAAGGCGAAAAGGAAAAATCCATAAAGTTCTTCCGGAAAGCCTCGGAAACGCTGGGCGGCCAGATTATCCCGATTTCATATGATCCGACTTTGAACAATATCCGGAACGAGCCTGAATTTAAACAAATTATCAAAGAAGCCAGGATTTTGAAAATCGCTCCCGGCGAAAAAACTGTTCAGCCAGGAAAAAACGCCCAGGCAACTCAACTCCAACTCAACTCCTATTTATCGCAATGAGCAAAATCAGAGTCCTTCCGGAAAGTATCAGCAATCGAATCGCCGCCGGCGAAGTCATTGAGCGTCCGGCTTCCGTGGTCAAAGAACTTGTTGAAAACGCCATTGATGCCGGCGCCGGGAAAATCTGTATTGAAATAGAAAAAGCCGGAGTCCGGCTGATTCGCGTTACCGATGACGGTTCCGGGATGGATGCGGATGACGCGCTGTTATGTCTGGAGCCGCACGCCACCAGCAAAATTTTGCTGGAAAGAGATATTGAACGCATCGTCACTCTGGGATTTCGCGGTGAAGCGCTGCCCAGTATTGCGTCAGTATCCCGTTTCTCGTTAAAAACCCGTCAGCGCAGCGCACTGGAAGGTAATGAAGTAATCGTTCAGGGCGGCAAATTCATCAAATCCGCGCCCGTCGGCTGCGCGCCGGGAACGGAAATGACGGTTAAAGATCTTTTCTTCAATACTCCGGCCAGAAAAAAGTTTCTCAAAACAGAAGCTACTGAAGAGAAGCACATCGAAGAAATGCTTTATATGCTGGCGCTGCCATATCCACAAATCACGTTTGAACTGTTCATTGACGGCAAATGTATTTTTTCATCGCCGGCTCACGACACGCTGCTGCCACGGCTGAAAACCTTTTTCGGGAAAGCATTTGTTGACGGCATCCTGCCGGTCGGCTATTCGTCGGAAGACGTCAAAATCACCGGCTTCATCGCCATGCACGGCTTAAACCGGAATACCCGCAGAGAGCAGCGGACATTCGTCAATGGCCGCGGCGTTGAATCCGTCACGCTGTATCAGGGTATTCGCGAAGGCTACGGCAGTCTGGTGGAAAAAGGGCGCTTCCCGCCGGTGGTGCTGTTCATCGCCCTTGATCCCGGACTGGTTGACGTCAATGTGCATCCCGCCAAACGGGAAGTGCGTTTCAGGAACGAACGGAAGCTGGCGTTTGATATTGCTGAAGCGGTCCGCACCGCACTCCGGCTGACACCTGCTCCGTCAAGTACCGTTGATCCGTCAGTTTCGCTTAAATCCATGCTGGACGGGGCGGACATCAGTTACGACATCAAACAGGCGGAACATCCGGCGTTTAATTTTCAGGAAGAAAATACTCCACTTAAAACGTTTCCATCTATCCGTGTTCCCCGAATGTATCCGGCAAACGGACAGCAATTTGAGAAGAATGACGAAGAAATGACGGACTCCCCGGACGGTAATCAACTCTTTGAAGAACTGGAAAACAAAGTCCAGTCGCTGAATTTTCCGGAACAGACGGCTTCAGTGCCGGAACTGCCGGGCAGCGGTCCGCTGAAGATTATTGGAATTCTGGACAACACCTATATTCTGGCTTCAGGTGTCACCGGGCTGATTATCATAGACCAGCATGCCGCGCATGAACGCGTAATGTTTGAAAGACTTTTAAAAGGGGCGTCTCCGGACAGCCCGGCGCAAAAACTTCTGCTGCCGATAAACCTGGAATTGTCGCGGGCGGAAGCGGCATTTATCCACAAAAATGCCGAGACGCTTAAACTGCTGGGTTTTGAAATAGACCCTTTAAGCAGTAACACCGTCATGGTCAGCGCGATTCCGTCGTCAATCCGGCAGGAGAATATCGGCGGTTTAATTCATGATATTGTTTCCGACCTGACCGAAAATGGTGCGTCCAGTTCCAGTACCGATCTGGAAGCGCTGGCGCGTTCCGCCTGCGTCGCGGCGGTAAAATCCCATGACCACCTTACTGCCGGAGAAGCATTAAGTCTGCTGCACCAGATGGCCAGATGCGAGATGCCGTTTTCCTGTCCCCACGGCAGGCCGACTATCATCAATATTTCCATTCGCGAACTGGAAAAACGTTTTGGCAGAAAATAACTCTGTAATTTATTCGGCATGGATGGTCGAGAAAACAGTTTCACCGGCGGCTGAGCCGGCGTGCTGGTCCGCTAAAATTGCGATAGTCAGGAAGGCTCCTGCATAATTTTATTCTTAACGCGTTATAATGTGATTTTAAAAAGTGAATATTTCTGTATTTCGTACTTCAATATTCAATAATCCGGATGTATATTAAAGTTAAGGAAGAATTTGAAACGGAGCTGTAAAATGGCTGTAAAATACAAGTATCACAAACATGAAGATTTGTCGAAACGGCTGATCTGCCCGAGGTGCGCCGAATTTTTGACTTATGCCGATATAGAAATATTCCCGGCGTGTCCATATTGTGATTGCCGGCTGGAAAGAAGTTCCGAACTGGAAGATTTCGTTTTGCAGCCGCTGGTGGAGCGCTGGGCTAATCAATACGCGCCGGTAACCGGACGCAGCCGGAACTCCAGCCGCCGGGATTCCATCTGATACACTATCTATGATTGCAATCCGGCTTGAAACTTCAGCCGGGTAGAGTATTATTTCTACAGAATCCCTGAAATTAATCAAAATATTTTTATTTTTATTTTTTTACGGCTTGAATCCCTGTCTTCCTCTGCTAATTTAAAAGCTCCATGTGTCTTTACATATCTACTTCCACACCGCTATGGGAGATGCAGGGAAAAGGCGGAATTGCATTCGCAATAAAAAGCAATTCTATATAAAATATTGTACAGCTTAATAGTAATCTGGGAGATAGAGTTATGAAAGTCAGAGCATCCGTTAAACGCAGATGCGAATATTGCCAGATAGTGAAGCGTAATGGCGTTGTCCGGGTCATTTGCGCCCGCAACCCGCGTCACAAACAGAGACAAGGTTAAATCAGGATAAGGATTAGAGACTATGCCACGTATAATTGGAGTTGAACTTCCGGGAAAGAAGCGCATTGAGTTTGCTCTGCGCTACATTTACGGCATCGGTCCGAGCAAGGCTCTCGAAATCATTAAGAAAGTTAAAATTCCGAGAGAGCTCCGTGCCGATAACCTGACCGACGAGCACATTGCGGCGATAACCCACATTTTGCAGAACGAAATGGATGTAGAGGGCGATCTGCGCCGTATGGTTTCAGCAGATATCCGCCGTCTTCAAGCTATCGGCTGCTATCGCGGTTCCCGCCATCGCAGGAATCTGCCGTGCCGCGGACAGCGCACCAAGACGAACGCGAGAACGAGAAAGGGCCGCAGACAAACTGTCGGAGCCATCCGTGACAAAACTCAGCGTAAGCTGGCTGCGACCTAAGAGCCTGCCGGAGTTGTGTTTAAGCTGGTAGGATTAACACTCAGAATCATTAAAAGGTACTGCATTAATCATGGCTGAAGAAAAAAAGAAAGATATGGAAGTTGCCGGCGTTGCCGAAGCCGTTACTGCTGAAGCTCCTGTTGCCGCTGAAACTGCGGTTAAAAGAAACAAGAGCGGACGTTATGTTCCGGCTGGTATTGCTTACGTTTCGGCTACTTTCAACAATACGAAAGTTACATTCACCGATTTACACGGTAATGTGCTTTGCTGGTCGACCGGTGGTAAGAATGGTTTTAAGGGGTCAAGAAAAAGTACCGCTTATGCCGCACAGGTCATCGCCACTGATGCCGCTAAAAAGGCTCAGTTACTGGGAATGAAAGAAGTCGAAGTACGGATTAAGGGTCCGGGAGCCGGTCGCGAATCTGCCGTCAGAGGCATTGCCGCAACTGGAATGGAAGTCGTATCTATTAAGGATACCACTCCGATTCCGCATAATGGCTGTCGTCCCCCGAAACGTCGCCGCGTCTGATGACAGGTACGATTTTAGTAAATTTAAAATAAATCTGGAGGAATAACATGACTGCAGCATCTGGTTTTCCGATGCCCCAATCTATCAGAATAGAAGAAGAAACTGCAACTGACAGATACGCCAAGTTCATCGCGGCTCCGTTTCAAAGCGGTTTCGGGCATACTCTCGGCAATTCTTTGCGCAGAGTGCTCTTGTCCTCTCTGGAAGGGGCGGCTATCAGCGCGGTCCGTATTGACGGCGCGTCACATGAGTTTGCTTCGCTTCCGAACGTAGTTGAAGATGTTACTGAAATTGTTCTCAATCTGAAACGCGTCCGGCTGAATCTCCACAGCGACCAGAGCAAGACACTGGAAATTAAAAAAGACAAGGCCGGCCAGGTAACTGCCGGCGACATTGTCGTTGATGGCACCGTTGAAGTGCTCAATCCCGAGCAGGTCATCTGTACTATTGACAAGGATGTTCCGTTTCGTGCGGAAATTGATGTAATCAAAGGTAAAGGCTATATGCCTGCTGAAAAGCAGCTTACCCCGAAAGTTGAAGGCACAATTCCGATTGACTGTATGTTCAGCCCGGTCACGCGCGTCAATTATCATGTCGGCGCTGCACGTGTCGGTGAAGAAACTGAAATGGACGGACTTCAGCTCGAAGTCTGGACTGACGGCAGAGTCAAGCCCCAGGATGCCCTGGAAAACGCGGCGAAGATCCTCAAAGATCATCTCCAGCCGTTCCTCGGCGGCCAGGCTGACGAAGAAGACGTACTTTCTTCCATGAGCGATGAAGAACTGAAGATGTATAAAGTGCTCTCACAAGATGTGGAAGTTCTTGATCTTTCAGTCCGCGCCATGAACTGTCTGAACAACGCCAATATCAAAATTATCGGCGAACTGTGTACCAAGACAGAAAGCAGAATGTTGAAATACAGAAACTTCGGCAAGAAGTCTCTGGATGAAATCAAAGAAAAAATTGAAGCGCTCGGGTTGGCTCTGGGCATGACTTTCAGCGAAAATCTGCTGAATGCACTTGAAGCGGAAGCCGAACGCCTCAAAGCTCAATCCGTGGAGGAAAAATAATGCGTCATAGATTACATACATTTAAAATCGGACGGTCCGGTGCGCATCGCCGGGCAATGCTTGCCAATATGGTAAGCAGTCTGATCGAGCATGGCCAGATTACTACAACGATAGTCAAAGCCAAAGAAGCACGCCGCGTTGCTGACAAGATGATCACCCTTGGTAAAAAAGGCGGACTCCATCATATTCGTCAGGCGGTTTCCAAGCTCAGAAACAAGACTGCCGTCAAAAAGCTTTTTGACGAAGTCGCGCCGAAATACATGACCCGCCAGGGCGGCTACACCAGAATCATCCATCTGTCAAAGTTGCGCGTCGGTGATGCCGCCGAAATGTGCATACTTCAGCTCGTGGAAGAAGGAGCCCCGGCCAAGAAGACTGCAGCTCCTGAAAAGGCTGTAGAACAAAAGGCTGAATAAATCATAATGACTGCTGTTTTAAAACAACAGGATTTATAATTGAAAAACCCCGGCTCCAGGCCGGGGTTTTTTTTATGCTGTACGGGTGTTTTCCTGCGGCCAGTGCGGGAAGGAGAGTACACAAATCTTTATTTTCAGGGGAAATAGTATGAGCGGTAAATGTGCAGGAACCAATGTAATCATCACCGGCGGAACCCGCGGAATCGGCAGCGCCGCATCCGAACTTTTTCTGAATAACGGCGCATCGGTTACCGCTGTTTACGGCGGCAATGACCGCGCGGCCGCGGAATTTAAGGCAAAGTGGGCAGGTTTTCCGCTGGCTGTAGTCAAGGTTGATGTTTCAGACTATGCTGCGGTCGAGAATTTTTTTAACGAATATGACAAGACTCACGCCGCGCTTGAAGTGCTGGTTAACTGTGCCGGCATCAGAAAAGACAGTGTGACCGGTATGATGTCATCGGAAGACTGGAACTCAGTCATTGCCATTAATTTGACAGGCACTTTCAATATGAGTAAATTCGCGGTCATGAAGATGATGCAGAACCGCTTCGGCCGGATTATCAGCATCACGTCACCATCCGGCAAACTGGGCTTCGCCGGGCAGGCCAATTATGCCGCTTCTAAAGCCGGGCAGGTGGCGTTTACGAAATCTCTTTCCAAAGAGACCGCCCGCCGCGGGATTACGGTAAATTGCGTATCTCCCGGATTTATCGAGACTGATCTTATCTCCGATCTGCCGGAAGAATTGAGAAAAGAATATAAAAATCAGGTTCCGATGAAACGGTTCGGCACTCCGGCGGAGGTCGCGGAAGCAATTCTGTTCCTGGCATCTAAAGAAGCTTCTTATATAAACGGCACCGTGCTGGAAGTAACCGGCGGACTTTAAATTCCGGAGGGAATATGCGAAGAGTAATATTGGTATTATTCATTTCTGTAATGTTTCTGACTGTTGCGTCAAACGCCGCTTCAAATAACCCGTTGAGACTTATTCTGCCTCCTGCCGTATATGCCGTGCCAGGCCAGGAAATCAATATTTATCTCGACAATATTATCCTGTCTTCCAATTATAATAATTATGCGTTTGATGTTGATTGCGCTAAAGGCAGGCAGGATAAGAGCAGATGGCGTTTTACGGCCAGGCCGGAGGAAACCGGCAGCTATCCGTGGAAAATTAAGATACACAATGAAGCTAATGAACTGGTGGCGGAAGGGCATACTGAAATAATTGTGAGCCAGGCGGATGCCGGTTCGAGCAAAACTGTAAGTCTGCTGCTGATTGGCGACAGCCTGACCGATGCCTCTGTTTATCCGCGCGAACTGTACAACCTCTGCCGCAAATACGGACCTAAAGTAACATTTCTCGGCAGTCATTCCGGGGGTGGCAAGGCTCCTGTGGATTTTGCTCACGAAGGTTATGGCGGGTGGACCTGGAACACTTTTCTGACTCAGTACAGCCCCACGCAGACCGATTACCGCGGGAAAAGTAAATTTCTGGCGGACAAAGACGGCAGCCCGGAGCTGGATTTCAAAGCTTATTGCAGTAAATATGCCGGAGGAAAGGCCCCGGATTTTATCACTGTTATGCTCGGAACAAATGATGTGTTTAATGTTAAAGAGGAGAATCTGGATTTCGCAATAGAACAGATATTGAAAAAAGCGGACATTTTAATTGCGGAGTTTCAGAAGGTCGGACCGGACACTCAGATCGGCTTGGCGCTGACGGTGCCGCCGGCCGCTGCGCAGGATGCATTCGGCTCAAATTACCAATGCGGGCAAACCCGCTGGCAGTACCGGCGCAATCAGCATCGTCTGGTCGAACGGATGATCGAACGTTACAGCAGCGGAAAATTTCGCAATGTTTCCGTGATTCCGGCTTATGTGAATATTGACTGTGAGAATAATTTTCCGGTTGTATCGGAACCGTTCAACGGCAGAAATTCCGCTAAAACAGTCCGGCAGAGTAATGGCGTACATCCTGCCCAGGAAGGTTATCTGCAGATTGCCGATTCATTTTATGCTTGGTTAAAATTTAAATTGTCAGATAAAAAATAAGTGCGGGTGCTGGAAATGGGATTTTTGGGAATAGAAAATAAAAAATTTCTGATTTTTGGTGTTGCCAATCGCAAAAGCGTGGCGTTTCACATTGCCAAAGTGTTACATGAAGAAGGCGCGGAACTGATTTTTTCGGTTCAGAAAGATGACGCGGCGGCGGTTGTCGAAAAATATTTTCCAGGAGCCTCCGTTTACCGTTGTGATTTCGAAAATGAAAGCGGAATGAAAGCAGTCGCCGTGGAAATCGGGGCGGCCCATAAGTCTATTTACGGAATAGTGCATTCAGTGGCTTTTGCCAACTTCTCCGAGGGGATTAAACCGTTCCATGAAACTGTCAAAAAGGACTTTCTGCAGGCGGTGGATATTTCCTGCTTTTCCTTCATCAATATCGCCGGACTGTATCTGCCGTACATGGATCCGGATGGCGCCATGATCACGATTTCAATCTCAACGACGCGGATGACCGCGGAGAGCTACGGTTATATGGCCCCGGTGAAAGCCGCGCTGGATTCAAGTATTTGCTTTCTGGCAAAATCGCTAAGCGAGACAACGAAAATAAGAGTTAACGGCGTCGGCGCTTCATTGCTCAAAACTTCCGCTTCCGCCGGTATTCCCGGGTATGTCAAACCGTATCTTTTTGCTGAAAAGGCCACCCTCAGAAAAGAGGCTTTGAAAACAGAGGAAGTGGCTAACGTTGCGGCATTCCTGTTAAGTCCGCGTGCCGCCGGAATCAATGCCCAGACCTTAGTCGTGGATGCCGGCATGTCCGTAAATTATTTTGACCGGGAAATCGTCAGCAAAGTCATCGAATAGACAGCTCCTTCAGGCGGTCATGTCAAACAAGCTTGACGATTTGCTTCATGATTTCTTCGACTTCAATCATGCGTCCGACGCCGTCAGGACCGCAGGCGACATGGCCGGCGGCAGGGCCGGCAAAAAGTACGCCGCGCTTCTTCAATAATTCTACATTACACTGAACTGCCGGATTCTGCCACATTTTTGGGTTCATGCCGGGCGCAAGCAGGATCGGCCCGGTATGGGCGAGGGCAAATGTGGAAAGGGCGTCATCGGCAATGCCGTGTGCCAGTTTGGCGATAAAATTTGCGGTACAGGGTGTCACGGCCAGCAGAGAAACCTGATCGGACAATGCGACATGCTCGGGACGCCATTCCGGAGAATTCCACAAGCTGGTGATGACGGGATTGCGGGATAAGGTCAGAAAGGTTTGTTCAGTAACCAGTTTGGTTGCGGACTCTGTCATCAACACATGAACATTGTATCCATGCTGAACCAGCCGGCTGCAAAGGTCAGCTCCTTTGTACGCGGCGATACAGCCGGTTATTCCGAGCGCGATAGATTTTTTGTGGTCAGACATTGAACAGTCCCTCCTCCAGTCGTTTGGTTGCCTTGCGGGTCATCCTGATCAGGGATTTCATATCTTCTACGGCAGCATCCAGAATATCGTTGATTACCAGATAATCATAATGCTTCCAGTAGCTTATTTCAAGTTTCGATTTGCCGAGCCGCTGCATAATCTGCTCTTCGGAGTCGGAAGCGCGTCTGCGCAGCCGTTTTTCAAGCTCCTCCAGCGACGGGGGCGCGATGAAGATGAATTCGCAGCAGCTGCCAAGCAGCGGGTCCTGTTGTGAACATGTGCGTATCTGCATTGCGCCCTGAATATCAATGTCCAGGAAAACATCATCCCCGCACTTAACGCGGTCAATGACTTCACTTTTTAGCGTACCGTAATAGTTGCTGAAAACTTCCGCGTATTCGATGAATTCGCCGTTGTCTATCCTGCGCTTAAACTCTTCACGGGACAGAAAATAATAATCTTTGCCATGCTGTTCGCCGGCACGCGGCGCACGAGTAGTGCAGGAAACTGAAAACTTCAATTCCGGCATTTCTTCACGAACGCGGGTGCATACCGTGGTTTTGCCGGTTCCGCTGGGGCCGGATACGATCAGGATTACTCCCAGTCTTGAATTTTGATTTATCAGTCCCATCCTGCAAATCCTTGTTTAATCTGTTCAGCTCCAGAATCCGTTACACTCTTTTTCCCATCCTGCAAAATTCCACTGGACGGGAAATTTCCGGCACTGCAGCGGCTTTACCGGCTCAATCCGGCAAGCCGGAGGCTCTTCATAAAAAATACATTGCCGGTCATCTTTTTCTCTTAAGGACAGACCGCGCCGGTCCGAAGTCAGAATAGTGTATTCATCTGTAAATGCCTGGACCGTCATTTCTAAAAAAGCGGCGATCTGCGCAGTCTCTTCAACACTGATTCTCACATAACCAGGCCATTTGCAGCAATTACCGCAACGGGCGCATTTAAAATCGCCCGCCGCATCTGCTGTCTTTTCCTGTACTGCGCCCATATCTTGTTTCTACTCATAAAAAACCGGATATCTCATAAACATGAAATACCCGGTAGAATCATTTGCCGTTTAAGCGGGACTTTTATTCAAAATCCTCAAAACTCAGATCATCACCTTTAAGGTCGATGAAGAAGAAGCCGGTCACAAAGTCAGCGAGTTCGACCGGATGAAGAGCTACATCAGCTACAACGCCAAGTCCGGCGGATCCGCCCAGTTCCCAGTAATCTCTGGCTCCGGTATGGAAGTTATAAATGCGCTGTGTGGGGCTCGGGAAACCTTCGTCATGCTGCCAGTATTCTTTGACCCAGCGGGTAGTAGGTCTGCGTTCGATGTCTTCAGCTGCAACGCAGATGAATTCCCAGTTCCAGCCGTTCTGGAGACAGGCGCCGTATTGACGATTGTAGTCTTTGATTATTTTAGCGGCGGCGCCAATGCCGACTCCGCCTTGAACTGCGCGGGTACCACGGAGTTCGAGACAGACTACCGGGCCTATGCCAAGGTTCAAGGTAAAGGTGTCCATTGCGTCAATAATCCGGTTCGGGATGTACAGACAGACCTTGTCAACAACGCCGTCAGCCCGAGAACTGAACCCTGCTACCAAGATAAAAGCGAATGTGAACAGCAATAACATTTTCTTCATGTTTGACCTCGTCCTTATAAAATTTCAAGTTACCTAAAACTTAATAATAATTCTAATTTATTTAAACTAACCTTAAAATTTACTTATGCAAATGTTTTTTTATTATTTCAGTATGAAACCTGCATAAAAAACCATTGGCGCCGCACAATCGAGCCGGATTTTTCAGAAAGAGCGGCGCATTTTCTGCGGCTTGATTTTAGCTTCTTCAAGATAAAGAGAATACCACATGTCGCCCAGGCCGGCATTGGAGAACTGTTTGATTCTGCCATTGGCCAGATGCTCCCAGTTTTGAATGATCGTTTCATTGCTGGTTTTCTTTTTGGCTTCGATCAGAATATTGAGCGCTTTATCCGTCAGGCCTTCTTTCACCAGAATCCATGAATAGAGTCCGTATAGCAGCGCGGCATCATCATCTTTCAGCCGCTTTGATTTTTTGGCGAAGACTTTATTAAAATCCTGATTGCCTTTTTTATACATGCGGATAATTTTTATCGCGACCGCGCGCGGGTCCATCATCAGGCACTTGGGCATCAGCTTATCAACCTCTTCCAGTTCGCGCAATTGAAAATGCAACAGCATGCGCATGGTATTAATCTGTCTTTCCAGCAGAAAATTCCATATGTAAAATTTCTTCATCTCATTGGAGACTTCCAGGGCTTTCCTTACAGACTCGTTCTGCTCTTTTTCCAGCATCTTCTGCATTTCCTTGATGCTGCCGAGCGGCCGGCGCTGAAAACCCTGCGCCATGCGGTTGATCTTATTCTGAGCTTCGACCATCACTCCCTGGATTTTCTCATTGATTTTGGAAACTTTCCGGCGGATGAACAACCCGACCATAAGTTGAACAGCCACAGCAATGATGAAGCCGTTGGCTATCGCCCAGCCAAGGTTCCACTCATAATAGCTGGCCCAGCCAATGATCAAACCGATTATCGCAGAAATTATTACTGTCAGCATTTTCTTTAGAATTCCTTTTTACGTTTTTCCAACATTGTTTCAGCTATTTATAAAATTATCAGGATTAACCTGGGTTCGACTGGATACAAGCAGATCAGCGGTTTTGCTTGCGCTGTTTCTGTTTCTGTTTTTTCTTAAGCTTTTCCAGTTTGCGCTTCCGGTCAATTTCCTTGCGCGACGGTCCGACGCCGAGTCCGATATCCTCCATGCTTGATTCGGACATGGACGACATCCCGCCCATGCCGCCCAATCCGGTCATTCCTCCTCCGCCAAGCAGTTGCCGGAGCAAACCGGTCTTCTTCATCATTTTCCGCATCAAGGTAAACTGTTTGACCAGGCGTGCTACTTCCTCCAGGGAAGTTCCGCTGCCCTTGGCAATACGTTTTCTCCGGGGAAAACTGATGAGATCGGGGTCTTCGCGTTCAGCACCGGTCATGGAGCAGATAATCGCTTCCATGTGCGAAAAATGTTTAGGATCTACTTCGCCGAGGGCTTTGCTCATATCCCTGCCGCCGGGGAGCATTTTCAGAATTGATTCCGCACCGCCCAGCTTCGACATCTGACGGAGCTGTATCAGAAAATCGTTAAAGTCAAATTGGTTTTTCTTGAGTTTTTCGTGCAGCCGCCTGGCCTCATTTTCGTCAAGTTCTTCCGCGGCTTTTTCGACCAGCGATACAACATCACCCATGCCGAGGATGCGGGAAGCCATGCGTTCTGGATAAAACACCTCGAGATTTTCAATCTTCTCGCCGGAACCGATGAATTTAACCGGGCATCCGGTGACTTTGCGAATCGAGAGTGCCGCGCCGCCGCGGGCATCGCCATCAAGCTTGGTCAATATCAGACCGGTCAGCCCGAGGGCTTTGTGGAAGTGATCCGCCACGGAAACGGCTTCCTGGCCGAGCGCGGCATCCGCGACCAGCAGGATTTCATCCGCCCGTGACGCCTGACTTATTTGAACAAGTTCCTGAACCATCGACTGATCTATCTGCAACCGGCCGGCGGTGTCAATAATAATGATGTCAATGTGTTCCAGTTTCGCGGCTTCAATGGCGTTTCTGGCGATTGCCGCGACATTCAGATTGCCGCGTTCGGCATAAACCGGCACACCGATTTCTTTGCCGAGGACTTCAAGCTGATCAATCGCGGCTGGACGGTAAATGTCGCCGGCTGCCAGCATGACTTTCTTCTTGTTTTTCTTCAGATGAAGCGCCAGCTTGGCCGCGGTCGTGGTTTTGCCGCTGCCGTGGAGTCCGACCATCATGATCACCGAAGGTTTGGATTCCAGTTTCAGCGGAACTTCGCCTTCGCCCATCAACTCCACCAGTTTGTCATGGACGATCTTTACGACCTGCTGCCCGGGCGTTACCGTGCGCAACACGTCCACGCCGACACATTCTTCGCGGACATCATCAATGAAGTCTTTGACCACTTGAATGTTGACATCGGCGTCCAGCATGGCCAGGCGTATATCCCGCATTGCATCGGCGATATTGGACTCTGTCAGCTTTGCCTCGCCGCGCAGCCGTTTTAGGGTATCCTGTAATTTATCGCTCAGACTTTCAAACATATTCTCTTGATATCCTGTTGTTTATGTCGATCTCAGCCAGTATTTATTCATTGCAGAAAACAAAAGCACTAATATAATCCTGAATATCAGATATTCAACACCTTAAACAGCGTAGTTCCGTACCTGTAAAAAGTACCGGCAGCCGGTGACGGCAAGAGCATCGCCCGTATCAAGAACAATTATCCATAATTATTCTTCAAAACTATTCTTCAAAACTATTGCCTTGATTTGTCCCGGCAGTTATATTATATCTCTTTATGCTGTTAGCAAAAATGCTTACTGTGATAATTGTTTAAAAATAAGGAAAAAAAGGAAAATGAAAAAGAGTCTGTTGCTTTTCGCTGCCATTACTATTGCATTCGGAACCGTTTCTGTGCTCGCTGTTGATAAGAAACCGGCAGTCCCGGCCGCAGCTCCGGCAGCCGCACCTGCTGCTCCGGCTGCTGACAAAACCGCTGACGCCGCTGCCGCGCCTGCTGCTCCGTCCAAAAAACAGACGACCTGCCCGAAGTGCAACAGAAAAATTGATAAGAAATTTTATGCTAATTCTACAGACGGTAAAAAAGTTTACTTTTGCAGTTCATTTTGTGCTGAGAAAATGAAGAAAGATCTCGCCGGCGCTGTAAGTAAATTAGAAGCTGATGGTATTGCCCTGGATGCCGCTGATAAGAAAGCAGAAAAAAAGAAAAAATAATCCGGTTTAAAGGCTGCCCGGATAGCTATGGCTTTTCTGGCAGCAGAACAAATATCCGGACGTTGATATTCCGGTGCTTCAGGTTGATCTCTGAAATGTATTTTAAGGTGATTTTAAGGAATGGAGCTTGACACATGAGCATGGCGGTTGATATCAGGAAGACGGTTGCGCTGCAGAAAAGTTATTTTCAGTGCGGATTCACCCGGAATGTTGCTTTCAGGCAGGCGGAACTGGATAAGCTGTTCAGTGCGGTCAAGGAATTCGAGCCGGAAATTCTAGCCGCATTGCATGCTGATCTTGGCAAATCAAAATTTGAGTCTTTTGCTACTGAGATCGGCATGGTGCTGGATGATATCGCTTTTATGCGGCGTAATGTCTCCGGATTTGCCGCAAGAAAACGGGCAGGGGTATCGAAAAACAACTTTCCTGCCAGAGGATATATCTATCCGGAGCCTTACGGTTCAGTCCTGATTTTTTCCGCCTGGAACTATCCGTTTCAACTTATGATGGGGCCGCTGGCCGCCGCCATCGCGGCCGGCAACTGTGTCGTACTCAAGCCGGCCGAACAGGCCCCGGCGACCGCGGAGGTAATATACAAAATCATTACCAGGCTTTTCGAACCGCAGTATATTGCTATTTTCCCCGGATCAGTACATATCGCACAGGAACTGCTGGCGGAAAAATTCGATTACATTTTCTTTACAGGAAGCTCTTCTGTCGGTAAAACCGTAATGCATGCGGCGGCCAATCATCTTACCCCGGTAACACTGGAACTTGGCGGCAAAAGCCCGTGTATTGTTGATGCCGATGCCAACATCGACCTGGCGGCAAAACGGATCGTCTGGGGTAAATTCCTGAATGCCGGACAAACCTGTGTCGCCCCTGATTATCTCTATGTGCATACTTCCGTCAAAGCGTCGCTGCTGGAAAGAATGAAGCATTACATCCGGAATTTTTATGGTGAAGATGCTTCCGCCAGCCCGGACTATCCCAAAATTGTCAACGAAAAGCATTTTAACCGCCTTGCCGCTCTGATGAATTGTGGACGGATTGTCTGCGGCGGAGAAAAAGATTTGGGCAAACGTTATATCGCTCCGACAATCATTGACGGCGTAGCTGCAAGCGATCCGGTAATGCAGGAAGAAATTTTCGGCCCGATTCTGCCGGTCATTCAATTTGAAGAAATCCATGCCGTTATTGATTTTATCAACTCCCGGCCACGGCCGCTGGCGTTGTATTATTTTTCCACCGGTAAAATCAACAAGAAGCTGTTGATCTCCAGAATTCCCGCCGGCGGGATGTGTGTCAATGAAACCGTGACTCACCTGATTAATTCTTCGATGCCGTTTGGCGGCATCGGCGAAAGCGGCATGGGCGCATATCACGGCAAGGCTGGATTTGACACTTTCACGCATTACAAACCGGTCATGATCAAATCCAATCTCTTCGATATTCCGCTACGGTATCCGCCGTTCAGCGACTGGAAATTGAAAATCCTCCGCCTGCTGTCAAAATAGACGGAACGGACTGGACGGACCAAGCAAGTATAGAAGAGGAGAAAAGTTTATGGGTAGTGATGAAATGGATAATCAGCCGGCGTTGCGTTCTGAGGCGGTGGGGCGGGTGTACGGCACTCACGGCGGTTTCCGCAAATTGAAGGCTTATCAGGTGGCGGAACTTTGCTATGATTATACATGTCGCTTCTGTGAACGTTATATTCCTGCAAAAGACCGTCATTTCGATCAGATGGTGCAGGCGGCGCGCAGCGGTTATCAAAATATCGGCGAAGGCAGTGAAGACAGCGCCACAAGTAAAAAGCTGGAGATGAATCTGACGAATGTGGCGAAGAGCAGTCTCGGTGAGCTGGAGCGGGATTATTTGAAACATCTGATGCGGCGCAAGCTGCGCTGCTGGGAGAAGGGGGATCCGGCATTCGAAGAAGCGCGGGCGCTGCGGCCGGAAACTCTGGAACAGGCTGCCGCATGGGTGAATCTGCCAGGCGCACAGCAATCTGCCGAAGAGCGCGGGGCCAATCTAGGAGCGATCCTTGCCGCGCAAGCGCATTGGCTGACCGAGCGTCTGCTGGACCGCCAGGCGCAGGATTTTGAAACCCAAGGTGGCTTTTCAGAGCGGCTGTACAAGGCCAGGATGAAATAGGCAGACGGACCAAACGGACTGAACAGACTGGAAAAGCCTGGTCAAAACGGCGGGTCCGGCCGCGTCCGTTTTTTTTGTATTCGTCCGTTGTGTCCGTTCAGTCCGTTTCGTCCGTCCTGCTCTCCGTAAAATGATAGATAAAAATTAATATTTTTATATTGCATTATTGTAAATAACCTGCTATCATTTAATTGTTTGGGTAAAAATTTCTGATTCATGTTTTCCTGATGGTATAGAACTGCTTAAAGGAGGGAGAGATGAAAGATGGAAAGTGCACGTGCGCGTGCAACGAAAACGTTTCTGAAAGTGAACTTTTCGAGCGCCTTGACAAAGTTCTGCTCGAATACCAGGATAAACCCGGCGGGCTGATTCCGATTCTGCAATATGCCCAGGCGATATTCGGTTTCCTTCCTGAAAATGTCTTGAAATATGTCAGTACTAAACTCAATAAATCCTACAGCGAAGTTGCCGGCGTAGTTAGTTTCTATTCTTTTTTTTCAACTCATCCCCGCGGTAAATATCTGATCCGGGTCTGCCTCGGCACGGCATGCTATGTTCGCGGCGGCAAGGAAATTCTGGACGCGGTGAAGAAAGAATTGAAGATAGAGGTCGGCGAAACAACTCCGGACCGGCTGTTTTCCCTGGAAATTGGACGCTGTTTCGGCGCTTGCGGCCTGGCCCCGGTTCTTCTGATCAATGAAAATGTGCACCGCCGGGCAAAGCCGTCAAAGATTGCTGAGATTCTTGGCGCGTATAAAGGAGGGACTGGCGATGAACAATAAAATTAAAAATGTTGAGGATATAGCCAATATTAAAGTGCAGATGGCATCCCGGATGGCATTGCGCGACTGGCATGGCAAAGACACTCATGCGGGGAATATTTTTGATATCATGCTCTGTATGGGGACCAGTTGTATTTCATCCGGCGCGGCCGAGCTGAAACAGGCGCTGATCGATGAAATCAGCAGGCATGGCCTCCACGAGAAAGTCAAAGTTTCTGAAGATGCCTGTTCGGGACAGCACGGCAATACTGCGTTTGAGCGAAATCGGACAGATGTGGTCGAAACCGGCTGTAACGGATTCTGTGCAGCCGGGCCGATCATGGTAATTTATCCCGGCGGCTATTTTTACCAGAAAGTAGCACCGGAAGACGCCAAAGAAATTATTGAAAGCCATATCGTCAACGGAACCCCCGTGGAGCGGCTGATGTATCGCGATAAAGATGACGGTGCGGCAGTGCCGTTCTACCGCGAAATACCGTTTTTCGCGAAACAGAAATTGAAAGTGTTGAAAAATAAAGGCCGGATTGCGGCGGAAAGTATTGACGAATATATCGGTTGCGACGGCTATGCCGGATTGACCAAAGCGTTGTCGCAGATGGCTCCGGCGGAAATTATCGCCGAAGTAAGGGCATCCGGTCTGCGCGGCAGAGGCGGTGCCGGTTTTTCCACCGGCTTGAAATGGGAATTGTGTTCAAAGTCCAAAGCTGACCGGAAGTTTATCGTCTGTAATGCCGACGAAGGCGACCCCGGCGCGTTTATGGACCGCAGTCTGATCGAATCCGACCCTCATGCGGTGCTGGAAGGTATGATGATCGGTGCGCGGGCCATCGGTGCGGATACCGGTTATATTTACTGCCGTGCAGAATATCCGCTGGCGCTGAAACGGCTGGAAATCGCAATCGGTCACTGTCGCGAACGCGGCTTGCTGGGTAAAAATATTATGGGAACAGATTTTTGTTTTGATATCTTTATCGCCCAGGGTTCCGGCGCGTTTGTGTGCGGCGAGGAAACCGCGCTGCTGCACTCGATTGAAGGCAAACGCGGCGAACCTTCCCCGCGGCCGCCGTTCCCCGTGGTCAAAGGTCTGTGGGGCAAGCCCACCGTGCTCAACAATGTGGAAACATTTGGCAATATCCCGATGATAATCCGCGACGGCGCGGATGAATTCAGGAAAGTCGGCACGGAAAAATCGCCGGGAACTAAAATTTTCGCGCTGACTGGAAATCTTAATCATATCGGTCTGATTGAAGTGCCTATCGGCACCAGCCTCGGAGAAATCATCTACGATATCGGCGGGGGCATTCCGAACGGCAAAGAGTATAAATCCGCCCAGATCGGCGGCCCGTCGGGGGGGTGTATCCCGAAACAGCATTTAAGCGTGCCGGTTGACTACGAAACTCTGACCGAACTCGGCGCGATTATGGGTTCCGGCGGGTTGGTGGTGATGGACGATAACGCGTGCATGGTTGACGTTGCTCGCTTTTTCCTGGAATTCACTCAGGATGAAGCTTGCGGCAAATGCGCTCCCGGCAGAATCGGTACCAAGCGCCTGCTGGAAATGCTGGAGCGGATCTGTTGCGGCAAGGGCGAGGAAGGCGATATTGAAAAACTGATCTCGCTTGGCGAAATGCTTAAAAAAACCGCGTTGTGCGGCTTGTGTAAAACCGCGGCAAATCCGGTGTTGTCCACAATCCGTTATTTCCGCAATGAATATGAAGAGCATATCCGGGAAAAACGCTGCCCGACCGGGGTTTGCGCCGGACTGGTCAGAGCGCCGTGCCAGAGCGCCTGTCCCGCCGGAGTGGATGTGCCTGGATTCGTTTCGCTGGTGGGTGAAAAACGTTATGCCGAAGCGCTGCGGCTGCATCGCGACCGCAATCCGTTCGCTGCCGCCTGCGCCCGCGTCTGCTACCATACTTGTGAAAGCCGCTGCCGCCGTGCCAGCCTTGACGAACCGCTGTCCATCCGCGGCATCAAGCGTTTCATGGTTGACCAGGAAGTGACGATACAGGTTCCGGAAGCCCGAGAAAATGCTGAAAACGCCAAACGGAAGATCGCCATTGTCGGCGCCGGTCCTGCCGGCTTGTCCTGCGCGTTCTTCCTGGCGCGTCTTGGTTATAAACCAAAAGTTTTTGAAGCTGAACCGCGTCCCGGCGGTATGCTGGTGCAGGCGATTCCGGCCTACCGTCTGCCCCGTGAAGTGCTGGCCCGCGAAATCCGGATGATCGAGCGCATGGGCGTGGATATTGAAACCGGGAAAAAACTGGGGCGTGATTTTACGCTGCAGCAACTGAAAGACGAAGGTTACGAAGCGGTATTTATCGCCATCGGAGCTTCAGCGTCCATCAAGCTCGGTCTGACGGGCGAAGAACTGGACGGCGTTACTCAGGCGCTTACGTTCCTCAAGCAATATAATGTCAAAGGTTCCGTGCCGGTCGGCGAAAAAGTGGTCGTCGTCGGCGGCGGTAATGCCGCAGTTGACGCCTCCCGTACCGCGCTGCGGCTTGGCGCGTCGGAAGTGACGCTGATTTACCGTCGTACCCGCGAACAGATGCCGGCCTACGAGGAAGAGGTGGAAGAGGCCGAAAACGAAGGCGTCAAAATGCTGATGCTGACGGCGCCGTTTGAAATCACCGGAAAAGACGGCAAAGTGACGGGTATCAAATGCCGGAAAATGCGGCTTGGCGAGTTCGACCGCACCGGCCGCCGCCGTGCGGATGATTCCGGAGAAAATGATTTTGTCATTGAAGCCGATCAGATTATTGCCGCCGTCAGTCAGGCTTCCGAAGCCAATGAGTACGTCAAAGATGTAAATCTTATGCTGAATTCCAGCAATTACATCAAGGCGGATCCCCTGACGGGCCAGACTTCGGATGAATGGATATTTGCCGGCGGCGACGTGGTTACCGGTCCGTGGTCGGTGATCGAGGCGACCTGTTCCGGCGAAAAAGCCGCCGTCGGAATAGACAATTATCTGACGGGCGAAGACCATGCGTTCTGGCGCCAGGATAAAGAAACCAATGTTTATTTTGATCCGGATGCCGATCCGGTGCCGTATCTGCGCGAAAAACAGCCGTTGATTGCGGTGGAACGGCGGAGAAACAACTTTGACGAGGTGGAACAGCCGTGGAGCGAAGCTGTGGCCGTCCGTCAGGCGAAACGTTGTTTGCGATGCGACTACGGCAAGAAAGCGCGTGTGCAGTAAGATACGAAAAATTCTTTATCAGAGGAAATAGAAATGGCGAAATTAACCATAAATAATATGCCGGTGGAAGTCGAAGAAGGCACAACCATCCTTCAAGCGGCGAAAAAAATAGATATAAATATTCCGACATTGTGTTATATGCAGAATTTTGAACCGATCGGCGCTTGCAGGGTATGCCTGGTCGAAGTCGAAGGCATGCGCGACCCGGTCGCTTCCTGTTCAACTCCAGCCGCCGAAGGCATGAAAGTGCATACCAACAGCCGGAGCGCCCGCGACGCCCGGAAAATGGTGGTGGAACTGCTGCTTTCCGAGCATCAGGGAGACTGTCAGCTCTGCGACCGTAACGAAGACTGTGAATTGCAGCGGCTGGCGCGTGATCTTGGGATTAAACTGATTCGCTATGAGGGGGAAAAGTCCCGCCGGATTGTTGACGAAAGCACTCCCGCGCTGGTCCGTGATTCCGCCAAGTGCATCGGCTGCCGCCGTTGTGTGACCGCATGCAATCTGGTTCAGGGCATCGGTTCGCTTTTCCCGCAGGGACGCGGATTCAAAACCTACATCGGACCGGCTTTCGGCAACCCGTTGAATTCCGTGACCTGCGTGCAGTGCGGCCAGTGTGCGGCGATCTGTCCGGTCGGCGCCATCTCCGAAAAAGATCAGATTGACGATGTCTGGCGGGCGCTGGATGATCCCTCAAAGTTTGTCATTGTCCAGACTGCTCCCGCCATCCGCGCCGCTCTCGGCGAGTGTTTCGACTACAAGCCCGGTACCATCGTCACTGGAAAAATGGTGACGGCGCTGCGCAAAATCGGCTTTGACGCGGTTTTCGATACCAATTTCACGGCCGACCTGACAATTATCGAAGAAGGCACTGAACTGCTGAGCAGACTGAAAAAAGCGCTGGTTGACAAGGATAAAAATGTCGCCCTGCCCATGTTCACCAGTTGTTCGCCGGGATGGATCAATTACGCCGAGGCATTTTTCCCGGATATTCTGCCCAATATTTCCACCTGTAAATCGCCGCAGCAGATGTTCGGCGCGGTAGCCAAAACATATTACGCGGAAAAAATCGGCAGAAAGCCGGAGGATATTGTCGTGGTGTCGGTCATGCCCTGCACCGCCAAAAAATACGAAGCGCAACGCCCGGAAATGAACAGCAGCGGCTATCAGGATGTTGATATTGTGCTGACAACCCGCGAACTCGGACGGATGATCCGGCAGGCCGGACTGGATTTTGACCAGCTTGAAGACGGCGCCATGGATTCGCCGCTGGGCATTTCCTCCGGCGCGGCGGACATTTTCGGCAACACCGGCGGGGTGATGGAAGCCGCACTCCGCACGGTTTACGAAATCGTCACCGGTCAGGATTTCCCGTTCCCGAAACTCCATGTCACGCCGATTGCCGGACTGGAAGGCGTCAAAGAGGCCTCGGTTAAAATTGAAACGACGGTTCCGGAATGGGCTTTCCTGAAAGGCGTCGAAGTCAAAGTTGCCGTCGCCCATGGTCTCAGCAACGCCAAAAAGCTTATCGAAAAAATCAAGGCCGGCGAAGCCAGTTATCACTTTATCGAGGTCATGTGCTGTCCCGGCGGCTGCATCGGCGGCGGCGGACAGCCCAGACAGACGAATGATGAAGTCAGAAACGCCAGGATCAGTGCGCTTTATCGCGAAGACGAAGGCAAAAAACTCCGGAAGTCACATCAGAATCCGGACATCAAGAAACTGTACGATGAATTCCTGAAAACACCGCTTGGCGAAAAGTCCCATCAGCTTCTGCACACGCATTATCATGCGAAAAAGAAAGTCTGACGGACAGTTATAGCATTTTTAAAATTGCTGCGAGGTGGCCTGTGGCGGAAGATTCTGTCATTACAATTAATGCCATCGAATCCGGCTGGCTGGAAATGCGCCTGGCGTCTTCAGTCACTCCCGGCGGTATTGTGGAAATCAGGCTGCCTGCTGCTTCCTGCGATCCGCTGGGTGAATTGTCGGCTATATTTCTGGACATCGCGGCATTATACAACCCGGACGGCGTCCCGGCGGAACCTGACCTGCATTTTTATATTTTCTGGGAAGTTGACCCGGTGATGTATTCGTATGTTTTTTCTCCGGGAGAACAGTGGCGGGTAGGGGTGGAACTGACCTGCTGTTCCGATATTCACGCCGGAATCCATATGCGGCATGACGTCAAATTTTCCGCCGTTGTCGAATTCAATCTGCTGGTACGCAACCTTTATCTGGAAATGCGGAATATTCTGAAAAAATACGGATTGACCGGGTATCGCGAAAAATGGCAGAAGCAGGATTTTCCCATCGCCGCGTTCCTGAAGATTTACCAGCTGGCAACGGGGACTGCGGTCGCTGCCGGTGATTTTGCGGCGGAAGTGAAAGTACTGCAGGAATTTATCGATAAATAAGGAATATCCGTCAGGGACTTTTTGCTTTACGGATTTTACGGAAAAACTGCTGCATCAGCGCACGGCACTCAGACTCAAGAACTCCGGCTTTGACTTCCACATTCCATAACATGCCTTTGAATCCGGTGATATCCAGCGCACTGCCGGCAGCGCCGGAACGCGGGTCGGCCATGCCGTAGACAAGCCGGCGGACATGAGCATTGACCATGGCCCCGGCGCACATGGCGCACGGTTCTTTAGTTACATAAATATCCACTTTATCCAGCCGCCAGTCGCCAAGCGCGGCTTCGGCCTGGGTGATTACGAGTATTTCGGCATGGGCGGTGGCATCTTTCAGCAATTCAACCTGATTGCCGGCGCGGGCGATGATCTCGCCGTCTTTAACGGCAATCGCGCCGACCGGTACTTCGCCAGCCTCCGCGGCGGTTTCCGCCATCACCAGTGCCCGCCGCATAAAATATTCATCATCAAAAAGAATCATAATGTAGGGTTTTTGCCGTTGTCGCGATTTATTCTGAGTTTTGTTTTAATAACTTTCACTTCACTGGATTCCCGCTCCTGCTATTCCCCTTTTTTGATGCTGGCATTGATGATAGTTGTTCCGTCGATAGAGAATCTGAATTGAATGGATTTATTCTTGAATTTATAGGTGTAAAGAATATAATCATTTCCCTCAAAAGATCCGACTGTGGCATCTTTTTCGCCAAATATAGCCTCCATTGATTTAGTGTCCCGCAAGTAGGAAAAGTCAACATTTTCGGCTATTACGTAAGCTGCATTGTATTTGTCCAGCGAGCTGGACGATAGATTCGGATCTTTAAGCGTTGCAATCTCCGGGGCAAAATTGCGGCAGATATCAACATCTCCGGCCGGCAGTTTAGTTTTGCATCCGCCCGCCGCCAGCAGCAGCCCGCAGGCGATCATCATAACCGTAAGCAGCATGTGTTTCTTCATTATATATCATCTCCTTGATTTTGAAGTATTCGTTAAATTTAAGCGGCATTCATAAACATCGATATGCCGGGAAATGAAACTATAATGAATGACAGGAAAATGCAAATTTTTTCTGCGCTTTAATGCAATTTTTTCAGTTCTATATGCGTTTCAAAAACAGTGACGGTACGTTTGTCCGTGCGTAAGCCAATGAAAAAAGCCGGGCGGGCAATCCGTCCGGCGGTTTTTTTAAGTTCAGGAAGGCAGTTCAACAGGAGAAAATCTTTTCCAGGTCAAATGTTGAATGTGCTTGCAGGGAGATTAACGTCTTGGTGTGGGAAATGCCTTTGATGTCATGGGCCATTTTATTGGCGACTACTTCAGAGAGTTCGTTGTTAGATTTTACACGGACCATTACGACGAGATCATACTCGCCTGCCACGGTAAAAACTTCAGTAACCCCTTTGATTTTCATGACCTCTGTGATGACGCCTCTCAGCATCGGACGTTCGACATTTACTAAAACGATTCCTGTGACCATGTATGTTTACCCTTTCTCTGCTTTGATTAGTTGGACTTCATAGAATTAGGAACCCTGCTTTAACAATATGGAAGCGGAAGAATAATTGCAAACGGCACAAAGAAAAAAAACGCAAAAAAAATGATTGCGCCGCTCAACAACCTGAAAACATGGACTAAAATGATCAAACATCTTTATATATAGACACTTACAGTTATTTTGCAGAGTCAGTGGCGGCTGTTGCAAGAACTGTCAGCGCAAAATAATTAAAAAAACAAAAAAATGGTATTGGAAAGTTAAAATAGATGCGTTATTTTTTACAAACTTAAGAACTTATTCAGAGAAAATCTATGCCCGCTAAAAGACGTTTATGCAACAGCCGCAAAATGGATGAAGCAATCAAAGGGGTTGCGGACGCAATCATTGCTGAATTTTCCCGGAAAAGCGAGATGGATTTCGCTTTCATCGGCATTCAGCAGCGGGGCGTGCCGTTTGCGCTCCGGCTGATTGAAAAAATCACCCGGAAGACCGGTTTCAAACCACAATTTGCCATGCTTGATACCTCAATGTACCGCGACGATATCGGCATGCGGGCGACACTGCCGGTAATCCGGGAAACAGATATTCCGTTCGATATGAATGATCAGGCGGTAATCCTTACCGATGATGTGCTTTCCTCCGGACGGACGATCCGTGCGGCGCTGGACGCGATCACCTGCTACGGCAGGCCGTCGCTGATCAGACTTGCTGTCGTTGTTGACCGGGGCAGCCGGGAATTTCCGATCCGGGCCGATTACGCCGGCATGAATATCATTCCGGAAGATGGCAAGAAGATTCTCGTTGAATTTAAAGAAACTGACGGTTCTGACGGTATCTACGAAATTGACTGGTCAAACCCAACAAAAGGCGAATGAGATGGAAGTAAACTGGACAAGAAAAGATTTGTTAAGCCTCTACGACCTGACTCCGGAAGAGATTGTCCTGATTCTTGACACTGCCGAGGAGTTCAAAAAGGTTTCTGAGCGGAACCTTAAAAAAGTACCTGCCCTGCGCGGCAAAACTGTGGTTAATTTCTTTGTCGAACCCAGCACCCGGACCAGAGTGTCTTTTGAACTGGCCGAGCAGCGGCTGAGCGCTGACATCATCAATATGACTGCCAGTTCCAGCAGTCTGCAGAAAGGCGAGACGCTGCTGGATACCGTCAGAAACATCGAAGCACTTCAGGCGGACCTGATTGTAATGCGCCATTCATGCGCCGGAGCCCAGAATTTCATCGCTAAAAATATCAGCAGCGGCGTCATCAATGCCGGAGACGGCGCGCACGGCCACCCGACTCAGGCGCTGCTGGACCTGTTTACCATCCGCCAGAAAAAGGGCCGCATCGCCGGGCTGAACGTTTCGATAGTCGGCGATATTTTGCACAGCCGCGTGGCCCGCAGCGATATATGGGGACTGATTAAGCTCGGGGCAAATGTGACTCTTGCCGGCCCGTCCACCCTGGTCCCGCGCGATTTCGAGCAGATCGGAGCTCGCGTCTGCCATAACCTGAAAGATGCCATGGTCGGGGCCGATGTCATTAATCTGCTCCGCATCCAGCACGAAAGGCAGCGCGCCGGATTCTTTCCCAGCACCAGCGAATATGCCCGGTTCTTCGGGTTGAACAAAGAGAATGCCAAATATCTGAAACCGGATGCCATGATCATGCATCCGGGGCCGATCAATCGTGACGTTGAGCTGGATTCGGAGTTAGCCGACGGTCCTCAATCCGTAATACTTGAACAGGTTACCAATGGGCTTGCCGTCCGCATGGCGGTATTGTTCCTTGTAGCGGGGTGTTTGAAAAAATGACAGAAAAAAGCAGTTACATATTAAAAGGCGGCCGCGTTGTTGATCCTGCAAGGGGCATTGATGCGGTAATGGATATCGGCGTCAGCAACGGCAGAATAGTTGATCCTGCCAAAATCAAGAATCCGGAAATAATCAAAGTAAAAAAACTGGTGGTGGCTCCTGGATTCACCGACCTGCATGTTCATTTGCGCCAGCCGGGAAACACCACGGCGGAGACGATTGCCACCGGCACCATGGCGGCGGCAGCAGGCGGTTTTACCGGTATTGTCGCCATGCCGAATACCAACCCACCCGCCGACAGCGCCGGCACCATTGAATACATCCGTCGGCATACCGAGCTTTACGGCGTCGTCAGGGTTTATCCATCAGGCTGCATGACCAAAGAGCAGAAGGGCGAAGAAATGGCCGGCATCGGCAGCCTGAAAAGCGCCGGGATTGTCGCGGTCAGCGATGACGGCAAATGTATTCAGAACCATGAACTGATGCGGCACGTAGTCGAATATTCCAAATCTTTCGGCCTGCCGATCCTCGATCACTGCGAGGACGCATTCCTGAAAGGCGAAGGCGTCATGAACGAAGGCAAGTGGTCAACTCTGCTCGGCATGCGCGGCATTTCATCCGCGGCGGAGGAGTTGATGGTAGCCCGCGACATCATTCTTGCCCGAATGATCGGCTGGAAAATCCATGTTCAGCATGTCAGCGCCAAAGAAAGCGTGGAACTGATTAGAAACGCAAGGAAACGCGGTATTATGATCAGCGCGGAAGCCACGCCTCATCACATTTCGCTGACCGATGAAAACATTAAGAAATTTGACACCAATTATAAAATGAATCCGCCGCTGCGCTCCGAAGAGGACCGGCTGGCAGTTATTGAAGGACTCCGTGACGGAACTATCACCGTGATCGCCACTGACCATGCGCCGCATACCGCCACCGATAAGCTGGTCGAATTCGACTATGCCCCGTTCGGGATTGTCGGGCTCGAAACCGCGATACCAGTCTGCCTGGCCGAACTGTATCATGAAAAAATCCTTTCCATGAGCGATTTTGTTGCCAAATTCACGGTCGGGCCGGCGGAAGTACTGGGCATGGATTTCGGAACGCTGGCAGAAGGCAAGCCGGCAGACATAACCATTATTGACACGGAAAGGAAATTCTGTGTTGACGCAGCTAAATTCCGTTCAAAATCCCGCAATACTCCATTCCACGGAATGGAATTTCGCGGTAAGGCGGCGGCGACGATTGTCGGCGGCCGGTTTGTTTTCGACGAAATCGGTAAATAGTAACATGTCATTCAAAAATAAGATTTTTGAGATAACGGATAAAATTCTGCCGGAAATCACCAGTGTCCGCCAGAATATTCACCGCTACCCGGAATTAGCCGGACAGGAAGTCCAGACTTCCAGGCTGGTCAGAAATATTCTCAGCTTTACGGAGATTAAACTGCTCAAGCCGTTTATCGGTACCGATGCGGTAGGTATTCTGCAAGGCGTCAAAACCGGCAGAAACGTTACTTTGCGGGCAGATATGGATGCGCTGCCGCTGGATGAGCTTAATGATCTGCCCTACCGGTCTGAACTTCCCGGAAAAATGCACGCTTGCGGACATGACGGCCACACCGCCATGCTGCTTGGAGCGGCATTAGTGCTTAATGAATTTAAGGACGATTTTCCCGGCTCGGTGCGGTTCGTTTTTCAGCCAGGCGAAGAAATCGCGGCGATGGGCAAAGCGCTGGTTGAATCCGGTGCATTGCTTAATCCGGAGCCTGATGCGATTTTCGCGCTGCACGGCGCCGCCGGTCTGCCTGTCGGTATGATTGCTTCCCGGCCGGGAACGATGATGGCCGCCGCCGGTTTCTTTAAAATCGTCATAACCGGCCGTGGCGGTCACGGCAGCAGACCTGAACTTACTGTTGACCCGATCATAACCGCATGCAAGGTGGTTGACGCCTTGCAAACGATATGTTCACGCAATATCCCGCCTCAGGATGCGGCGGTGATCAGCGTATGCCGTTTCGATGGCGGGAAGAATGCCAACGTTATTCCAGAGTCCGTGATTCTTGAAGGAACGACCCGTTTTCTGGAGCCTGAGATCGGAGCACAGTTGCCGGACTTGATCGAACGCACGGTCAAAGGGGTTTGCGAAGCCCTTGGCGCATCCTATGAATTTGAATATACACTGCCTTATATTCCTACCGTAAACAATGTTAAAATCTATGAATTTGCCAAAAAAATGTCGCAGGAATATTTCGGCAGGAGCAACTGGTTTGAACTGCCCAGGTCTTCAATGGGCGGCGAGGACTTTTCTTATTATCTTGAACGTTATCCCGGAGTCTTCTGCAATATCGGAATGGGTGAAAAGTCCCCTGGTATCCATAATATGAATTTTAATTTCAATGATGCCGCGCTGCGCAACGGAATTGCCTTTATGGCAGGGGCGGCAATTGAATTTCTGAGTAAGGATTGAAAATCGATGGACTTTACGAAAATTGTTGCAAAATTCGGGCTTTCTGAAGATGAAACCGCGCTGATCGCCCATGAATGGGAAACTTCCGGGCAGTCTTTTAACGGAATCTTTTTTCTCCAGGATGAGTTTATCCGCAAATATGCAGCCCTGTCGGAAATCAAGCAGGAGCATCTGAATGAAATTTTGCAGGCGAAAGCAATGCTTGAGTCGGATGCCGCTGCCGTCAGGCTGCTCTGGCATTACTATCATCTCCTTTACCGGGCGGAAAATAAACTTGAACCCGGTCAGCTGCCTGCGGTAAAACTCCATGGCGCGGAAGCCGGATGTTTCTATTTTCTGCTGGCGCTGGCCGCGTATCCTGATGCGGTTGATTTATACCAACGGAAGAGTTATCCGGAGAACGTGCTGAAAGATACGCTTTCAGACATCTCGGTATGGGTCGAACACTACAAAACACAACTGGGGTTTGCCGGGCTTACGTCCAGAATACTCGGCTGGCTGCAAGGCCATGCTCACGGCGATACTTTCCGCCTTGGACGCCTCCAATTCAAACCGCATTGCAAGTTTTTTGACCGTGTGGAAGTTTACCGCAACGTTGAGACCGGCCAGACTCTCGCCTTGTCGGCTGCCGGAATCAGATATAACAGCCGCGGACTGCTTTACGAACCGGGGATTGACCAGTGCGAGTTCGGAACCTGGGTATCCGCGCTTCAACATTCATCTTCGTCGGTAACCGGTAATCCGGTCGCGCCGGATGGATACGCGAAGAGCGAACAAATCACGCTGGCCTTTGACAAATGGGAAAAAGTATTGTCCGCGGGCGACCCGGTAATCGATATTCACATTCCGGCAATCGGGCCGATGACCGTTGAAGCCTGCGCGGATTCCGCCAACCGGGCGGTTGAGTTTATGAAAAAGTATTTCCCGGAACTGAAACACAAAGCTTTTGTCTGCGAATCCTGGCTGCTGGACAATCAGTTTGAACAGATTCTAAGCCAGGAATCCAATATCATTCTATTTCAGCGCGCCGGCTATCTCTATCCGTTTCCCCATAAATCCGAAGCGGTCTCCCGTATTTTCGGTGAAAACGCGGATAAACTGGGACTTGATTCGCTGCCGCAAAAGAGCTCGCTTCAGAAAGCAGCCGCCGGTTTTCTGATCAAAGGCGGAACTTTCCGCAACGGTGCGATCTTCCTGCTGCTGGAAGATCTCCCCTGGGGCAGCAATAAGTATCGCGGCCGCCGATAACTGTCCGCAGAAATTAATTCCTGATAACAACCCGGTTAAACAGTAACCGGATGCTTGAATATTCGGCTAAAAAGATAAATGAATATTTAAAAGCAGAAAAATGCATATAAATTTCTTTTTTTTGGTTTTAAGGATATATTCATTAATAATAGCCTTTTTTGCGGCGGCTTATTAGAAGCTTTATTGTATATTACATAGCAATAATAAAATAGAGGAAAAGTTATTATGGGCAAAAAGATTTTAATAATCGGAGGCAGTCCGCGCAAGAGCGGAAATACTGCAACAGTAGCCGGTTGGGTTGCCGAAGGCGCTGAATTCGCCGGAGCTTCGGTAAAAATTGTGGATGCCGCCCGCTTGAAATACAAAATCGCCGGCTGCTGCTCCTGTTACGGTTGTCAGGTCTCGCAGCAGTTTCGCTGTGTTATTCTGGACGAGACGACAGATGTTGTGGCCTCATTCCCGGAGTATGATGTGGTGGTTTTTGCGTCTCCGGTTTACTTTTTCGGGCTTTCCGCGCAGATAAAAATGCTCATAGACAGAATGTTTTCACTATTTAAATTCAGCGATGGCAAGACGATCCATAAGCTTCAAAAAGTGAACTTCGCCCTTATCTCCACCTGCGGCGGCGATTTGGATGACAGCGGAATTGCGCTGGTTGACGATACCATTAAGAAGATAGTACATTTTATCGGGAAGACTCATCAAAGTCTGCTCATTCCGTCTTTGCCTCCTGCTTTAGAACAAATCGCAAAGAGAGAAGATGTAAAAGAAAAAGCTGTGGAGTTCGGGAAAAAACTGGCTAACTGGTAATTAAGGCGAAAGCCTGATAAACGAGGCGTGGGCAGAAATGTTTTTTGAGAATGTTTACATCCATATTCCATTCTGCAGCAGAAAGTGTGATTACTGCAGTTTTTTTTCTGTTCCGAATCCGGGAAAAAGCTTGATTGACGCCTATTTGAACCGTCTGGAAGAAGACCTTGCGGATGCCAATCTCTCGATTCCGGTCAAGACCATTTACATCGGAGGCGGAACTCCGTCATTGCTGTCCTGTGCGCAGCTTGAACGTTTTTATGCCATGGTCAGAAAATATGTTCCGCTGTTGCCTTCGGCTGAGATTTCAATGGAATGCAACCCGGAAACGTTGTCCCCGGAAAAGGGCGAACTCATCCTGAATTTTGTAAACCGGTTGAGCATCGGAGTACAGTCTTTTAACCACAAGCTCCGCGCTAAACTCGGCAGGCAGTCCAAGGATTCTGAAATTGAAGCGGCATTAAGCAGTTTAAGAAGCCGGCGGATCAAAGACTTTAATATAGACCTGATTTACGGGATTCCCGGACAATCGCTGAAAGAATGGGAACATGACCTGGAGACGGCGGCGGCACATGATATCTCCCATATTTCCTGCTATTGCCTTACCATCGAGGAAGGCACTGCGCTGGCGACGGCATTTGAGGGGGAAAATCTGATTGATGATGAAATTGCGGCCGAGATGTGGAGTATGACAGGCGCTTTTCTGGAGTCCAGAAAAATCCGCCGTTACGAAATATCAAATTACGCTAAACCTGGAGCGGAATGCGCCCATAATATCAATGTCTGGTATGGACAGCCGTATCTGGGCCTGGGTCCGGCCTCAACATCATTTGACGGGAAAGACCGCTGGACGCAACCGTCATCGCTGGAAAAATGGCTGGACGGACAAGCCCCGGAAATGGATATTATTGACCTGGAATATCGCATGGCGGAGATTTTTATTATCGGACTCAGAACTGTTGAAGGCTGGAATAGTAACCGCTGGAAAGAAGTGTTTCTGCAGAAAACGATGTATGTTGACTGGAGCACAATGCTGGAGCGGGCGTTTGTGGTAAAAAAGCTTCATCCCGATCTGATGAACGTTTCCGATGACAATATCAGCCTGACTGAAAAAGGCCTCTTATTCTGGAATACTGCCGCCGAAGCCTGGCTGGGCTGATTTTTAAAGCTGGAAATCTTTTTTGGAAAAGCGGTATTCTTTGCGGCAGAAGTTGCACATTATGGATGGATTTGCGTTTTCTTTAAACAGCGCGGTCAGTTCAGTTTTATCCAGAACCGACATTGCCATTTTCATTTTCTCAAAAGAACAACTGCACCTGAAACCAGGGCTGTTGCCGTAGTCATAGGAAAGCAGATTTTTGTCCGCGAACATTTCGCTTTCTCCGGCGGCGGCCGCCGCCAGCACCCAGAGTTTCTTTTCAGAAGGCATACGTTCCAGCAGGAAATCGACAAACTCCGGCTGGCAAATATTTTTACGGTATTTCTCCAGTTCGGTCAAGTTGCAATCCGGCATAGCTTGAATCATAAACCCGCCTGCCCGCTTCACCGGATTTTGCGGGTCTGGATTAAACTCGATCGCCGTGCTGAATTCAGTTTCAAGCTGATCGCTGACGGAAAAGAAAAAGCCGGCATCGGCAACAGCATCCCCAAAAGCGGTACGGGTTTTTCCTGAATTTAGAATTTTGCCTGACTCCGACTTGATGATGGAAATAAAACCGTCTTTTTCGCCGTAAATTTCCTGTTCAGATGAGACTTTATCCATTAAATGCGGCTCTTTGATGATCCCGCGAATGTCACAATCGGCATTGACATCCACGATAATAGAAGAAATTTTACCTGTATAGTCCCAGCGAAGCGAGTATTTTTCACCTTTATTCAGCAGTGCGGAAACCAGCGCGCCGACGGTCAGTGCGCCGGCGAAAATTTCAGCGGCAACCGGGTCCGTGTCATGGATTTTGATTCCACTGGAAACAGTGCCGGTTGTTTCCGCAAACACAAACCGGGCGTTGATCTTCCGGAAAATACCGCGGATAAGATAGTCAGAATGAACCATTTTAATCCCTTAAAAATATGGCGGCAATCATACCGCCATAATCCTGAACTATTGCACTCTTTCAACAACGATTTCGGGATCAATTTCTTCCCGGAGAAGACGTTCGAGGCCATCTTTTATCGTCATTGTGGCATGCGGACACATGCCGCAGGCGCCGCGCAGGCGAACCTGAGCGGTTTTGCCGGTTACGTCAACAATTTCCAGGTCTCCGCCGTCAGCCTGAAGGTGGACCCTCAATTCATTCAACCGGGTTCTGATTTTGTCATGAAGTTCAGACATTTTAATCTCCCTGTGTTTTAAAACTTAAAAACTCTTAAATCGCTTATTTTACCATACAAACTTCGATCCGCTCAGTCTTCTGCCGAATTCTGAAAGGACTTCTTTTTCTTCACTGATACCGCCGCGGGCAACAAATGTCGCGCTGAAGCGGACGTAGTTGCCGACATCATCCCAGGGCACGCTGCTGATAAGCTTTTCTTTGATCAGCCATTGACTGAAATCTTCGGCGGTTTCAAATTTATCGCCGCTGTCGGTACCTTTCGGGGCTTTTACATAGAGGTAGAATGAGCCTTCCGGAACTTTCGCAGGGAAGCCCAGTTTGCAAAGGCTTTCGGTCATGCTTTTCAGACGGCGCTCGTATTTTTCACAGATTTTCGGAGTGATATTGGCCTGGTCCTTGAGTGCGCAGATTGCGGCTTTCTGTATAGCGGCAAACTGTCCGCTGTCAGCATTATCCTTCACAAAGGCGAAGGCTTTGACGGCCAGTTCGTTGCCGCAGACCCAGCTCAGACGCCAGCCGGTCATATTAAAGCCTTTGGACATGCTGTGCAACTCGACCGCGACATCTTTGCCGCCGGGCAGCGAAAGGATGCTGAGCGGCTTGCCCTGGAAATTCAGCGGCGCATAAGCGGCATCGGAAACAATCAGAATGTTATTTTTCTTAGCGAAATCAATCGCTTTGGCAAAGAACTTTTCATCGGCGGAAGCGCCGGTGGGATTGTTCGGATAGTTCAGGTAAAGCAGTTTTGCCCGCTTGCACTGATCCGCTGTCAGCGACTCCAGATCCGGCAGGAACTTGTTTGCTTCAAGCAGCGGCAGATTTACCACTTCGCCGCCAAGATACTTAGTCCAGGACCCCATCACCGGATAGCCGGGAACAGTCATGATCGTGATGTCGCCGGGATTGATAAAACAAGTCGGGAGCAGGGCGAGCGCGGCCTTGCTGCCGATGGCGTGCATGACTTCTGTTTCCGGATTGACGTCGGCATGGTAAAGCTCTTTCATGTACTGCGCGACGGCAGCTTTGAACTCATCTATGCCGTTATCGGCATAAGTACGATTTTCCCACAGTGCGGCTTCTTTGCAGAGTGCCGCAACCACTTCCGGGAACGCCATATCATCGGGTTCGCCGATGCCCATATCAATCAATTTGATGCCGGGATGGGCTTTCATGGCGGCCCGTTTTGCCCGTTTGATTTTTTCGAACTTATAGATTTTGGTGTCTTTGCCGAATGATGAACCACCAAGCCGTTCAGCAAAATTTGACTGTAAAAAACTTTCTTCCATCGCCTTGCTCCGTTTATTCTTATTTAATTTACCCTTAGCTTTTTTTTGAAAGCAGGATATTGTATGTGTTCTGCAAATTAGAGTTAATTATAGCATGAATTTATAATTATTCACCTTTTTGCAAATCAATTTTACAGGAAAAACGGCTTATGAAAAAAATTGTTGTTGATAAATATGAGTTTGAAGGGTATAGAATCCCGACCCAGTCAGCAAATATTCTTTTGATCAAGGGGAAACATGGTTTTCTCGGCTGCGGTTATTTCAGTATTGAAACCGCCAATAAGCTTCAGGAAACCGTTGCCATTGTCACCGGCGTCCAAACTTTCGATGACATGCTGAATGCCAAGGTGGTTAACGTAAGCGCCGGAGCTGAAAAAACCGGTATCGTCAAAGGCATGTCCGGACGCGATGCCTTGTTGAAAATGGCATAACCAGGAAGATAAAGATGAAAGTTGTTGCAGACGACAAGATTCCCTTTCTCAAAGGGGTGCTTGAACCATATTGTGATTCCGTCGTGTATCTGCCGGGCGGGAAAACAGCGCCTGAAGATGTCAGGGACGCCGATGCTTTAATTACCCGGACCCGGACCAGATGCAATGAAAAGCTGCTGGCGGGATCAAAGGTGAAATTCATCGCTACGGCTACCATCGGTTTCGATCATTTCGACACCGCTTATCTTGACGCTGCCGGCATCACCTGGACTAACGCGCCGGGCTGCAATTCCAGTTCCGTCAAACAGTATATCACTTCCTTGCTGCTCAATCTGGCGACGGACAACGGCATTTCGCTGCACGGCAGAACACTGGGCGTAGTCGGAGTAGGCAATGTCGGTTCGAAAGTTGCCGCTGCCGGCAGGTCGCTGGGCATGAATGTACTGTTGAACGATCCGCCCCGTGCTGAAAAAGAAGGAACAGAGCAGTTCGTCAGCCTCGAACGCATTCAGGCCGAATCTGACTTCGTCACTCTACATGTGCCGTTAACCGAAGCAGGTAAAGACCGGACTTATCATCTGGCGGATGCGGACTTCCTGAAAAAACTAAAATCCGGAGCATTCTTTATAAATTCATCGCGAGGTGAAGTTTGCGATAACGCCGCGTTGAAAGCCGCACTGCTGGCGAAAACCATCCGCGGCGCAGCGCTGGATGTCTGGGAAAATGAACCGGATATTGACCTGGAACTGCTGCGGCTGATTGATTACGGCACCCCTCACATCGCCGGGTATTCGACAGACGGCAAGGCCAACGGTACGGCGATGAGCGTAGGCGCGCTTTGCCGGTTTTTCGGGTTGAAGCTTAAAGACTGGTATCCGTCACATGTTCCAGGACCCGACAACCGCGAAATTGCGATTACAGACCAGGAATCTTTTGAAAAGACGCTGCTTGAAGCGGTAAACGTCAGTTATGACGTCAAAGGTGATTGCGCCAGGCTGCGGACGTCCCCGGAGACGTTCGAAAAGCAGCGCGGCGATTACCCGTTGCGCCGGGAGTTTCCTTGTTACACGGTCGCCGCCAAAAGCGGCTTTCATCTGAATCCGGAAATTCTTTCCGCGCTTCGGGAACTTGGTTTTAATTTGAAGGAAGTATAAAAGATGTTTAACGCAATCATCTGCCGCTATAACGAAATAGCGATCAAAGGCAATAACCGGGCGATGTTTGAAAACCGGCTGGTTGAAAATATCTACGATCTGCTCAAGACCGTCGAAGACATCAAAGTTTCGCGGGTCAGGGGCAGGATTTGGGTACAGCATCCGTCAAAACGGCCGTTTGCTGATGGCGAACTGGATATAATCAAAGAACAACTGCCGCGGGCATTCGGCATCGAATCATTCTCGCCGGTTATCATGTGCGGGCTGGATATTGAAGAAATATGCAATGCGGTTGACGGCAGTTGCGGTCGGTTTATTCAAGCGGCAATGACGGAAAAGACGGTTCCAGCTTTTCGCATCCGGGCAACCAGAAGCAATAAAAAGTTTCCGCTCATATCCAAAGAGATTGAAATCCGGCTGGCTAAAGTCGTGGCCATTAAATATGGTGACGACGAGTTGAAAGTAAATTTGAAGAATGCCGATGTGACTGTCGGCTGTGAAGTCCGGGACGAATTTGCGTTCATCTTTTATCAATCATTCCAGGGGCCGGGCGGGTTGCCGGTCGGCTGTAATTCGCCGGTTCTGGCATTATTGTCAGGCGGCATTGATTCCCCGGTTGCCTGTTATATGACTATGAAGCGCGGCTGCCGGGTTGATTACATCACCTTCCACAGCACACCATATACACCGCAGATAACGATTGATAAAGTTAAACGGATCGCCGTTGAACTAAACCGTTTCCAGCGTCCCGGCAAACTGCATATCTGCAATCTGGCGCCGATTCAGAAACTGATCCGCGACAACTGCAATCCTCGAAACCGTACCGTGCTTTACCGTCGGATGATGTTTCGCATTGCGGAAAAAGTGGCGCGTAAAACCGGTTGCATGGCATTAGTGACGGGTGAATCAGTCGGTCAGGTCGCCAGCCAGACCATTGTCAATCTCAATACAATTAATGACGCCGTCACTATGCTGGTGCTCCGTCCGCTGATCGGGATGGATAAAAGCGAAGGCATTGCGCTGGCGGAGAAAATCGGAACCTTTGAGTTGTCCAAGGAACAAGTGCCGGACAGTTGTACTGTGTTTGCCCCGTCAGCCCCGTCAACCGCCGTACCGCTGGAGCGCGCCAAAGAAGACGAAGATCTGCTTGCAGGTTATGAAGCCGTGCTGGATGAAATCATCCAGGGTATTGAAGTTTTTACCGAAGGCAAATAAAAAACGCTCCATACCACCCTGTACCATTTTGGACACATATAAAGAGGAATATTGCAAGTGACAAAACCCCGTCCGTGCGATTTTTCTTCTTTTTTCCCATTTTGATTTCAGTTATAAAGATAAATATCGCGCGTAACTGTAACCGAACATCACTTTATCTCATTA
>CAIPAT010000202.1 GCA_903863035.1 uncultured Lentisphaeria bacterium
AAACCGGGGAACTTATGAAAACCGGGGAACTTATGAAAACCGGGGAAATGTTTAACGCAAAAGGCGCAGAGGGCGCGAATGGAAAACCTGGGAAAGGTTGTCCACTAATTACACGAATGAATATTTTGCTGTGAATTTGATTTTGCATCACAAAATCAAACTCACAGCAAGCGTTTCAGTTTTATTAGTGTTCCCGCTTTGCGGGATGCCATTCGTGGATAAAATTGTCTTTGTTCTTTTTCGTGTTCTGCTAACTCTCAGGTTAGTCCCGCGACTGCGGGATCCAGAATGTTGTTTGAAAATCTTATAAAACTTGAAACACGTTGTGCTCAACGGTGCTCTAAAGTCTCCGGAATGCGGAAAAATAGAAAGCATTATTGTCCACAAAACACTCAAAAGAGCACAAAATAAAAACCAGCAGTCAGCGGATAACTGCGCCGGACGAAGCTATCCGCTGACTGCTATGTCCTTCTTCATTAACTTCATGTTCTTCATGGTGAAAAAAATAGTTCTGCACAGATGTGTCCAGGATGTCCAAAATGGTAATTGAACGTTGAAAATTAGAAACACAAAACACTATGCTCAACGACTATCTAAAGTGTCGGAGTGATTGTCCAAAATGGTTATTGAGTCTATATATACTCTGCACTGTTGAAAATTTAAGAATAGACGAGCAGGATTGGGGAGTGGATTTTTTCGATCCGATTGACTGGCAATATGAATATCACCTGAATGAGGATCGGGAAAAGACAGCCGCAAGACACTCGTCCAGCGCCTGCGGGATTGCGATCTTTCGAGTTTGGATTAGCACTCTTTTTGAGGCCTTCGATACCCAGGTATCGGCGGCCTCTCAGAATACGAACCGATTCTCAAAATCTTCGCAATCTATGTTAAATTTTCAGCCGTGCAGAGTATACTTATTCGTGCCGTACAGGAGTGTCGCCAGCGGGCCTGATCCTGCCATTTTTTTACTTGCAAAAAAACAGGCATAAAGTTACTTCATGCTTTTTGGAGCTTGAAAATGCCCCAGGATACGCCGTCCAGTTTAATCGTTGCATCTTTGCCTCTGATATTGATTCGAGCACCGCAAGCCATTATTGGCTCCACGCCTGCGATGTTCAGTTTCAGTGAAGTTTTGACCGCTTTTGCCGAAGGGTTGATTGCGATCAAATATTTATCCTGACCTTTCCCGCCGCGCTGATATATCAGAGGGTAGGAGTCTGCTTTTGACAGCACTTTTATTTTGCCGTCATTGCGCAATTCCGGAGTATTTTTGCGCAGTTCAAGCAACTTGCGGACATGGTTCAACAGCGAATCCGGACTTTCTGCCTGTGCAGCTACAGTCGGCCGGTCAGCAGCCGGATCTAACGGCAGATAAAGTTTATCCGGTTTGGCTGATGAGAATCCGGCATTAGCCTGATCGTTCCATTGCATCGGGGTGCGGGTGCCGGTACGGGTATAACCGCCTTCTTTTGATGGCAGATCCGGCTGGAAACGCATTCCAATCTCATCCCCGTAATAGATTGACGGCACTCCGGGCCAGGTCAGTATAAATGTGAATGCCGCCTTCATTTCCGCAGTTGAACGGTAATAGTTCAGTCGCTGGTAATCATGATTGGCGCTGGGAATGGAAATAAAACCTTTGCCGTCGGTTTTCTTGAACGCTTTCATGTATTCTTTCAAAAACAATTTCGGCGAACCTTTACCGGCTTCATCGAAGAAGCAGACACCGTCAGTGGGTCTGCCGCAGACTGCGGGGTGTTTGAATAACATTTCGCCGTATCCGGGAACCCCGAAATGGAGTATGAAGTCGATATCAAATCCGGCTTTGCCGACAGAATCAGCGGGATTACCCCATTCTGCAATTGTAACCGCATGCGGATAATTTTTTCTGATCCATGGCTGCAGATTATCGTGCCATAGATTGATTACGACTTTGGATTCCGGATCATTTTTTACGAGTGACGACGCCATGTCCACCCTGAAGCCGTCGCAGCCCTTGTCGAGCCAGAACTTCATGATTTTCTTCAATTCGGCGATTACCGCTTTCGGGCCTTTGCCGTCAACCGGTTCTTCCCACGGCTTACTTGGATCGGGCTTGGCGAAGCCATAGTTCAGCGCCGGCTGGCTCCAGAAAAAGTTAATCATGAAGTTGCCGTTTCTTTGTGCATAACCATTGGTCCATCTGCCGTATTCCGGCATATTGCCCCAGTGATCTGTCCAGAGATAATATTGGGAATATTTGTTGGCTTCAGGCATTCCTGACTGCTTGAACCATTCGCAATCCAGGGCTGTATGACCCGCTACCAGGTCAAGGCAGACGCGCAAACCGCGCTTGTGAGCTTCCGCGCAGAGGCACTCCATGTCCTTATTCGTGCCGTAGCGTGGAGCGATCTTGTAGAAATCGCGAACATCGTAGCCGGCATCATTGAACGGCGAATCGAAACAGGGGCATAACCATAACAGATTAACGCCGAGCGAGGCGATGTAATCAAGCTTTTTGATTATTCCCGGCAGGTCGCCGATGCCGTCGCCGTTGGAGTCGTAATAACTTTGCGGGTATATCTGGTAAAGCACTGCGTCTTTGATCCACTCTCTGCCGGATTGATTCTTATTCATGATTCTTTCACCTAGTTTATGGTAATTTTACGATTTTACCGGTTTCAGATAATGCACTCTGGCCTGTACCGCCATGACCAGCAATACCAGAATGCCGGCCACGTAGAACGGCACGCTGGAATCGGTTTTGTCAGCTATAATTCCACCGGCAATCGGCCCGATGATGGAGGTAATGCCGACGACGGCTTCATTGGTCGCCACATATTTTGAACTTTTTGTCGGATGCACCAGTGAGTGGAATACCAGATAAAAGAAAAACATTCCGGAGTATATGCCGTAGAAGAATGCGGCCGTATAAAATGTTTCCGGTTTGGAGCCCAGTCCGAAAAGCAGCAGCCCAAGCAGTCCCGACAGTGAAAAAAGTCCTACCGGAACTGGTTTGTACATCCAGAATTTGCTGCGGATGAAAGCCAGTCCTATGAACGCCTGGGTGAAACTGACGATGGCCAGAATCACGCCCTGATCGGTCTTGGAGAGTTCCAGGAACGCGGCTTTTACCGGAAACAGCGATCTTACCACGGCTACGGTAATGCAGCCGACGCCTGCGGCCAGCCAGCCCAGCCAGGCCAGGTCAGGCATTTTAGAATAATCTTCTGTCCGTGACGGTTTTCCGGCGGCGGCGACAGCTTCGTGATGCTGACAAGCATATTTATTGAGTTTCCATATTCCGAACAGTACCGCCAGGCCCATGATGGCGTTCAGTACATAGCACCATTGCCAGCCGAAGTTCGGCCAGACGTAACCGCAAATAAAAGGCCCGCACGCCATGCCGAAACTCCAGGAAAAAGTATAAAGTGCGGTGGATCTGACTACGCTGCCGTCTTCCCCGTGTTCCAGTGATTTCATAAACACCTGGAACGGGGTGAAGAAAAATGCGCTAGCCACGCCCATCAAGGCTGTCCACAGGTATTGCGCGCCAAGACTGGGTACGGCGATATAGCCGATTGATACCAATGCAATAGCTCCGCCTGACATCATAATGATCTGTGCGGCATTCTTATGGGTCACAATCCGTCCGGCGATGATTGAGCAGATCGAGTAAATAAAAGCCCAGGTCGCCATCACGCCTGTTACTGTCAATGAACTGGCGCCGCTTTCAGAGTATCTGACTGCGGTTACGAAAAAAACTGCACCCACAATCATATCCATCATTGCCGGAAAAAGATATATCAAAAACCGTATCATTGTATAGCCTTATATAATTTTTAAAGATACAAAAGTATTAATATCGCATTTTGCAGCGTTTTTTCAACCGGCGTCATAATATGAAATCTTAAAAATAGCTTGAATTTTGTATTTCATCAAGTCATATCTGGTTTTATTTATTTTTTGTTAAAGATCAAAATTACAGGGATTAAAGGTGAAGAAGCTGAATGGCAATTATTTAATCTTCATTGGGTAAATTCTCCGACCATTTGGGCCGGTTTTTGCCTTTTGTGTTGTTTTTTTTGAATCTCCAGCCCGCCAGCAGTGCGTGGGAATCCGTCCGTAATACAACTGAGTCTTGCCTCAGGGATAGGATGGACGGAGATTCTTTATTTTTTACTTGCAGCCGATAATCGAACGCAGCAGGCGTGAAATATCTACTGCGTTACCTTCGTTTATCGCCTTTTTTAGAGCAGGGCGGTTGTCCGTGACCATGGCATCAAATTTCTTCAGCCAGTTGACCGATTCGGAGATTGCGCCGGCGGCGTCTTCGCGATAAGGGTACTGATCCATTGACAGCCATCCGTCATAACCGCATTCTTCCAGCCAGTAAAGCAATTCCAGATAGTCGATGGTATGAATTGTGCCGACGATCATATCATCGTCCCATTGCTTGTAGTTGTCGTTGAAATGCATATGGAAGAGGCGGTCGCCGGCTTGTTTGGCCAGCACAACCGCTTCAGACACATTTTCGCCACCGAGGAAAGCATGGCCGGTGTCGATGGTCACCCCGACGTTGGCGCAACCGGTTTGGAGGCATACCAGCAGGGTGTCGGCCATCCGCGCCAGGTAGGAATGGGTGCGCGGTTCCTTTGCCTTGTATTCCAGCGCGAATTTCAGATCTGGAAATTCCTGTGCCAGTATGGCGATGTTTTCGATCATCCATCCGCGTTCGGACAAATAGTCTGCCTGGAACAGGTAATCATAACCATCCTGCCCCGGCCAGAGATTGATGATTTTACATTTCATTTCATGCGCAATAGCGCACATGGCTTTCAAGTAGTCCATTGCTTTTTGCCGGACGGATGAATCTTTAGCGGAAATGCTGCCGAACCTCCAGATTTTGTCGGCGAACAGATCGGGAATAATTGAAACGCATTCCAAGCCCATGCCATCAAGCGCTTTGCTCATTTCGCCTATGTTGTCGAGGCGAATGTCCCAGGTGCCGACCAGTTCAATTCCGGTGATGCCGTCAATCTTGCCAGCCCGCTTCAGCATCTCCAATGATGATGGGTTGTCCTTGTAACTGCTGCAGAACCGGTCGCCGGTGTTGCCGAGATTGCCGAGTATAGCCGCGTATTTACGCATGTTAATATTCTCCTTGTTAAAGTTCAAATTTTTAAAGTTCAAAATTATGGATTCCGGCGGAGAATTCTCCAGCCGTGGTTTGTGCTGTCAGTCCGAAAGGCACGGTCAGTCCGACACTGAGTTTGTCGCCGTTTTTTCGCCAATGAACGTGAATTGTTCCGGACGGAGTAGGAACGCGACCTTCGGCGAAATCCAGGTCATGGTAAACCGGATTAAACGCGAAGCGTTTAAACCCCGGTTCCAGCGGAATGACGCCGAGAATGACGGTCTGGAAATAATTGACCGGGGTGGTGCCGAAACCGTGGCACAGGCTGCCGATATTGCCGAATGCGGCCTTTCCGTGCTGGTGAATTGCCGCCTCCCACAGTGTCGGAGTGCCGGTTTTGATTACTTCGCCCCAGTATTTTTGAATCCGTTCCATGACGGATGGATATTGCCGGTTGTCACTCATGGCTTTAAACACGAAATGGTGCAGATACAGTTCCGGCTGTAACAAGGACGGATTATTCAAAGCACGAACCAGATCATCGCGCCGGTTTTCCGGCAGACTGCCGCTAAGCAGCGCGAAAGCCTGGGCGAGCTGGCTGGCATGGGCGGACGGGGTTCCATCAGCTTCCAGCCAGTCGGCATAGCATTTCCGCTCCGGCAGCCAGAAATGTCTTTCAATACCGGCCACCACCGGTGCGGCACTGGCGCGGCAATTTTCCGCTGCGGCAGCCTGACCGGTTTTCTCCAGCAGCCATGCGGCAGTATTTAGAGCATAGACATAAAGCCAGTTCAGTAACGAAGTGTTTTTTCCGTCCATTATGTTTCTTTTGTCCATTTCGAACGACCAGTCAAAGAAGTTCCAGTATTCCGCCGGTGGAACCAGTAGACCGTCGGCATTCCTCCAGCATTTAAACAGCTTTAGAATATCCAGCATCGGCGGCAGGAGTTCGCTGACCAGCACCTGGTCGCCGCTGTAAAGATAAAGGTCTTTCATAATTAGCGGCAGGAATAAATTTGTGGGTACCAGGACAAGCCCGGCCCGGCCATCGTCCGGGCAGACTCCGGGAACCATGCCGTCTGAACGGCGGTTTGACATCGCCAGACGCAGTGCGTGGGCATTCAGCCGATAATCACCGAACGCCTGCAGAGCCACGATATTTTCAACCATCAGATCATTAACCCAGAATGCGTGTTCGCGCCATGGACAGTCGTTGAAAACATCGGTGGTGCAGGTTGACATAGTTTCCACGCAAACATCCCATATCCGGTTCAACAGCATGTCGCTGCAGTTGAAACAGCCGGTACGGGACAGTGGATAACGCCGGTCAACAGCCTCAGCAGAGTAAAGCGTCACCGGCTCACGAAAATTACGAATTACGACCTCCACATAACGGAATCCGCGTTCATGGATGGTGTTGCCGACTTTCTGTCTGCCGCCGCGGGTGATATACCGGTCAACGTAATGGTAATTCTGGTATAAAACTTTGATGCGGCCTTCTTCAAGAATCTCGTCATAAGCAAGGTCAATCACGGTTCCGGACGAGGCGGAAAGCGTCAACTGAAAGAACCCGATCACTTCCCGCCCGAAATTGAAGATGAGCGACACGTCTGCGCCGTCTTCAGGAGGAACAATGACAATCTCATGGCATCCGGCGGTCAGCAGCGGACGACACTGTGCGGTAAGTTCCATGTTGATACAATAGTGTTTCTGCCGAGTCACCGCCACCGCCGCCAGTTCATTCGCCAATTCATTTTCATTCAGTGGTTCGACGCGGGCGGTATGAGTGATTTCAACCGGCAGATAATGTGAAGCGCTTAACAGCGGAACTGGCCGCGGCAGCAGATTTTTGCCGACTATTTTACTGATTATTTCCGCTTTTACCCATTCTCCGCAGTCATTGCCTGCCTGCCAGCCGACCGGAGTCTGACGCAGATCGCGGTATTCAGGAAATCCTGTGTGCGGGCTTAAAATTTCCGCATCCTGACGCCATTCCGCACTGACAGACACGTCCCATTCTCCATCACTCAATAGCATATTCTCCAGTTCGATGCAGACTCCGGCGCAGTACGGACAGGTAGTTACATTGGGAATGTTCATGCATTGCACCAGCACCGCGATATGGTTTTCTCCGGAATGCAGATAACGGCTTATTTCATAGGTGTCGAAATAATTCAAGCTGCGTGAACCGCGCGCCGGCCCCATGCCGATTTCGTGCCCGTTCAACCAGAGCTGGTAATACGATTCCGCCGCGATATGCAGCAACTGTTTCTCCGGTACTGCGGCGACATTAAATTGCCGGCGCGCCCGGAAGTACAGGTTTTTCTCCTGCGATTTGCCGGGATAAGTGATCCATTGTCCATTCATAATTTGTTTACCGCCTGTTTATTTAAACTGAATAAGTTTTTTCATAATAAATTCTCTCCGGTTATCGCGACAAGTATCGGAATCGTATTGCCGGTATTCATAGAGACAAAATCAATCGCCGCAACTTTTTTATCCGGGTGAGGATTCTGCCAGCGATAGGAATAAACGCTAATGGTTCCTGCCGCCGGGTTTTTTCCCGACCACGCCACCTCGGCGTCGTCAAGTTTCCGGCTGCCCCACCATGAATCGATATTCTTACCGCAAATCAGAGGAATCTCGACAATACTTCCGTCATCATATTTAATAATATATTTTGCGCAAGTCTCGCCTTCTTTGCCATAACCATAGGCATGCAGGAAGTTGAATGCTTTCGTTTTTTGGTTCACAGGAATACCGGATGCTGCAGCAGGAGCCCAAACTAATATTCCACCGGATAGAACGATACAGCCGCGACCATTATTCCCGGCCGGGTTGATAATATCAAAAGGCACACCTGCCAGGCGTTGTTTACCCGTCTTTAAAGCGCGCATATCGTTTTGCGGACCACCGTCATCCCAGCCGCCTTTGCCATCGGCCGCCACCTCATCAACGAAACCGCGGTTAGCATGTTTGCTAAGGTCAACAAAAAACACACGGCTTTCATCAACATGGACACGAACTTTGTGCTTGCCTCTGGCTGGACGCGCGAATTTACCCATCTCCGGGGAAACAAAATAGGCGACGAGTTGCTGGACGAAACGACGAGCCTGCGGGTCGCTGTCGTAGCGACTCGAAACGAGGAGCTGACTCAGCAGGCAGACACCATTGCCCTCGCGTACCTCAGATACAGCCATCGCCACACGGCTTTTGCCGTAATCATCATTGCCGACATGGTTCCACGCCAGTGCAATGACCGACTCTGAAGCCGGCATCAGGATGTGCGTGTAGGCACTGCCATTGTTCCCGTTGAGTGTGTCCATATCTTTATTGCGTTCCAACCCGGCAAAAGCGGGATGGGACGGCTCAACCGGTTCGCTGGAATTTTTATCAGCCGCCTCCAGCCACATCTGGTTGAGAAAGGGCACTTTGCCGATGGCTTTTTGCTCCATGCACAGCAATCTTCCGCCTTTTGCCAGCCAGGTATGCAATGTCTCAGCCTGTTTTTCCAAATTGACGTCAAATGCTCCCGGGCAAATTATGACCATTTTATAAGCATTAATATTGGAGAAGTCCTTCAACTGCTCGATCTTCAAACCCATATTTTCTAAAATTGCGGTGAATGCAATACCGGCAGGATTGTTGTCCCCGCAATAAACACCAATAGTTCCGGCACAGTTTAGCTTGACATTATTACGACTGCCAATGTTGAACGGATAGGAATTACTTGAAACTGATTTACCGTTGTTACCGGATAAAAAAAGTGACATAGTATAGCGTCCGGACGCAAGTCCGGCGGGAATATTCACATCCAGCTTACCACTGAAACGTTCACCGACTGTAATTTCCGGAATCGTTGTTTCGCCGGTCCACACGGATGGTAATGTATTCTCTTTGCCAAAATTGTCGAACGCGTCGCCGGCAAGGAGCTTGGCGGTAACTTTTCCGCCGTCAAAAACGGTTGTTCCGTCATTCATCACGCGAAGTTCATACTGATGATTTTCACCGGCAAAAAGGTTATGCCACAGATGCCAGTCCAGCACTGGCAGCCGCCGCTGCTGCATCCGCTTTGTATAGGCGCACAGAGTCGGTTGCGGGCCAATCTGCGCGGGGTCTAAGTTCCGGTTAAATAACAAATCTTTAGTCCAGGCGATATGGCTTTCATTGCCGAATCCATAGCCTTTGAAAAACTCATTGCTCCAGCGAAAGAGTTCGCCCAGACGCTGCATCTCGAAACCCATATACTTATATCGATCATCATCATTCGACATATAGGTATGCACCCCGACCAGTCCCATCACAATCCGTCCCTGCGGGAATCCTGCGGTAATAAGTGTATCCGGTCTGGACAAATAGTCGCAGAGAAATGTTTTGTCATACCTGCCGTTCTTCCAGATGGCCTGAGCCGCAAGATATTCGGCTTTATTATTTGGCCACATTTTCTGCAATTCCTCCGTGGTGCGCGGCAGGTACAAGCCCATCAACTGGGCATAATCCAGTATCAGCGCCGGGCATGCAGTCATGGGCAGGCCGCCAGCGGCCGGGTACGCTTTTACGCTTTCCTGCTCAATTTGATGCATCTGCTCGATTTCCCAGCCCAGCGAACGGCCGTCAAGATATTGCATCGGGCGATTATGATACTGGGTGAAATCCATGCCAGGTATTGAATTTTTCGGCTCATTCTTCCACATATTATATTGTCTTGCACCAGTTTTAGTATCGGTAGTATGCATGAAATGAATGCCTTCGCCGCAAACAAGACGATCATCATTTTTGTATTTGTTGATGGTGTCGATTTGGAAAACTATTTCGTCGCGCGGATTAAAGTGAATTTCAGTGTCGGTGCTCCAGGCGATAATGGCGGGATGGTTGCCGTATAAATCAAAAAGCTGTTTGTAATAATTAGTCCACATGGGAAAATAAGGCGTAATCCTTCTGATTGGCAGCATGAATTTGCTGCTGCCGCTGCGCGAGAATTGTTCATAAAACACATATTCGCCTCCGACGAACATCGTCTCATCCCACCGGGCAAGTCCAAGTTCGTCGCAGATCTGATAGAAAATCTCCGGCATACAACCAGCCCGCAGGACAGCGTTGATGTCAGTGGATTCCTGGAATGTTTTCAGCACTGCGGCGAGAATGCCGTTTTTATTTACTCTCATTCCTCTCACATAGGTAATAACCGGCACATCACTCAAACCATACCCGAAAAAGTAGGCGGGAATATTATTGATGAGTATTTTTCTGCCATCACGCTTGATTGAACGCACCCCGAAACTGTCTGTTCCGGCAAGTTTGCCATCAACAAGTACCTGCATCTCGTACAAGTATGGCGAATCCATGTGCCATGGCTTGATGCCGGGCAATTCTATTTTTGTCTTGAAACTATTTTCTCCGGGCGCAAGTGAAACTTCAACCGCTTTTGATTCCCAATTCTTATTTTTATCATCCACCATCCGCGAACAAACTCCCTGCCACGGTTTTACCATCAGAGAAACATTCTTTTTTTCAACCTGCCCTTTGGGATTAATCAGCACGCATTCCACCTCCGCCGCGTCCGGAAAACGTGGCGAAATTTTCATGTGTTCCGCCCGGATATCGTTCCAGAACTCAAGCCATACCGGACTCCATACCCCGTTGCAGTTGAAGCCATTGGATTTAGCTACCCAGTGCCCGTCAACAAACTGATTATAGGTGCGCACCACCAGCCGGTTATCGCCGGTTTGATTCACCCACGGGGTGATATCCAAAGACGCCACATCAACAAATCCGGCAGCCGCGTAATCACGTAATCTTCCCGCTTCATGCCCGTTCACAAAAATTACTCCAAGACTATTGGCCGCATCAAGATGCAGCACAACCCGCATGCGGCGGCGCTCCGGCGGAATTACAAAACGCGTTGATTGATAAGAATAGCCGTCGGCATAATCATGCGGCGGCAATACTGGTGCTACCTCCCAACTTTTCAATCTTGTCGTACCATCTTTGGGCGCAGGATTATATTTGCTGAAACTAATTCCATATTTGTTTTTTGGTTCAAGCCGCACCTTCTGCGGAACATAGAAATCATCCCATTTCGAGTCATCAAAATCTTTAGCGGTGTAACCTTTTTTCATGCCGGCATCATCAAGAAAATATTCGCCAGCCCCTAAATTTCTGCCTGCCGGATTCGGTGTTACCGTGAGTTTCCACATGCCGTGCAGATAGAGCCGCGGCAGTTTGCCATAAAACTTGTCCACATCTTTCGGCGCCAGGTAAGGAAACTCGGAACGCGTGCTAAGCGCCTCATCGTCCGGTTTGTTGAAATAAACATTCGTTGCGGCGAATGCTGGTAAGGCCAGCGTCACAAGCAGTGCGACCGCTACAGTATATTGGGTGGTAATGTTGCGTTGAACAAGTCTATTAAACATTATAATACTCCTCATATTTTGTTATATTTTTTTCAAAATCCAATAAACTATGACGTTTTGTTATGGTACTAACCCAACTTCCGCGGACTAAAAATTGACATGTTGATAATCAACGAGTTAAGTGTCCAGCTGGCACTACAGTCGTTTCACATCTTCCGTCTGAAGACATTTGTGCGGACCGGCAGCGCGTCCAGTTTTATTCCCAGAAC
>CAIPAT010000203.1 GCA_903863035.1 uncultured Lentisphaeria bacterium
GATTCAGCGTTGCCGTCCTGCTGGCTTCCGCATCTTTTTTAAGTTCATTTGCGCTGGCTTTCTTCCTCATTTCCTATACCTCTGTTAACTGCGCTCTTACTCATAATCAAAGAGCAGGAACGGTTTAAATATATTTGTTATACGCAAAAAATACTTCCATAATCAATGCAAATCAATCGAAATGCTGGATTAAAATTTATCTTAACCCCTTGCACGGCAATTTTCTCTGTTCCTTTTTGATCCCAAATCAATTTCATGCTTTGTGCTTGCATTAAAAGTTTTTTAGGCTACTTTTATTCAGACCGATTGCTCAAGTCGAGCAGGCAATAACAATCTATAAGGAGAATGGTAAAATGCAGCATTCATTCTATGACGTGAAGGCAAAGAAGAAAGTCCAGGCAGAAGTAACCAAGAAAGTCACCTACGGCAAAAAAGGTAATGAAAGATATGCGTTTCAAGCCAAGACTGCCGATGGTCGCAGCCTGACGGCATTCGTCAGCAAAGTTGACTGGAGTGCTGCCAAGATTTAATCCGGACCAGTATTCCTTTTCAAAACTCCCGCATTGTCAATTGGCATTCGCGGGAGTTTTTTATGGACATATCCACAAATTTCTGTTTTGACTCAACAACCTTTTGCGTGTTTGCCGCCAAGCGCCTTACGGATATGCCGATCAAACAGAAACCACAGGAATAAAACTAGAAACAGCGCTACCAGCGACAGTATAAATTTATGTTCAAGCATTCAATGGTATTCTGCCGATGCTTCTTAAAACTAAAACCGTTATTGCTTTGTCTGTAGATCATTGTCGGGATCATCAGTATTGACAGATTATACGATACCACAAATTCTTTTGCCGTTTTTTGCCGTTTCGAGTTTAAAAAGTGGTATTTTTTGCCATTTTGGGCAGACTGTAGTTTCTCTAATAAGTCGAGCAAAATTCGATATTTTAAGCACAAAAAAAGCCAGTTCAGAGGGTTTCTGAGCTGGCATAAAAAAGTCAATTGGTAGCGGGGGCAGGAATCGAACCTACGGCCTTCAGGTTATGAGCCTGACGAGCTACCTCTGCTCCACCCCGCATCGTGTAAAAACATAAAACTTATCAAGAGCTATAAATATAATATGCATTTCACAAAAAACAACAAGATTATCAATAAAAGAATGTAATTCAGCGTAAATCATCATTTATGACAGTACCGCCCCAAGTCCAGTAAATGTCAAAAAGGCGGACTATTTCTCCAAAATATCAATGCCTTTGAGGCTGGCAATAATTATCTTCATGCATCAATAATTAGAATTCCAGACTTTTGGCGGTGCTATCCATTTATCTCTGTATAATGCCTGGAGATACTCTGAAAAAAATCATTCAAAAAAGATAAAATATGAAAAATCAAATTGACTTTGTTACGGAATCAAGTTAACATTACTCAGGAGCACAAAATCATGAACTTAAGCCCCAGACTAAAACCGGTAATTATTACTGCGGCCGTCTTTCTGCCGCTGCTCGCTATTCTGTGCTTTTTTTGCTTCAGTACCAGACGCGAAGCCCTTACTCCGACAGAGATCATGGCAAAAAAAGACTGGACACGGGAAGAATTGACAGATGCACTCAGCCGGACATTCATAGCCCAAGCCGACAAACGCCGCCGCCATGAGGTTCTGGAACATCTGCGCAAGCAGCTCGGCGCTTATCCGGAAAACGAACGGCGTGATATCAGGATCAAGGCGTTGACCAATGCGCTGAACGGTTCACTTGAGCAGTTACGTGCCGCGACGCCGGAAGACCGCACCAAAATCCTTGATGAAATAAATAAAACCGCGGAGAATAATTATCAGAAAGTACTGAAAATGAATCCGCAGCAGAAAGATGCGCTGAAAAAACAGATTTCTTCCGAAGAAGGCAAAGCCGTTTCAGAAGAAATGACTAAAATCATGACTTCAAAATTAACGCCGGATGAACGCCGGGACTTCGCGGCGGTCAGTCAATTCTGGATCCGGACACTTAAAGAATTATGAGGCAGTACATGCATATCCACAAATTTACACTGATAGAGCTGCTGGTAACGCTTTCAATCATTGCATTACTGACCGGAATACTACTGCCGGCAATGGCGAAAGCCAGAGAACGTTCCCGCAAAACAGTTTGCCTGGGCAATCTGCATCAAATCGGCCTGGCCTTGAATATGTACTTGCAGGATAACAGATTTATCATGCCGTACTGCACAATGCGGCCATCCAATCCGCCGAACGGCGAAAAGAATTTTCCGGGAATTGCCGCAGTATTGAAACCATACGCGGGCAATACCGGAATTTTTCTTTGTCCCGGCGATGTCGACAAAAAGTGGTTTGCCATGGAAGGTTCAAGTTATGAATGGATGTCCGAGTTTATGATCAACGGCCAGAATGTGGATGAAAAGACTTTTGTGATCTTTGAGTTCAAAAAATTCATCATGATGGATTACGACAACTTTCACGGACAATCCGGTAAACTTGAATCGAAAAATTATCTGTATTTGAATGCCCGCGCAACCGGCAAACCGGAGCTGCCGCAATGATCCTGGAGTGCGAAAATCTGTCCAAGTCATTTGGCCGCAAAAAAGCGGTAGACAATATTTCCATGACGATCCGGTCTGGAGATATTTTAGGGGTGATCGGCCCTAACGGCGCCGGCAAAAGCACTCTATTGAAGTTGTTTACCGGGCTGATCTGGCCGACCTCCGGACATGTCCGCATCTGCGGTCATGACGTCAATTACGCGCACCGGCTGGCCATGAGCAATATCGGGGCGGTTATTGAATGGCCGGCATTCATCCCCGACCTTTCCGCCCGCTGCAATCTGGATATTTTTTCCGGAGGACATGGTCCGGAATATGAAAAAAAACTGGATCATATCATTGAATTTGTCGAGCTGAAGGACCGGATGCATGACAAAGTCGGGCTGTTTTCCACCGGGATGAAGCAACGGCTGGGTATTGCGCTGGCGCTGCTGCCGGATTCTCAATTCATAATTCTGGATGAGCCGACCAACGGGCTTGATCCTGCGGGAATTGTTGAAATCCGGACAATCATCAAAGAGTATAACCGCCGTTTCGGAACAACTATTCTGCTTACCAGCCATCTGCTGGCGGAAATCGAGAACGTTTGCACCAGGCTGGCAGTAATCAAGGACGGGAAAATCGTTGCTTTCGGAACTCTGGACGAATTGCTGTCAGCCGAGAACACCGTAAGGGTCGTCGCAGATGATTTTGATGTGGCGGCCGCGCTATTACACCGGGCAATGGAGGAAAACTCGCTGCCGGTACTTTCGATAGTCTGCGAAAGACCTGAAATTCTATTGCGGGTCAGCGAAGATTGTGCGGCGGCAGTCAACTGCATGCTGGTGACTAACGGATTGAAAGTGAGCCACCTGAGCCAGGAGCGCAAGAAACTAGAAAGCTTCTTTATGGAAGCGACAGGATATGGTAAAGAACATGTTGAGAGAGATTTGGTTTGAAATTCGCAAAATCGCAGTTCAGAAAAAAAATTATGTGATGATCTTCGGTCACTTATTTTTTCTTGCTTTATGCTATATCGGGTTCAAAACATCTAATTTTCGTTTTTTCGAAAAAGAAGTGGCCGACACCATAAAATTCGATAACTTTCAACGTTTTGTGGACGGATTGTTTTTCGCCAGGGTGGCTCTGGTGCCGACCTTTCTGGTACTTATGCCAATCTTCATCTGTACGCTGGCCGGCGATATGGTGGCTGGAGAAATGCAGGACGGCAGTCTGAAAATGTATATGGCCCGGCCCCGTTCCCGCACCCGGATCATCCTCGCCAAACTATCAGCGATATATCTGGTGAATCTGTTATATTGTCTGTATTTTTCGCTGATAGCAATTGCCATCGGATTATGCCTCCGGGGTTACTCCGGCACCCAGCTGATTTATCTGCATGGCTTGGGCCTGGGTTCGGAGATGGTACTGATGTTTCCGGACCAGGCGCTGGCCTGTTACTTTATGGTTGTAATGTACTATTCGATTTCAATGATGGCGCTGGGCAGCATCGCGTTTTTCTTTTCCACGATTTTTGACCGGATGAGCGGTGCAACGGTCGCCGCCATTACCATTTATTTTGTCTGTTATATCGTGGAAAAGTTGCCGTTTGCAGACAAAATAGAACCTTATCTGCTGTCCAAAGTCATGAACGGCGGAAGTATTTTATGGCTTTCAGACATCCCGTCCGGCAGAATGATCACCAATCTCAGTACTCTGTTAATTTATATTGCGTTCTTCAGCATGCTGTCGATTATCAATTTCAATATAAAAGACATCAAATAAATGAGAAATCGTACAATCATTTCCAGGGTTTCACAGATTATTATTACTATCCCTTAGAAATCTCAGTTTTGATAAACTCGCAGTTTAGAATTTTCTCTTTCAGGTCGGCGACGGTGTAATAATAATGATTGCTGGCTTCAAAGCCGATGCGGGAGTCGCGCATTACCACTTCAATCAGCCGTCTAGCCAGTTCGATTTCCTCATCCAGTATGCCCATAATGGTTTCTTTTTCAACGGAATCACGCAGCCGGACAAACCTGATTTGCAGATAGGTGCTGCGGAAATGACAATAAACCGCCTCCGCGACATTCAGCAGGTCGGCCAGTGCCGCGACCTTTTCGGAAGTTACCATTTTCATCGCGGATTTTAATTGTTCCAGTCCATCCGCCCAGCCGGTACTCAATTTTCTGAATTGCTCCTCAAAAATATCTTCCGGATAATAATTACCGCGCCATGTTGCGAGATCGTCATAAGGGAACCCGATCATAGTTGCCGTATAGCCGGTAGGCTTTGCAAAAAGCAGAGTCATCGGCCCGAAATTCTGCGGCGCAGTGTAAAGTTGCGGCGTGCTGTTCAATGGAAATTCCTCGAATGCCCGGTCAAAGCAAGCCCATGCATTCAAGACTAATTTCACACATTCGCTACCGTACTTCTCTAATGCCAGTTTTTCTTTCGGCAGTTTTAAAAGTTCCAAGTTGCCGCCGGGATATCCGCCCAGCGTCCAGTTCAACATCAAATCCCTGACCCCGGCTGCTTCAAGACTGCGCAGATGCTTTTCCACCAACCCCGGCACGGGAATATAAGGAACCGCCGAGCATTCCCAGGTATTGTTTAATTGAACTTTGGCGACGGTCTTAATTCCGCATTCCGCGGCTTTCCGCCATAATCTTAACGCAATCGGGCCGGGCCCGACCTTGGAAATGGAGTAATCGATCACTGAACCTTTTATTCCCATTGCGTCGGTAGTCAATGCGGTTTCGCTTACACACATCAGTTTTACGTCTTTGGACAATAAAGCCACCGCCTGTTCATCCCACTCCGGTGACCACGCCCAGGTCCAGGCAATGACATCAGCTTCAGGCTTTACCCGGTGCGCGCCTTCGGCCAGCGCCTGGTTGAGTTCAGCTATGATCGCCGCCGGACCGCGCTTTGAACACAACGGGCACTGCGTAATTATATCCTGCGGACGGGAGCAGCAGTTGGTCAGGTTTTCCGACATGGTAATGGTAAACAATCCGCCAAGTTCCGGCACCTTGCGAAATAATTCAGAAATTCCGTCTTTAAGCGCGTTAATTACCGGCGCTTTGCTGGTGCACAAAGTAAAGCTCAAGCCATCGAGAGACTGCGCTCCTCGCCAGTCCGCATGAGTTTCAAAAAAATCAGGCGGCATTGAACGCGGCTCGTTTAAATAGAGATAAACCCTGATTCCATATTTTTCAGCTTTTTTACACAATTTGCCAAGATTGGCGAGACGGGTTTGCCAGCCGTCTGAGTATTTTGACTCGCCTAACCACGGCACCAGCGTGTAAAGCGTTCCTTGCAGCCATACCGCATTGACTCCTGCCGCCGCGTAATCCGCCAGCAGACCGTCCGGATATGGATCCAGCTTTTCGTTGAGCAGCGGATCGCCGTAAACCGCCGAGTAAGAATAAGTCATACACAGACCGGAGCGGCGGTCTTTAGTTATTGAGTTATTTTTTGCATTATTGCCATATCGTTTTAAAAATTCAAACGGATTGTCCAGGACGGTCTGGTCTTCTGAAAAATACTTTGAAATTGTTGCTTTCAATACCGCGGTCTGCTGCATCTCATCTGCTGTAAGCGGGGCATAGCGGACCGGAACGGTTTCAGGTTTCATATGCCCTAATTTATGCCATAAAAAATCATCTTCTTTGAGCACATAGGCCAATTCATCCGGAGTCCACTCCAGCAAATCCAGCAATTGTTCGTAAGGCAGCAGATGCCAGTTACGCCGGATGATGGTAAGATATCCGCGCTCATGCCACACCGGACACAAAATATCGTCTTTACGCAAGCCCATACCCGAAGCAAGTTCTTCGATCTGTATTGGCGTTGCCACAAGCACCTTCGCCAGTTTTTCCACTGTGACCAGTCCCCAGTTGCGCCAGATAACGGCCTGAAGACGTGTCGGAAAATGCGGGAACTCCAAAGTTTTTTTCGCGTCACCGCTAGGCAGATCATTCACATTCATTTTCACTTCCATTCTGTGTTTGTATATTCTAAGCCAGATAGCCGCCGTCCACGGCCAATATACTTCCTGTCGTCCAACCGGCATTCTCCGAAATAAAGTATTTCACAGCTTCTGAAATATTTTCCGGCTTGCCGTATGACTTCAGCGGTGTACGCGATAGTATTTCTTTGGCTGTCGCTTCATCGCTCAACTGTATCTTGTTGGCATTCGTTTCGATAGTGCCCGGCATAATGGCGTTAACGGTGATGCCATGGGGCGCCAATGAATGGGCGCCAGCTTTGGTAAGCATATTTACGCCTGCCTTGGATGCGGCGTAGTGCGGCTGAAATTCACAGCCGGTGACAGCAAGTGCAGATGAAATATTGATTATTCGTCCGTGAATACCTTTCTGCACCATGTGTTTGGCCACTTTTTGCATCATAAGGAAACAGCCTTTCAGATTTACATCGATCATGCGGTCAAACATTTCTTCCGAGATTTCAAAAAAATCACTGTTGATAAAAATCCCTGCATTGTTCACGAGTATATCGATTTTAGAGAATGTTTCCAGTGTTTTTGCCACAAGCGCATCGATATCCTCTGCCCTGCCCGTATCTGCCTGTATTATCAGTGCCTTTACACCCAGACTTTCCGCCTTTTTCTTCGTATCCTCCGCTCCTTTTTCGTCACTGAAATAACTGATCGCGACATCAATCCCCTCCCCCGCCAGCATCAGCGCGATTGATTTTCCGATTCCATTGGACGCACCGGTGACAAGTGCAGTTCTATTTTTCATCTTTCCGTTCCGTGTTTCGATATTCTGTTATTACTTCAACAGACAAAACTATACCGGGTTCGAGCACTTGCGGACAGCCGCCGACAGCTTCGATCTCCATAAAACCGTTCATATCGCTGTACACACTGTAACGGGTTCCTTTATCCGAAGGCCTGATTGACGGAGAGGCGTCCGCGATATCAATATAATCCATATTTTCCGGCAATTTGAATGTTGATCGTTTAATTGCAAGTTTTTTATGCGGCAGATGAAGCTCGATCCAGGGAACGGCTGCGCCGATTCCGATCTGATAACGTCTCGACGAATCGGTTACGGCATGAATCAGACCATCCTTGACGCAGCGGCAGTCATCACTGGGATCGTACAGGTCCCATATCTCCGCATTGGCTGCCGGAAACACTACTTCACAACCTGGACCGCAGTCAAACTGGCAAAGCGTCCACGGGGCCAATATGCATTCTTCGCGATTAAGAGTTCGCGCACCGATATATTGAATGGATTCAATGACTTTTACCGTCAGACATTTGTTGCCCGGCGTCACCGAAACATCCCGGCTGAAAATCGCCGGAATGCCCAGACCGGAAGCGTTGACAAGGTCTACTTCAGCCTCTATTCGCGCCCTGCCAGCTGCTTGTTCCACAACTAAAAATCTGGCTCCGGTAAGTCCAGGCGGCACCCGCCAGCTGCCGGTTCCATATTGGTAACCATAACAAGTTCCTTCAGGCGCAGGCCATAATCCGTCGCCGCCTGGATTCAAATATCCTGAACGAGTGGTTATGCCCGATATTGCGGCAGGGTTCACCCGGTTCATAACAATACCGTCCATTACTGTGTACAGGCGGCCTTCCAGATCAAGCCCCGCAATAACGCCATTTTCAACAGTGCCAGTGATATGGCAGCGTTTGCCGCCATTTGTAAACAGTTCAATCAGCTCATTGCCATTCATCAGCAACCTCCAATGCGGTTTTAAAAACTCCGCCGCGTTTTTTAAGTTCCTGCAATAAAATTTCAAATTCCCGGCAGGCGACGTCCCCGCAATTTTTAGTTATAAACGGTAGCGGGGTGACACTTGCTTCGCCGTAATCAATCGATCCTTGCAGCATTTCATAGAATTCCCAGGGATGAAAGTAAAAACAGACTACCGGACGTTTGCCTCTGCCTGAGACATAATCAATGAAACTGTCGGCCTTCTCCAGCACAGCCTCCGCTGATACAGTGCGGAACAGCGGCCACTGGTCAC
>CAIPAT010000204.1 GCA_903863035.1 uncultured Lentisphaeria bacterium
ATTGCATTGATTTTGCCGATCTGATCCAGCGAAAGCCCCATCTCCCGGTTGAAGAAAATACTGAACATTCCAATTGCCCCGACAATAGCGGAGAATGACGACGAAAGAAACTTGAACCAGTAAAACTTATGTGAAAAGGATTCCTTAAAAAAAGTTCGGATCCCATTCAACCCCCTGCTTGAACTGTCATTTTCCCCCTCCGGCGGCGGGTACTCGCCTTCCTTGATCATCAGGCAGGCCATTCCGAACCCGACCAGGTACAACACCGCCGCACCGATAAAGATCTCCCGCATATTCGATTCGGCATATTTAAAAATAAAGAAGTTATACAGCGCTCCGGCGCCCGTTCCGACAATCCGGAACAACCCCATAAAGCGCGCCAGGAACTGCGCCGGAACCACATCGTTGAACAGATACCAGAAGACCGAGCCCACAAACATGTTAAAAAATTGGAACATGATCAGGAAAAACGCGATCAGTACAATCGTAATAGTCGCCGGCGCAAAACTCCTTAGAAGCTCTGAATTTCTTTGCAGCATCCAGCAAAGATCATCGCCCAGCCCCATCAAGGCCAGACTGCCGCAGAGAAACGGCATCGTCCAGATGATGAACGGAATGCGCCGACCCCAGCGGCTGCGGTAACGGTCGCTTTTAAAACTGACATACGGGCAGACGGTCATATTCAAAATGCCGGGAGCGGTGGTCAGGATCAGCCCCATCAGCCAGTTTGAACAACCAAGGTCTTTCAACTTCAGCGGCAATATGCTCGGCACCACCGCTTCCATCATGGTGAAGCAGAAATCACCCCACAGTAGCCAGGCGAAAAGTACAAACAATCCCATTTTGGTATAAGTCAAAGTCCCGCAGTGATATGTTTTGCTGCCTGGCGTAACTGCGACAACATTCTGTAATGCTGATGGCGGTGGTACATGCATTTGTCGAAATTCTTTCGTGTTTAATCGTTATGCGCAATGGACGGTAAAATCGTTTATCTCATTGGTGCTTAAATTTCCGCACTAAACTTTACCTCATAATTCCCCCTGACGTTTGTATCCCCAATAGACCAGTAATCATCCCCCCGACTGAAATTGAATCACGACAGTTTCTTTTTTTCCATAAATCATGATTACAGCCACTTAGTTTTCAAATTTAATTTCTTATTCATCACTCTTTCCTTAAATTATGCAATATTTCTCTTGTGGTCAAAGGTTGAGATTAGCAATTGCATTTTCCCTGGCCACTTTATTGAAAACGGATTCAGTAATGTCCCCGGCGTTTTTCATGTCAAGCAGGAAATCGACGAGCGGGGTCGCCGTGTCAGGGGCGCAGATATCGGTTCCAAACATCAGCCTGTCCTGAAATTCATTCAGAAATTTAATCGCATATTTTCTGTCCCGCTTTAGAGCATTACAACCGCTTCCGGCAGACAGATCTCCATAAAGATTCGGATATTTCCTCATTAGTTTTGGAATCACTCCCTCATCTTTTACCAGAGAGGCCGGATAACCAGTTCGTTCCTCCGGGGTTTCAAGCCTTGCGATTTCCGCCCAGAAAGCCTGAGAATGTCCGAAAAACTTCAAATTCGGGAATTTCTGCAATGACATTTCCAATTGAGGCAACCCAGGATTATCATATAATCCGTAATTACCGCCAATACAAGGCGCAATGTGAAAAGTAAGCGGAACCCCCGCTTCTTCAGCGCCCTTGAAAAGATTCTGCACCAGTGGATCCATAAACGGCAGATTGGCGCAGACTTCACCGACCCCTTTACAGCCTTTATCGCGATAGAATTTTATAATGTCGCCGAGCTGAGCACATGGAGAATTGTTCAGAGCCCTCGGATCAATGTTGCAGAACGGAATAAATCTGCCGTTTTCCCGGGAAATGTCAAGTGCATCCTCATTGGACTGCGGCATATACGAACATTCAGGATTAACCTCCGGCAGTATGACCCCTTTTTCAATTTGGAGTTTGTCATATCTTTCAATAAGCTGTTCCGGAGTGGAATAGGGGGCCTGCCCGCGTCGCGGAAAGCCGGGAACTTTACTCATGTGAACATGAATATCAATAAACATCTTTTACCTCATTTTTAAAAAATAATCATAAAAAAAATAAATACCATTCCATAGCTTTTAGCTTTTACCTTTTTCCCGTTTTTTTTCGTCTAATAATAAGGTAGACTATCGAGAATGAATGTCTTATTTAACAACCGCCCAATCAGCCTTTACGCCTTCAGAACGAAAGAATGCTGGATTCTTTACATACATTCCTATTGAATTCGACAGGCATAATATCTCCAGACTAAAATCCTCCACGCCAATGAAAAGGCGATATAGTTGTTTATCTATATTTATTCGCTGCAGTAAAATAAGCCGCAATATTTTCATCTGATGTTTCAGGCCTGATACCGTCCATGGTGCCAAGGATCAGTCCGCGTTTATCTCCATTCTGGCTGATTATATCCTTTACATGATCATCAATCTGTTGCGGAGTACCATTCGCAATGACATTGATCATATCCGCGCATCCTTTGAATGTTACTTTTCCGCCCCACTTCTTTTTGGCTTCGAGGAGATTAAAATCTCCGACAGGTGGCGGCGAACAAGTCTCAATGACATCCACTTCTGCCTCTATGAACAAATCAATGCTATGCATCAGTTTACCATCATCATAATAATCAGCAAGTCCTCCGGCGCCGTGAATCATCGCGACCTGTTGTTTTATTACAGGTAAAAACTTCTCTTCTATTATTTTCGGTGACCATCCGCTTGAAAGCGATATATAAAAATTGGAAAGGAAAAAGTTTTTCACTCCATTTTTCAGCGCGTATTCAAGTTTATTAAGAGAGAACTCTGAAAATAATTTCAGAACGCCGTCAAACAATTCAGGATCTTCGTAATAGCTTGTCATCATATCCTGCATACTATATGCTTCACTTCCAGTATAGTCCATTGCCCCATGAATATTCATTAGAACTAGACCATTGTCGCCCATCTCTTCTTCACAATTTAGAAATTCCGCAAATCTGGCATTCTTTACGTCAGGCATTATATATTTTAGTTTTGCTAAATCGTCTTTAGTTTTTATTAAATATTCGATTTTATGTGGATTAGCGCTTATGCCGTAATGTGATGCTCCAGGTTTGGGAGAAATTGTCTTGTCGGAAATTTCCCCTGCCGGAGTGGAAAAAATACGGTTTATTATAAAATGGTCGCCGGCATCTTCATAAACAATTCTCGCATTAGTTTCTTTAATATAATCGATTCTTTCTAAACAATTAAAAATCGGATTAGGACAAGGATAGCCATATATATATGTTGGATCATAATCGAATCTACTTTTCAGTTTCCTGTATGTCCATGCGGAATTGCTATTGAAATAACGAGTGACAACATGCTGAACTCTGGGTGATACTGGAATCTTATCAACATCTTCATGCTTCATGGCAGCAATCAATCTTTCTTTTGACGTCATCGAGATCATAATTAATGTATCCTTTTTTGATAGAAATACGTGATTTATTTCACGAATTATATTCACAATTATAATTTTTACGTTTAATAACAGAAGTGCTTTATTGTAGTTCGATAACTAGTTTGGCAGATATCATTTTTGCGGCTGGACCGAGATTGTAATAGCGATTCGCAATTGACAAACTCCTGGCACTATTAATCCTCCACTTATCCGGTTCAGCATCACGCAAGATCCATTCCCTTCCTGAAGTATCAAACTTGAATACGCCAATCGTAGTAGGCAATTCAATGCCGGCAGCAGTCAATGGTTCGTAAAAACCAGGTTTAAAATATGCAAATTTCCCCAATAGTTTTTCTCGATCGAAAACTCCTTTTGCCAAAAAAATATCATTGACTACATAGCCAACTTGCGATCCGGGTATCAGATTACAACTGAAGCTGTACTCTATTCTTCTTCCTGCCCAGACAATTTTCACTTCATACTCGCCGACATCTGGCACGTTACGCCGGTAGATTGCGGACTGGATGCCATCAGCCCCGGTAACCATAAAGACATTTTCCTTGTCAACCACCATTGAATGAAGGACTTTCCAATCAGGCTTGGCAAAGTAAACTTGAAGTAGTGAGAATACCTCGGCATTTCCTACATTTACTTTAAATTGTGGTTCTGTTTGCACAGTAAATCCACCTGTGGCATCTTCAGCATTTAACCTGCTTATGCACAAAATACCGAGTAGAAATATGATTATAAACGTCTTGTTCTTCATCTTTTTCATCCTATTTTTATTGACCTAAAGTTTTGTATTAGGAACCGTTATTTTTTAACTATGTTTAATCATCTTCTTTGACCCCACCTTTCACTTTTTAAGAAAAAACTAACAAAAATTATCTGCCGTTCAGACTATCCCAAATGCAATCGGACGGACTCCCACTCGCGGACGGCAGAGATTCGAAAACCCAATCAAAGGCAAAAATCAAAGCCATCCTCAAGGGGCTGGGAATTTACACAAGGAAGATTAATGTACAATTATTTATCCCAGGAGCCGCCGAGCGCCCGGCTGATGCCGCGGGCCATGTCATCGCTGACTTTCAGGTCTTTTTTCGGACCTGTCAGCAATTGACTGTACTCGTAGAACTCCACCCGTTTGAACTTAACGTTATCCTTGTTCTGAAGATCGGACACGATTTTAAATTCAGTGAACAGCCGTTCCTCGCTTTTGGGGTCATAGATCGCGATTATCGGACTGAACTGAGCGCCTGAAGCTCCGGACTGAAGCCATTTTGAATAGAATTTAGTCATGGCAGCAGTATCGTCCAGGCTGGATTCCGGGCCGGTGGTATTGCGGCTGACATATTTAGAGTGCCAGTCGACTGGATACTTATTGACCCAGGCCGGCGCTTTACACCCCGGGGCGGAAATGGTATAGCATACGGTTTTGATGTTCGGGTCTAGTTTCTTACACAAGGCAACCCATTCCGCGACAAATGAAACCAGGCTTTCTTCTGCAAAGTTTTCATCAATTTTGTCTTTCGGAATTTCCGGATGTTTTATGGAAAATTCCGCTTTCTGTTTCAACGAATAATCACAATAACATGATGTGTCGTAGCCATTCTTATACCGGATGTAGTCTATATAAATTTCTTCCGGATGATACTTGTTAATGAGTTCTTCGGTTATCTTCAGCGCTCTTGCCCTGACCTCCGGATGATCCGGACAATTGTTGCGGCCCCATTTGTGGTCGGCGTCAACATCACACGCTTTCAATTTGCCAGCCTGAATTTCTTCATACTCCGCTTTAGAGATATCCGGCGCATATTTATCCCATTCCAGGCTGCTCATGAACGGGGCGAAGCCAATCGATATTTTCATGCCTCTTTTGCGGGCTTCCTCAATCATGCATTCGCCATAACTGAATCCATCGCGACAGCTTCGTTTATCCTCAATGCTGCTTAACGCGGTAGGATAATAATAAACACCCGTTTTCAGTGTAACAACTATTTTATTGAATCCCATGCGTTTGTAATTTTCCATGAAGGTACTGATTTTCTCTTTGGTATCAAACTCTACTCCGCTGGCAATCCAAAAACTCGGGCCCCAGGCTACGGCTTCATCAAACTTCGGAGCAGGAAGATCTGCGTACTTGGCAATCAGTGTATTTTCTTCGTCTCTTCTTATTTTCATCGTCTCCGCCAGCAGCCCGGACTCGGTGTCTTTCATCGGAACATCATATTTCGGCATCGCGCCAGCCCATTTGACGGCATTCAACAACAGCTTTTTATCCACGCCGGTAAGTTCGCCGGTTTTTCCCTGCCAGTAAATACCCATCGGAAAACCGATTTGAACAATTCTGCCGCGTGACACGTCCCCGGCAACGACTACCCCTTTATCAAATTTATCAACCGCCAGCACCTGACCATCTTTGCCTGCCATTATTTCCATGTGATCGTACTGGTGTTCAAACTTTGCCGGAAGGCCGTTTGAGACCGGGTGCGAGGCGTCTTTTACGACATAATTTGCATCCTGATTCCTGGCACAGGTAGTGCCGACCATCGGGAACAGTTTGTATGTACTGAAAATTCCACGCAACCCTATGGCATTGTGTCCGATAACCAGTCCGCCGCCGCAATCAACATAATTAGTAAGCGTCCTGATCCAGTCCGTGCCTTTGATGCCACGGTCGGAGTCAGTAATGTCTTTCTTCGCCAGTTTGGTTACAGTGGAAATGACTACCGCATCGTATTTCTTCAATGTATCGGAGGCCAGATTGTCGATCAGGTCGACTTTGACGCCGGATGCGGTTTGCAATGCGTCATAAATATAATTTATGCCAAGCGCCTTAGATTCAAAGCCGTTATCGTAAACCGCTACTTTCAATCCATCTGCGTTTTTGGGCAACAATAAATAATCTCCACGAACCGCAACTGTGGAGAAACAAACTGTTACCCAACATAGTAAAATCCGGATTTTGTTTTTCATGAAATAATACCTTTCTAAATATTAGATTAATTTCCCACTGTTTTTTACTTGTTTACTGGACGCAGTCTGCTTGTTCGAATATGGACAGACTGAGCTACCCATCAGGGAGATAGGCTTTCAATTCCCGTTGTTATTCTCCTTTCACGTTTAAATATAATATCGATTTATGCTGTATAGCCGACTGCTTCCAACTGCATTTTGCGCCGCTGAAAATCATGCCAGTTTTTATGTTCAATCCGGCTCCATGCATTTTCGGCGAATGCCGGCAGCCTGGAAATGATTTTCGGCAACACTCGCCATTCCGGCACGATTTCCGTCCATAAACAAGCTTCCACGCCAAAAAGCCGGTCGCTCATTTCCGCCAATGGTTCGGACGCCTGATAAACATTTTCATCCGACAGTTCAGGCATCCAGGCGAGTCGTGGTTCACTGCTGTTGGCCGGATAGTCAAAATAGTAACAGTAGTGAACCGAATTGACCATTTGATTGCCGTGAGGATAATTCCGGTAGATTTCATTGACAGATTGCCATGCCTGAACTATAGTATCCGCAGGATGAACGGAATCGGTACACCAGACCATCGGGCGGCGTCCGCAAGTAATTACATGGCGGCTCATTTCATTCATGAACTGATTTTCCAGTTCGCGCATACGGCTTAATCCTGCTTGTTGTAATGCTGCCCGGCACTTCGGACAATTCTCCCAATTCGCAGTGCCGGCCTCATCTCCGCCCAGATGAATGATCGGACTGTCAGGGAAAAACTCCATCATTTCGCTAAGCAGCGATTTTATAAAAAATCTAGCGCCCGTATTGCCGAGACAGAACTCCGCCCCCGGATGAAGCGGGTCGCACGCATATTGCGGGAAACGGCGCAATAAGTAGTTTGAATGTCCAGGCATATCCAATTCTGGGACAATCCTGACGAAGTGCTCCGCAGCCAGTGCTGCGATCTCTTTTAGATCTTTCCTAGTATAACAGAGTCCGTCTTCCGGTGCCGGAACAATATCGGACGGCAGGCGAAAACCCTGTGCATCGCTTAAATGCCAGTGAAACACATTCAATCGCCAATCGGCTATCAGGCGAATGACTTCCTTAAGCTTTTCTTTGGACTGAAAATGGCGGGCGCTGTCGAGTAGTAGTCCACGCCATTCAAATCGCGGATTATCTTCGATTGTTCCGCAATCGAAAAACGCGAGGCTATTTCCACGGGCAAATCCCAACGCCAGTATTTGCCTCATCGCGGAGAAGGCATAAAATATCCCAGCATGGCTACCGCCGTAAATATGAATCGCCTCCTGACTGATTTCGATTTTCCAGCCTTCCGCTGCCAATGTCCGGTCGAGGTCTAGCGTGACAGTTGCATCTTCCGAAGCAGTGATCCGGATTACTTTGCCAAAGTATTGAAATGATTTGACTAGTTTATTGCCCAGATGCTGTAATTCGGACGGAACACGGATTGAATTCAAAGAATCAACAGACAGTCTGTAGCCGGTTGGTATTACCCGGGCTGGACGAGGTATAAGACCATTGAGAATATTGCCAGTTTCTATTTGCGTCATATATATTAAATATTCGTTTTTAAAATGTAAAGATTTAGTTTCAAAAAGTTATTACCCCCGAAAAAATGCGGACTTTTTTCGAGCCGACTGGTTTGTTGTTCATGTTTCATCATCTTCTTTGAACCTCCTTCAATTTTTTTGTTAAAAATCTATTGACAAAAACTACTCATCATTCTATTGTATAAATACCACCCACTGCGTCCGGCAGTCTCCAACGCCGGATGCGTTTCCTTATGTTTTGATGTTGCAATTTTATTAATATTAGGAAAATCCCCGTGGGCTGGCAGGAAAAACAAAACCATAATCCAAGCCGGGTCGTCAAACATCCGTTTTGCCCGTTCGACAAGTTCTGCATATTTCTCAAAGGCGAATCTCCCGATGCGCTTCTGGAAGAAAGAACTTATCTGCGCAAACGCGTTGACGATCTTGAGTTTGCCATGGACTTTTCCAATTTCCAGATCAGGAAGCTTCAGACGCAAGTCAAGGAACTTGAGGATGAGAAAACTCATCTTGAAACCGAGCTGTCCGATGCGCTTCAAGACCCTTTTACCAAATATAAAAAGAAAGATCCCGCTGAGAGCACCGCCAAACGCGGAGCTCCGGTCGGACACGAAGGCCATTTTCGCCAGAAGCCGGATGTCATTGACAACACTATTGACGTTTATCTTGACCGGTGTCCGCTTTGCGAAAGCAAAAATATTTCCCCATGCAACCACACTACAGATCACATCCAGGAAGACTTTGAGGATGGCAAACTTACCGCGACTTGCTTTGTCCACTGCTATTACTGGTGTCCGGATTGCAAAAACGTTGTCCATGGCTGGGGCAAAAACGAAATTCCCAACGCATTCATCGGACCTGATGCCAGGGCGAAAGCTTCGTTTCTTCGCCACGAAATCAAAAGTTCCTACAACGATGCGCGACGGACATTGGAATGTTTCGGCAAGCTGACGCTGACCTCTGGTGCGTTGGTTGGATTTGACAATTATATTACCAAAGCAGGGCAGCCGCTCTATGAAGCTTTGAAACAATCTTTGCCTGGCACGTCGTTCATTCACGCCGATGAAACCGGCTGGAAGCGCGACTGGCTCTGGATTTTCACCAACCCGTTCATCTCTTTTTTTCATATTGACGAAAGCCGGGGTTCCAAGGTCGTTATTGATCATCTTGGTGAATTTTACAATGGCATCCTGATCAGCGATTTTTACAACGCCTACAGGAACAAGATCGGAGCCTTCGCCAAGCAGAAATGCTGTACGCATCTGCTCCGCGACGTCAAAAAGCCTCTCGACTCCGGACTCAAAGGGAATCCGGATGCCGAGAACTTTCTTCTCGCGCTCAAAAAACTTCTTCAAGATGCCATTTTTCTGCATGATCAATACTCCATTCTGACCGCTGAAGAATATCGTTCCGGCAGGAAAGACACCCTCAAACGGTTCCGAAAGCTATACCGGCACTCGCCGCTGTCGCACCATGAATCAGACAATATCCGCAAGCGGCTGATAACCTTCAAAAACGAACTTTTCGTCTTTCTCAAATACCCGGCCATTGAACCAACGAACAACCGCGCCGAGCAAGGGATCAGAAATTCCGTCCTGTTCCGAAAACTCATTTTCGGCAACATGACTTCACAAGGCAAAATGAACGTGGCGCTGGCCATGACCATCATCAGAACTTCCATACAACGGGCTTTTAACCCCATTGAAATACTCTGCTCTATCGCGACCAAAGGAGTGACACCGGAATTGCTGGAACGGTTCGGGCTCTCAGGCCCCATGCCGCAAGCGCCCTGATTCAGATATCTAATCGATGCTCCGAAAAAGAATTTCCAAAAAGCATGACGAGAAGATGCACCTCCGGTTTTCATTCCGGCGGCATTCCTTGTGCTCTGGTTATTTTTCTTTGCATTATTCATTAACAAAATCTCTACTTCTTGTCGCGTCACTTCAGTTGTTTTTATGGGTTCATGGCTGACGGAAAAACAAACCGGGCTACTGGAAGATTTTTCCCGACAACTTGCCGTCATTCGTCTTTCTGTTTTTCCGCCATTCTTATTTTACCTCAACTTTGTAGGACTAAATCTTTACTTTAAAATTTGGATATTGTACAAGAATCTATATAAAAATAGAGTCGGAGATAATATGAATTGCGAGGCGACGAGGCGGATCGCCAGTGCCTTTCAGTAAAGTTTAGTGTTTAAAAGTGATTCTTTCTGAAATATTTTCATTTTCCCCCCTTTTGTTCTGATTCAAGACCTGATGCTTCAAGCTCCATCTTCACCTTCTATCACTTTTACCAGCTGCTCTTGCGGAAAAACTACCTCGAAAAATTTTTTTCAATCCGGCTAGCGAACTACGGGGCATGCAAGGTGTCTTCTGCCACGCACACATTGCCCCCGAAGGACAAGACACCTTCCTTTGCCTTTTACAGCATATTTACGTTACCTTGATGCCTGGCATACGGTCCACCATTATTTCCGGATTGCGCGAAACCAGTCGCACCGCAATTTACATCTTAGAACTTGATTCTCGAAGTGGGATTAATGTAAAAATATATCCGGAGATAATACGGTACGGTAGACACCGCTGGGGCGCCACTGCCTTTCATGGCATTGACATGACCGTCCAGAAACAGCATATTTACGTTACCTTGATGCCTGGCATACGGTCCACCATTATTTCCGGATTGCGTGAAACCAGTCGCACCGCAATTTACATCACTAAGATAGGCGATCTTGCTTAAAGACACCCTTAGCACCGATGACTTTTGTGACCGGCCCATGGTAAACAGATAGTCAGGTCCAAGCGGCACAGAAGCCGGCTGGGCATTGTCCCAATGCTGCATGCCATTATAAGCCAGACCTTTAGCGGCGCTGGTTCCATTTAAATTGTGATCGCCGAATGGAGGCCATGTCCATAGCAGTACTTCATTTGCCGCACTGTCACAGTAAAATAATGCCTGGGCCATTCTCTCGGCCTGGATGGTTTCCGCAGGGCTTGGAGCAAGTATTTTCTGTGGCGCAACGTTATTGGCGGAAGCCACAATCAATCTGGCCCATGCATCATTATTGGCGGCGCTGACCGGGTAGTAATCACTGTAATCACCAAGATACATATTAGTAGCGATGCCAATCTGCTTCAGCTTGTTGGCGCATTTGCTTTTTCTGGCGGTTTCTCTGGCTTTGCTCAATGCAGGTAGCAGCATTGAGGCCAAAATTGCAATGATTGCGATTACGACGAGGAGCTCGATGAGTGTGAAAATTCTTTTCGACATAATACCTCCTTAATTTTTCAGGTTCTTTCAACACGAATCACGTTTAATAAAATCACAATCCAGCATCCGTCTGATAAATCCGGATCCCGGACAGTCAATCGTTTCCTTGATAATATCGCACATCAATTCGCCGGAATGGCATAATTTAGTATCAATACTTGACAACGCCGGAACCATTTTCTCACATTCCGGCAGATTGTCGAAGCCAACCAGCGCGATGTCTTCCGGTATCTGTATTTTTGCCTCCCGCAACGCCTGCATGATGCCGAATGCCCGCAGATCAGTGCCGCAAAAAATAGCATCCGGCCTGACGCCTTCGGCCAGCATTTTTACAGCCGCGGAATGAGCCTCCTCCGAGTATCCGCAGCAAATCCGGTGAAATTCCGGAACAATCGGCATATCTGCGTCTTCCATGGCATGCCTGTAACCCAAATACCGTTCTACAAAATTGACATTTTCTTCCATGGGAGAGCCGAAAAAGGCTATTTTCCGGCGGCCGGAATTAATCAGATATTTGACAGCACTATATGTAGCTTCACGCTCCTTCGGGATTAATGTATGAGCGAAATCAAGCGCCTGCCAGTGCCGCACAACCGCACAACGGCCGCGGCTGGTCAGTTCCTTGATGATTCCCGCATAGCCGCCCAAAGAAGGAAATATATAACCCCCCGCATTAACTTTAAGTAAAATCTCCACGCTTTCATTGAGCGAATATTCATCCGGATGCAAATACTGAAGCCCCATGCTCATGCCGTCCTCCCTGGCATGACCGAATACCCCTTCAAGCACATATTGAGCCACAAACCAGCTATGGAAACGGGATTTGTCAACATAACTGGCTCTGGGGATAACTACGATTGCCGATTTGTCCTTATAAGATTTTTTATGCACAAAAGTCCCGCGATGCTTATAGCGGACAATCAGATTCTCCGTTTCCAACTGGCTCAGCGCCACGCGCAGGGTTTTGCGGGAAATACCGAGTTGTTTTGAAAAAACAATCTCGTTCGGCAGATTTGTGCCTATCGCATATTTGCCGCTCTGGATTGAATTCTTCAGATCCTCATACACTAAGTCACTTTTACTTATCATACTCACTGATGTATACCATTCTTTGTTCTATGTAACTCTTATGTTTAAAGATTATACAATATGTTTCCTTGTTTGTCAATACCCTAATTAACGCCGCCAGCAAAAAAGAATGAGAATAAATTTTCAAGCTCACAAATTCCACCACCCGCAGCCCATGTCTCGATGCCTAATCCCCGGCGCGAGGCGCTTTCCTATTTTTGCGATTGTAACGGGGGATGCGGCTGACCAACTGCGGAACGTGTGGATTAAGACGTATTCAACCGGATATGGATATTGCCAATGGCGCCTGGAACGGTCGCCATTTCCGAGAACAACTGGTTTCTGTATTTTTCTCGTAATATATTGCTACAAGATTTATTTAAAAGGTCTATGGATGTGAGAACATGTGAATCAGGGTTCGCAGATGCTTAACTGCGGCGTCTGTCGGCGCAAGCATCAATTTGTCCAGCGGCAGAAACTTACCGTCCTGCTTCTGTAATTCGTCCTGCAGGCGCAACTGGAAAGTATGCTGAAATTCGGTGGCGACATTCACTTTCGCGAAGCCGTTTTTAATGACTGCTTTGACTTTTTCGTGCGGGGTGCCGGATCCGCCATGCAATACCAGCGGAATCGCCACTACGGCACTGATCTGCTGTGCAAAGTCAACCGCGATTTTAGGTTCTTCGCGATAATAGCCGTGGGCGGTGCCGATCGACACCGCCAGGGCGTCAACCCCGGTTTCCGCGGCAAATGCGGCAGCCTCCTCCGGAGTCGACAACGGGATATTTACCGCGGCTTCAGTTCCGTTCAACGGCACATGTCCGATCTCGCCCTCAATTGTCACTCCATGCCGGTGCGCATATTCCGCCGCGCTTCGGGTCTGCTCGAGGTTTTCCGCGAACGGCAGTTGCGAACCGTCGAACATCACCGAGGAAAACCCGCAGTCTATCGCCAGTTTTACCTGTTCAAATGTGGCGCCGTGATCAAGATGCACCGCCACCGGAACGGATGCTTTTTCCGCCATGTTCCGCATCATCGCGCCCAATGCGCTGATATAGGGATCTGACATCAGCCGGTGGTAGACTTGCAGAATCACCGGCTGCTGTTCCGCTTCTGCGGCGATCATTACCGCCTTGGCGGTTTCATAATTAGCGATATTAAACGCGCCTACGGCCCGTCCGGCCTGGCGGGCCTGGGGCAGAATATCATTAAAAGTTACCAGCGCCATTATTTGATCCCCTTGACTGCGACTTCATCCAGCAGCAGCACTTTTATTTGCGGAGCATATTTGTTCAATACGAATCTGGTGTATGGAGAAGCGGTCACCAGCACATCGCCGGCGGGATTATCAACCAGCCCGGCGATTCTGGCGCACAGTTTCGCCGCCAGTTCCGGATTGAGCTTGTCGTAAACCACCGCGCCCTCGCCGGCGGAATAGGATTCTTCAATATTGGTGCCGAAGGGTTTCAGCTCATAACCGAGTTTTTTGAGCAGGTTACGCGGCGCGTTCATATTATCGTTGTAGTTTTTCAGAAAATCGCTGTCCAGATAATAGACTGAGCCGGAACCGGGTTTGCCTGCGATGAATTCCGAACTATGCAAAATCTTAACTCCATCGAGGCGTTTTTTCATCATGTCATAACTGGCCGGACACGAAGTCACAATAGTCTGGCAGCCGGAAGCTTTTACGGCAGCCTGGAATTTTGCCCATACAGCTTCAGCTTCTTTCACGAAGCCCAGCACTTCCAGCGCCTTGCCGGTATCGCCGCCGGAAATGATTTTACAGCCTTCCGGCGTATCGGCTTTGCTGCTGTAAAGATCGACATAATAAAGCGTGCTGCCGGAACCTTCGACTGTGAACTCTGCCTGCATCAGTTCAGCCGCCAGATTTTTGACCTTTTCCGGGGCAAGGCCGGCCTCGACGATGTCGCGCCGCGCCGCCATTATCAGACCGGCTTCATCGTAGTGACTGACACAGTGAAAGCGGTTGGCGGCGGACAATTCCGCGCGGTAGAAAGTGTCTATGTAATCCGGGTGGAAATCCTTCATATCCTGCAGCATTTTTCCAGTCAGTAATGCCCGTCCGCGCGGAGTGTCAGACTCGCGGAACGTGACATTGCCGACCGCCGACAGATGCCGGCACATGAAGCAGAAACGACAGGCGTTGATCGTATCATTATAATTGTCAATATGCATAATTTATACTCCTTAAAATCCCATTTTCCCGGGATTCATGATGTTATTGGGATCAAGCGCTTTTTTGATGCCGCCGAGAACATTGAAAGCCGGGCCGTAAAGTTCCTTCATCAGGCGTCCGAGTTTCAGTCCCACGCCGTGATGCTCGTTGATTACGCCGCCTTCGCGGATCGCCGCCCGGATCGCCAGGTCCCAGATGCTGTTGTAATACAGCGTGGCTTCATGCGGGTCCTGTGGCGGATTTTCCACGATAAACCTGGCATAGAGCATAGCGCCCCACTCATACCAGTGGGAAAAGTGACCGATGAACACTGCTTCCGGGAATTTATCATTGACCGCGTTTTTCATCGCCCAGTAAACTTTTTCGATATTGGCGAAAGTCGCCACGGTATCGAGCGTCCCGAACGCCTGCGGCAGGTGAAACATATAAGGCGGATAAAAGAATTTATAACGGTGATCCCACCAGGCCTGCCCCATTTCAGTACCAAGGTCTTCATGCTCCTGCTTGCGGCAGATTTTACACGCTTCCTCCATTTCCAGATCAACGATCTTTTCCGGACCGTCAAAACCGAAAACCAGATACGCACCCTGTTTGTCGATATTCAATACCCGTTTGATCAGTTTGGCGGTCTCGGGTTCATCATAAAGGCGGATCACACAGGGATGCAGACGACTGCGCATGATATTTGCGCCGGCCACCATCGCTTCGTGCATGTCTTTGAACAGGAACGCGTGGAACTTGCGCGTTTCCGGAATCGGATGGATTTTCATAGTGACTTTGGTGATCACGCCGAGGGTACCTTCACTGCCAAGATAGATCATGGTCAGGTCAGGCCCGGAAGCATGGCGCGGTACCGGCAGCGTATTGATGAGTTCGCCGGTCGGGGTGACTACTTCGACTGACATCACCATGTCTTCGATCTTGCCGTACTTGGTGGAGAGCACGCCAGTACCGCGATGGGCCAGGAAGCCGCCGAGGGTGGCGCAGGCGATAGATGCCGGAAAATGCATAGTGGAAAAGCCGGCCTTCTCCACCGCCCACTCCAGATGCTGGGTGTTGATACCGGTTTCAGCAGTGACGGTCAGCGATTCGACATCAACGGCGAGAACTTTATTCATCCGTTTGGTGTCGAGGATGATACCCCCGTAAATCGGCAGAGCGCCGCCTTGCGAACCGGAACCGCCGCCCCACGGGGTGACCGGAATCTTATACTGATTGGCGATCTTCATCACTTTGGCGACTTCTTCCGCCGAGCCGGGATGGACAATAAAGTCCGGCTTGGGATTCTCCCGTCCGCGGTCGTGCCACATTTCCGGAATCCAGTAATAGTCGATCGAGTGTCCAAGCTGGTCAGCCGCATTGCCGGAAACGTATTCCCGGCCGACGGCGTCGGCCAGTTCGCTATGCAGCATTGACAACAAATAATTTTCTTTTTTCGCGATCATCGTCATTCTCCTTGACGTTAAATATTTAGATTCAAAAAAAGCGCGAATCAATCTGGCCGCGCAACTCCGTGAACAATTCATCAGTCATTGCCTGAATTTCATCGAGCGAGCACACTGCCGCCGTCAACGGATCTAATGCAATCGCCTGGAAGATCTTCCTGCGGCTGCATTCAAGTGCCCCTTCCGCCGCCATCATCTGCAAGTTGATCATTCCACGGTTAAGTCCGGCCAGTTGTTCCGGATAATTTTCGATGCGGCACGGCGTGATTCCGCCGCCGTCGACCAGACATGGTACCTCGACGCAGCATTCCGGCGGCAAAGTGGCGATCAAACCATGATTTATCACATTTAAATTGGCCGCCAGCGGAACATTTGCCTCGACAGCATTGATAATCTGAACCGCATATTCGGCACTGGGGTTCAGATCGAATTCTTTGGTTCCATCCAGCAGCGCGGCAATTTCTTTGTCGTTACGGACTTGCAAACCGGCACAGATTTCAATCGACGCACCGGAGCGCCCGGCACTCATGGCACCCCATTCAATGCCGTCGGAAGCATTCGGATAATCAACCCGGCAGAACTTGTCTATCAAGTCTTTCCGTTTGCGGATATACGGAATGTATTCGCTGGCGTGTCCGCTCGATTCGGTGGAAAAGAATCCAAAGTGGCGGAACAGCTCGAAACGCACTTTATCCTGATTGTAAATTTCCGGTTTCGCCATTGCTTCGCGCAAACGCGGATAGGCATCCTGTCCGTCTACTTCAAACTTTAAGAAAAATGACTGGTGATTGACTCCGGCGCAGAGGAACCGCACTTGTTTCTTATCGGCACCAATATATTTGGCCAGTTCGCCGGCGGTGTGCTGGACGCTGTGGCAGAGTCCGATAACTTTGATTGTTTTCGCCCGGCGGCTCAATGCAATGGTGTTGAGCGACATCGGATTGACATAATTGAGCAGATAAGCGCCCGGACAGCCCGCTTCCATCGCGTCAATCACTGCAAACAATGCTTTAAGTGTGCGCAGGCCGCGGAAAACGCCGCCAGGTCCCATGGTGTCGCCGACCACCTGGTCAACGCCAAACTTACGCGGTATCTCCTGTTCAAGCCGCTGATGCTCCAGCGTGCCGACCCGGAACAGCGTGATCACGTAATCCGCCCCCTGCACGGCCTGATGCAGATCGGTCGTGGCTTTAATGCGCGGCACAACCTGAAGTTTTTCGCCAATTTTCCGGGCAAATATTTCCGCGTTTTTAAGCCGTCCGGCGTCAATGTCCATCAGGATGATCTCGCTGCCGCACAGTGCTTCACTGATTAAAATGTCCTTGATAAAGTTTCGGGCAAAGATTATGCCGCCAGCACCGATTAATACAATTTTAGCCATAAATGAAAATCCTTCTTAATTCCGTGAGAGAATTTTGTTAATTTTCTCACTTTCGTTTTTTGACTGTTTTATCAGTCGTTGACTGCCGATTTTTGATTAATTTTTGCCTCCGTTCCAGCCAGTCATGCTTCCTGCATGATTTTATTCCGGCAA
>CAIPAT010000205.1 GCA_903863035.1 uncultured Lentisphaeria bacterium
TATATAAATTATAATTAATAATATCTTTATAAGACCATTGACAATATCATCTTGTTGCTGTATAATTTTTAATATGAAGCACGTTAAATGTCACAGCAAACAATATAATCAATGGAATTGAATATGTTTTTTGAAAATAAAATACCCTCCCCGCCTGATCGCGAGGGCTGGGGATTTGTAAGCGACTTGCGTAAACCGTCAGATTTCCATCTTCACTGGTCTCCACCATTTTCATCAGCCGCCGGCAGTCTTGATTTAAGTAAAGGGGTGGCGCCGTGCTTTAAATTTCCCGATCCCTCCGGGGTTCTGGAAACCGCCAATGCTGATTTAGTGAACTTCCTCAAGGCGGGTAATATTTATTGTTGCGACGGCATCCCGATAACCTGCAGCCATACCGATGTGCAGGAAACGGAAAGTTTCCGGCTGGAAGTTGCAAAAAAAGGAATAACTATTCTGTCCGGCGACGCTGAAGGAATCCGCCGCGGGATTTATTGTCTGGAGGAAATGCTGCTGGGGGTGAAAACGCCTGCCTTGCCGCTTGGCGTTACCGAGCATAAATCATGGCTGCGCAACCGGATTTCACGTTGTTTTTTCGGTCCGATCAAACGGCCTCCGTTCAACCGTGATGAACTTATGGATGAGATAGACTACTATCCGGATGAATATTTGAACCGTCTGGCACACGAGGGCGTGAACGGTCTCTGGCTGACAATTGTTTTCCGCGACTTGTGCAAAACTTCAATTACCGGCCTGAAACCGGATGCGGAAAAGCGACTTGAAAAATTGCGTAGAACAGTAGCCAAGTGTCTGCGCTACGGCATTAAAACGTGGGCTTTTTGTATTGAACCGGCCGGCTTGCTGCCTGCTGATCCGCTACTGGAAAAATATCCGGAATTACAGGGTCCATGGGGTTGGGATAAATATTGTTTCTGCCCAAGTTCAGATACAGCAACGCAGTATTTGTATGAATCAACCAACTGGTTATTTAAGCAAGTTCCCGGGCTGGGCGGCATCCTGAATATCAGCCACGGCGAACGGGAAACCACCTGCTTGAGCCGGGTCAGCGCGACAGACAATAACGCTGCGCCCTGCCCGCGCTGCGGCACATTGCCGCATTGGCAGATACTGCACCGGAGCTTGAGCGCAATGCAGCAGGGCATGCGCGATGCCTCGCCTTCGGCGGAATTGATCAGCTGGCTCTATATGCCTCAGTCTGCTCCGCTGGCGGACTGGGTTTATGAACTGCCGCGCCATACTCCCGAAGGGGTTATTCTGCAATTCAATTTTGAATCCGGTGGCTGTAAGAATCAATTGGGACATCCGCGCTGCGGCGGGGACTACTGGCTGTCATACGTTGGGCCCAGCGATCATTTCGGGCGCATTGCTGCCGGTGCTGTCGGCAGCGGCGCTGAACTAGGCGCAAAAATTCAAGTGGGGTGTTCACATGAAGTTGCCTCTGTTCCATTTGTTCCCGTGCCCGGGCTGCTCTACCGCAAATACAAGAAAATGCGGCGGCTGGGTGTGTCCAATGTGATGCAATGCTGGTATTTCGGCAACTACCCTGGAATAATGAACCGGGCGGCCGGAATGCTGGCCGGCGAAAATTTTGAAACCTCGGAAGAGGATTTTCTGCTGCAGCTGGCCAGGCCGGAGTGGGGCGCGGCAGCAGTGGCTGTGGTTAAGGCATGGCAGTATTTTGCCGAAGGATATAGCCATTATCCGCTTTCAAATCAATTTCAATATTATGGTCCAATGCACGCCGGCCCGGTATGGCCTTTATACTTGAAACCGGCATTGAAGCCTTTAGCGCCGACTTGGAAACCGGATTTCCCGCCGAGCGGTGACACGATCGGGGAATGCCTGGAAAATCATACACTGGAAGAAGCGATGATTTTATGTCGGCAATTGTCGGAAATATGGAACCAGGGGGTTGTGCTGTTGAATTCGCTGAAACCTGAGTTTAACGGAAACCATGACCGTCTGCTTGATATCGGCTTGGCGGAGGCGCTCGGCATTCAGTTTGAAAGCGGCTATAATATCTTAAAATTCTACCATCTGCGCAAACTCCTATATGGAGCAAAGAACAGCCTGGAGACGTTCGGGGAAATGGAGAAAATCGTATATGCGGAAATGTCCCGCAGCAAACGGCTGATAACGCTCTGCGAACAGGATTCACGGCTGGGATTCCATTCAGAAGCGGAAAGTCATCTATACTATCCGTCGCGGCTGTTATGGCGCATTGAACAGTTGCGCAAACTGCTGGACACGGAATTCGTGGAAGTACGGCAACAGTTGGAATACGGGAGAAAGCTTGAAAGTTTTGCTCCTGACAGGCAACTATACTTGATTGGTGATGGCTGGAATAAAGCCGGTAATTTCCGGTGGCAGACTTTGCGCCGGGGCGAAAAAGTGATTTTCGAATTTGAATGCAACAATATGGAAAACGCCGATTACGATATGGTTGAACTGGCTTTGCTTGACCGCGATTTAGTGGAACATCCCTGGCGGATTTCTTTCAATAGAGATCAACATTCTACCGACAACCGCCAGTCATCCATCTGCCGGGTGGAAAAAGATAATCATGTCTGGCGTACGGAAATCATCTTGCTCACAATACCTGGCGATTGTTATTTGCAGATTGTTCGCAAGTTCGGAAAGCATGGGGCAGAACCGGAACTTGAAATTTGGCCGCCGCCGCGGGTGCACCCCAGACATCGCCTTAACCTGGAGCGCTTTAATCCGGAAAATTGCGGAAGACTGGTTTTGACATGGACAGAAGCAAGAATGGCTGATATAAAAAAACATAAGGAGGTTTTATTGAGAACCGAAAGTGAAAAGACTGGCAGGGAACGATTAACCGCGGTAAATTCAATAAAATAAAACAACTCAAAACAAGAGGTATAATTATGAAAAAAAGAGAAAATTTCACACTCATTGAACTCCTGGTAGTGATCGCTATCATCGCGATTTTGGCCTCAATGTTGCTCCCGGCGCTGAACAAAGCCAGGGAAAAAGCCAGAAGCGCGACCTGTCAGAATAATCAAAAACAGCTTGGACTGGCATTCAGCATGTACGAAAATGATTATAGGGACTATTTTCCGCATTATTTCGATGCTGGACAAGGCTATTGGAACGGACCGTTGCTTACCAATAAATATGTAAATACCAAAAGTTTTATTTGTCCGTCACTGACGATCGGATCAGGATGCAACAAGCAGGACTATTATCCATCAGTCGCGGGTCTCAGCAATCCAGGTTATGGGTATAATACCTATGGTCCTGGCGGCGCTTATTATGTAAATGGCCATCTCGTTGGCAGCGCTGGTGTAGCTTTATATAACAACCTCAGCCAAGTTCAAAGACCGTCCAATCTGTACATGACGATGGATATTCGGCGTTACGACACGCAGGAGGGATATTACAGGATGATAAACTCTCATGTGGCCACTAACTCTTACGGCAATCCCGACCCGCGACACGCCGGCAGTAACCTTAATATACTGTTTGGTGACGGGCGTGTGCTTGCAGTTATGACAGCGCCTTGGCCATACGAATATTCGCGGCTGGACGCGAAAGCTTGGTTTGGAACGAAGTAAAGATATTTATGCAATAACCGTCTATTTATAATATTAAGGAGCTGTAAATAAATAAACTTGACAAGTTTCGTGAAATATCCCGAAGTGATTTTGGGAATTGCCGGCGAGGCGCATACCAGAAGGTATGTAACGAATCGGCAAACACAAAGACATTCGTGAGAATCGCGAAGATGTAAAGGTTTTGTACGGATCCTAAAACAACATTTTAAACTAAGGTATTTGGAAATATGAGATTCAAATTTAAACGAAGATGGACCGTCGCCGGCGCGAGTCTGCTAGTCATATGTTTGGGAATGGTTTCGGTCTCCGGACAAGAAGGTTATCCGGGCCGTTCTGAAGATAAAATTGTTGTTCAAAAAGAAGGGGACAAGGTTTTTATAAGAAGCTGGTTTTCTCCGTCACAGGATGTCATGATAACCATGAACAAAGGAAACAACAGACAGATCAACTATTACACCGCAGCCCTGATTCCGGCCGCGGCTCCCACGCTGCAGACAAACTTTTCCAGCGACAAGATATTCCATTACTGTCATGATGATACCTCGCCGCTGAAAATAATATCAACTTATATTGGCGCAAATCATGGTTGCAGCGATGCGCGGGAATTGCTGATTCCCGGACACGGACTGACGGAAAAAGATATTGGCACGGCATGGGCTGACAGCCGCGGCGAAGTGTATTATCCAATCAAAATAATCGATGATTCTAAAATCTGGGTGCTGGGGGAAAATAAAGGCAAAAACGGAATCTGGCAGTTCAACCGTCTGATTGCAGCCGGCGACTTTTCGCGCCAGTCAGACGACAGGAAACTTAAAATAGAAAAGGTTGTTTTAGCCCAGATACATCCGGCCGCGCGGATTAAAAAACAGGAATATCTGATTGACGGAAAGACCACGCTTCCTGACGGCAAACCGGTAATCTGCGATTATTTAGATATTGTTGAAGAATATGATATTGTTGCTCCTGATTCGCTGCTTGACACGATAAAGAAGCAACCAGGGAGAGAGCCTGATTGGCTCGCTCCTGGAATTGACGCTTTGCTGACATATAAGACAACTTATCAGTTTCAGCCGCGCGGAGCATGTTTTATCGATAATCACATTATTCCGAACCGTGATTTCTTGACTTCTCATTTTTCCCCGGTAATGACTATGCAGCTTAATCGATTGAATAATTATCAAACGCATGAATATTATATCCCCAAAACCAAGCCGTTTGAAAATGAGGGAACAAAATATGATTTTAATTCCATTCAGGATTTTACTGTTCCCATTAAATTATCATTGAGTTTTAGTGCAGCGAATAACAATATTGATCCGGCGGATCCTCCTGACCGCTTTATTCAGTTTCTGGGAAAAAGCGAAAATGGAAAGAAAGCAAGAAAAGCTGGTTTTGCGATTGGCATAGCTAATGACACAGGACTGGGACGGGCTGAGGACAGGTTAAAAAATGTTGATGAAATGTTGTTTATTCAAAAAACATTCAAGACTTATCCGAAAGTGCTTGACGCTAAAGCTGGAGTGCTCAAAGCCGGAGTTGACCTGCACAGCCGGGGATACCGTCAGTATTTCAATCCCGAAGCCTTCCAGAAGCCGACTTGCGTCTACTGGCACCGGAGGGGCGATACCGTCTGGTTATATGCTGACTACCATCAGCCTGTAGTAAGAGATATAATAAAAATGCCTGATTATTTGATTGGCAAAACGATTTCAGTAGCTGAACAATCTCCTTCAGTGACACTGTTGACGAAAGATCAGGTGACTAAAGAGGGGATTGCGGTTTCGGTTGACGGAACGCAAGGATACTTGGTATTGAAACTAAAATAAAGGAAATAATTTAACATGAAAACAGTAATATTAGCGGTTGGCTTGTTGACATTGTGCGGCTTTACCAGCGCCGAGCCGCAGGACAAGGTAACACTTGTTTCAGAAAATCTCATAAAGAACCCGGACTTTTCAAAAGGCAATGACTTTCCTGACGACTGGAGCATGATGCTGACTTCGCCGGATGTATTCAATGTAAAATGGATCCATGACGCAAACAATGGCAACTATATTTATTTAGAATCACTCGGCGCTGATTATTCCGGATACATAATGCAGAAAGTAAAAGTAAAAAAAGGAGTCTGGTACCGGCTGAAAGTTTGTTTGAACCATTCGATGGGACGAGGGCTGATCTGGCTTTACGGTTATGACGGCGACAATAAACCGCTGCTTTTTGACCATAGAAAATATCTCAGTTCATTTGTCGGCAACCCGCTTGTTCCTCATTTTGTCCGCAAAGAGCTGATGAATGGCAGCGAGGATGCTTCATGGCGTGATGAGATATTCGATTTTCAGAACTCTGACGATAAAGGCAATATTCAACCATCTATTTTGCGAGTTGCTGTCGGAATCTATTTTACTAATGCGAAAATAATGATCAAGAGCATCGAAATGTGGGAAATTAAAAAAATGGGAAGTAAAGAAAAATGAAAAAATTTGCAGGAACTTTTTTATATATTACAGCACTATCCATGGCAATCGCGGCATCGCCGACATTATCAGTGCTTGAATGGCAGAAGGACGAGCTCGTCCCATGGCCTGTCGAATACAATCTGACGAAAGCAGGAAACATCCACAGAAACAATGTAAGTATATCGTTAACGAAAACACAAGTAAAGCAAATCAACGAATGGCGTGTAGTTGTCGAAAACAAGGATTCAAAACCCGCCAGGTTATGCTTCCGGTTATCCATGCCCTGCGGTGATGCAGGCGGCGTGTTCTGGGACGGGTTTCAAATAAAAACAGGAGTCGTAAAAACTGTAAGTCCCAAAACCGAAAGATATATTTTCCCCGCGGTGGCTTATGTAAATGAAGGCGTAATCTCCGGCGCCGGTTATGCGCCAATGACGATTTCAAGCAGATTCGAGCGCAGTTGCCAGGTCAATGCCGGAAAAGTAACGTTGAATTTTGACTCATACATGGCTTTGGATCAGGGACAGAAAGACGAAATATATTTCATCGATTATAAATGTAATGGTGCTTCTGATTATACCGAATTGGTTGAACAGGTATATCTGAGTTACCCGGAATGGTTCCGACCAGCAGCAGGGGCAGATCAACGCATCTACGGAGTCGGTGGATATTTCTTTTCCTCTGAAAACAATCGGGAATATCAGATGGAAGAAGCCAGAAGATACGGATTTGACTGGGAATGGTATTACAACTGTTATCAAAAAGCTGGAAATTTTTATCCGAAACAGGAATTATGGGAAGATGCGAAAGGATACAAATCAGAAGCCGGTTCTCTGCGTGGCAAATGCGACCGTCCCGGAACAATTAAGGACTGGAGAGATTACAACAAAACCAGAATCGACGCCGGCAATAAAAATGCCGCAATGTTTTACTACTATCTCCAGCAGTATTGCAGTTCAGAACTGTTGAAAGGGCCGTATGCTGATGCAATCTGGCAGAACAGTGAAGGCAAAGCACCAGGGCCGGTATTCGGCTGGGCAGATGAGGGCAATGCGCAATACGCATGGCCTCTTCACTCAAAGCTGGGCAATGATATGCGGGAACAATTAGCGATGCTGTGGCGTGATTTTCCAATTGCAGGCTTTGCTCTGGATTGCGCACTTGGGCATACCAAATATTACGGGCCGCTGCTTAAAAACGAAACCGGCAAAGCGTTTGACGATCATGGCAGAATATATGCCACAGAAGGGACCGCGCTGGCTTATAACCTGGATTTTACCCGTAATCTGCCGGCAAAAGCTGATGGCAGAAAACCGGCATCCGTGATTAATGAATTCTATACCTGGCTGCCAATGTTTCACGCTGATGGCGGAATTCATGAAATGTCTCCTTTTGATCGTGCCGACTTGCTTGCGCCGCGCCGGCTGATCGCCGGGCAGAAGCCGTATTATTTCTGGAAAGGATTCCGTGCCGCCGACACGCTCTTGAAGTGGAATGATTTGACTGTTGCTGAAACGCGCGAAGGAATCACTGGAATTATTGATTATACCTTGTTGTCAAGTCTGAGATTCGGGATAATTCCCGCCGTATTTTATCTTACAGGATTTGCGGATATCAAAGCGCTGAATCCGGTTCTTAAAACCATGCTTAAAGCCGGTTGGAGAGCTGCCGGGAATGTATCTATTGACGGGCGCAAGGATCCGGCAGACCCGTTCGCGCTGAATGAAGATATATGGATATCAAGATACGGCAATGCTGACGAAAGCTATATTGTATTATCGGCTCCTGATATCAAAGGAATGAGCGGCAAAGCCATAATCCATACCGGCAAGTTCGGAGCGTCCGGCGCGATTTATGCCGATATTAACGGCAAGCCGATTATTAATGAAGTCAATACGAATGAAACCGTCATCAATTTTGAACTTAAAAACCGGGAGCCCCTTATCCTTGGCAAAATAGCGGTTTTGAATCCGGCAGGAAAGAACAACATGATTGAAGCCTCATGCAGTGTTGAAATTCCGGGCAGGCCGCAAACCGCCAGGTTTCGGTTTATGCATCAACCGGTCGCCGGCACTGAAATAATCAAAGACGGGTGGCCGCGGAAAAGTAGCACAGAAAATGAAGTTATTTTTGAAAAAGCACAGTGCTTTAAGTTCATTCCTAATGACGGATTCGTAGCTGATATCGTGTTTGGCGACAACAAGAAAATCGATGCGGCGATCGCAGTGGACCCGGAGTATCGTGAAAAAAATCCTGACACGGTTAAGCATCTTGAAATATATTATGACTACTATATTTCACGCATAGCGCGACCATTGCCGCGGCTTGCGGATATGACTCCGTACTGGAACAAAAAAATACAATTACCGGTTCTGGTTCCGGACAGTAAAGAACTCAAGAATATCAAATTGGTTTTTATTCTTGGAGAAAAGGCCCAAAAAATCTTAATGCCGGATGCAAATTATCAGGATGCAATTCTTTGTATAAAAAATGACCGACAGCTGCTGATAGGCTTTTTCCCGGGGAAGAATATTTCAGAGTACGGACTGGTCATGCAACTGCTTGAGCGGATGGATGAAAAATATCCGTTTATCGGTGGCATAAACGCCCAATGGGCCCCCAAAGCCAAATTATCGGGCAAAGTATTCAAGAAATAATAAAGGTTATCATAGCTGAAAAGGTGCGCAATAAATCTGATAGAAGTCTGTGCCGCAGCTTCACCTTAATGATGCTTCTGTCATCACGAATCTGCCAGTTCAAGTTGATGATATCTGAATAAATGTCTAATTGGAGGCTAACGCTGATCTTGTTGAGGTAATTCCAGTTATTTCATCGATTAATGGTGGTTTATGGTTATTTATTGAAGAGAAGTTTAACATATCGTCAACATCTTAAACTAAAAATGAAACCGTTATTTTCCTTAATATAATGAAGGTATTTTTATGGACAACTTGATTCAAATGCCTTATCCACCACATATGTCAGAGTGGAAATTTGTTGAAGAATTTAAAGAATATCCGCGCACCTGCTGGCGTCGGCCTCCTTTGAAATGCCCGGCAGCCGCGATTGACTTGAATCATGGCGTGATGCTGGTTAAACCACCAGAAAACTCTGGCGGTGCGCTTGATACCGCCTATGATGATTTTTCGCGTTTCCTGAACGAATTGCGGATTCCAGTAGATTGCGGCTATGTCATTGATGTTAAAATTGATCCGTCCTTAGCTGGAGAATCTTTCTATATTGATATACGCAAAGCTGACGGAGTGCTTCGTGCGGCTGATCTTGAGGGAATCAGGAGAGCTGTTTATTTTCTGATGGATGAGATTTTACGAACAGGCGGTCCGTTTCTGTATGAAAAAATTTATCGGCGGGACCCGTTGATAAAGCGGCGAATTTCCCGTTGTTATTACGGTCCCAAGAAACGTCCCCCGATGGGAATTAAAGAATTGATGGCACATCCGGAACGGGAGAAAATCCTCTTGAATGATCCTGAGTATCGGGATGAGTTGCTGGATAACGTTGAATATTATCCCGATGCGTATCTGAGCCGCCTGGCCCGCGAAGGCGTTAATGGCTTGTGGATTACCGGTTATTTTAACGAACTGTGTAAAAGTACTGTAATTCCAGAATATGGCGACGATTCAGAGAGAAGACTCGAAAAATTGAGTAAAGTTGTGGCAAAGTGTGCCAAATATGGAATTAAAATATTTATATTTTGCATGGAACCATGCGGATTCGGAGAGAGAATTCCAATAGAAATCGCCACAAAACATCCTGAAGTTTGTGGAAATAAAAATGGTTCTTCGCGTTATTTCTGTACCAGCACGAAGGCTGGACAGGCTTATCTTGAAGAAGCGTGTTGTTATTTGTTTTCTCAAGTGCCTGGCTTGGGTGGCCTGATCAATTTATGTGTCGGAGAACGTCCCACAAATTGTTGCAGCGGCTATATTACCGGGGAAGTTAAAATCAACTGTCCGCATTGCAGCAAACGCAACCCAAAAAAAGTAATAGCAGAGTTATTGACAATCATGAATCGGGGGATGAAACTGGCCAATCCGGATGCAGAACTGATTGCGTGGCCATACGGGCAGTATATTGTGTGGGGAGAAGAACCAACAGTTGACGCAGTTGACTGCATACCGAAAGATGTTATTCTAATCCATAATTTTGAGTCACGGGGACATACAGTTCAGCTTGGCAGGGAACGGACTCTTGACGATTACTGGCTGGCATATCCCGGCCCTAGTAAATTGTTCATGGATTGTGCCGCCGCCGCGTCAAAAAATGGAATCAGGTTTGGCGCGAAAATTCAAGCCGGCTGCTCTTATGAACTTGGAACCGTGCCGTTTGTCCCAGTTCCAGGGATTCTCTATAAAAAATACAAGGCGATGCATGAACTAAAAATTGATACCGTGATGCAAAGCTGGCTAATCGGAAGTTGCCCTTCGGTGATGACTCGCGCCGCCGGGATGCTGTCTTTCGGACCGTTTCCCCGGACAGAAGGTGAATTTCTGCGTGAACTGGCGGCAATCGACTGGGGGAATGACGCGGAAATTGTGGCGGATGCCTGGATGAAATTCCAGAAATCTTATGAGAATTACCCTTACTCTAGAATTTTTTCATACTATTCGCCGATAAACGCCGGGGTTGTCTGGCCATTATATCTGTATCCCGTTAATAAGGTTTTATTCCCGCCTTTTCGCGCCAACCGTCCACCTTGCGGAGATCGGATCGGCGAGTGCTTGCTTGATGACTTCACGCTTGAAGAAGCTATTGAGCTTTGCGGAAAAATGACCGATTATTGGAGTGAGGGGCTTAGACTGCTTGACGGCATTGCCGATAAATACCGTAACGACGAAGAAAGACGAAAAGATATCGGAGTGGCGACCGCAGTTGGCATTCAAATCAGGTCATGTTACAACATTCTCCAGTTTTATTATCTTCGGGATCAATTGGCCTGGACGCCGTATTTCAAACGTAAAAAGGAATTGCTTGAAAAACTCAGAACGATTGTCATCAAGGAAATGGCTAATACCAGCGAATTATATAATCTGGCCAGTCGTGACAGTCGTCTCGGATTCCAGGCAGACTCGGAATGTCATATCTATTTCCCGGAAAAATTGAACTGGCGATTGGAGCTTTTGAAACGGTTGATGGTAGAGGAGTTCCCCGCCGCCGAAGCGAAAATCGCAATGGGTGAAGAGCCTTTCCCCGAATATATCGGACAAAATCCCGGTAAATACTCAGCACAATGTATTCTGGTCAGCAAACAAATGACCATCGATGATCCTTTGTGGAAGAATCTTCCGCTTCAAATATGTGAGCAGGAATCTTTCCAGGAAACGGCAAAAAATGGACTGTTCAACGACAGGAAAACCAGTTGGCAGAGTTGCCATACAAGTGAAGCGTTATATGTCATAGTGTATTGCGATGAACCCGATATGGATTCAGTGAAAAAGGATTGGGAGTTGCCGGAATATAGACAAGCCGATTGCGTCGAGTTGATGATTGAGAAACGACAGCTCTGGCCATCCCGTAAATTTGTCGTGAATGCCGGCGGAGATATCTATCATGTTATGATAGAAACTAGCAGGGAATATTTGTGGAACGCTGATGTCTGTGTCACCGGGAATCGTTGGCAGGCGCTGTTCTGCATTCCGTGGGCATTTCTGAATATGAAACAGCAACCATCCAAGCCAATCAGGATAAATGTAAAACGGATAATCCCGAACCGGGACGGTAAAGGGTTTGCCGCATTAAGCTGGGGCGACTGCAACCCTCCTATTATACTCCGAAACCTGCTGCCGAACGATAATCCGGCAGATTTCGGTTGGTTGTTTCTAGATAATAATTAATGAAAAAGTGCGATGACAATCTGTTTTTTTGAATTTTACAGCATTAACGAGAGAGGAAACTATGAAAGCTGTGATTACCGATGGCAAAGGGAACGTGAAACTGATGGAAATTTCAGATCCGCAACCTGATTCCTACCAATGTCTGTGTAAAATTGAGGCCTGCGCTACCTGCACCGGTACTGATAAAAAACTTGTAAATGGTCAGATGGCATGGGCAAACCAATATCCGGCAATTTTGGGTCATGAAAGCTTCGGAACTGTAATTCAGTGCGGGAACAGTGTCAGGAACATCAAACCGGGGGACAGGTTTTTAAGACCTTTCGCTGCCTATCCCGGAACTTTATTAGATGGATATGCATCCTGGATGGGCGGATTCGCGGAATATGGTCTGGTCACAGATACTAAAGCTATGCTGAAAGATACACCAGCCGCGGCAATAAGTCCATATTGTGTCTACCAGCAGATGATTCCTCAAGAAATAAAAATAGAAGCGGCGGATGCCACGATGCTGGTGACTTTAAAAGAGATAGCCAGTTCAGTCCGCGATCTCAACATAAAATTTGGCTCAAAAGTTGTTGTTTTAGGCGCCGGGGCTGTAAGCATGTCCATGTGTTATTTTGCCAAACTGTCCGGGGCATATCCTGTCATTGCGATTGGAAGGCGGGACCAGCCACTGGAAGACTGCAGAAAAACAGGCGCTGATTTCGTCGTTAATATGCAAACAGAAAACATGATTGAAAAAGTTATGAAATATACTGAACAATCAGGCGCTGATTTCATTCTTGACGCGATTGGCGATAACAACTTGATTATTGAGTCAGGCATGATGCTTGCAAAATATGGCGCAATCTGTTCCTATGCGGGAAGAACGGGAACAGTGCCGCTGTCAATAGATAAAATTAAAGGAAACGGCAGATGGAAATATATCCAGGGCGGACCTGACGAAACATCAGCGCATCAATATTTACTTGATTTAGTCCGTATTCAGGCCATCCCGATTAAGAACTTCTATTCTCACGCCATGCCGTTTGATGAGTTTGAGTCCGGGTTTAAGATGCTGGTTGAAAAGCGGGCGTCCAAGCTTGTTTTTACGATGCAGTAATGCCTCTGCTGGATTTTTAACTGAGTATCGCTTACGCCACGACGATAAAACCTTTGCCGCGCCGCATGTTAGAATTTGATTAGATTTGTTCAAATCATGTTATGATTGTTTGCTTTGTGTTCAATGCAGGCTTAAAATCTATATTAGATAAAGCAATTGCTAATACAGGTGGTTGTCTTGATTAAGAAAAAAATACTGACAAAAAGCCGGGCAGGAATATTTTTATTGCTGCTGCTGGCGTTTGCTGTGTATCTGCAGCCATACCGTTTGGGAATAGTTACCGGGCAATCCATGGATCCATCGCTGAAAGACGGACAATTGATTCTGATAGACCGCAATTATTACAAACATCATCCGATTCAGCATGGAGATATAGTCTCCTGCCGCGTTAATGGCAAAACTATCGTTAAAAGGGTTTATGCGCTGCCGGGCGAACAGGTAATCCAGCTGCATTGCGACAGTGATTCAGCCGGCGATATGATTGTCCGTCCACACATGATTGAAAAAGCCATCACGTCATTTATTGAACGCCCCACGGCCTTGCGAATTATGAGAATTGAAGTCGATTCTGATTCAGTTTACCTGCTCGGCGACGGCGGGATGATTTCAATTGACAGCCGGGAATTCGGACCGGTGCCGCAACGCCAGATAATCGGCAAAGTCATCCCGAGGTTAAATGACAAAATTGACGCCGACACCAGTGTTCTTGCCGCAGTGATGCTCTAGTACTCTGTAAAGCTAAAAATATTGCATAGACGAGTTAAATTTTCAACCTTATAGAGTATCGTCATAAAATCCGGCATTACACTCGGATCTTCCCGTTACTAAGTCATCAGCCCGACAGATTGCCAGGCAAAAAAAAACGGACTGTACCAGAATCTGGCACAGTCCGCAGAGGGTGCGTTTACTTATCGATTAGAGGACCGGCTTGCCGGATGCATCCAGTACGGCCGGTCTGCCGTCAACTGTATAATTTCTCTTTCCCCAGAGGAAGTTATCAGGATCAAGCGTTTCTTCAACCGTTTTTGCTTCAGAGTGTCCGTCAGCCATCGTGTAGTTGCCGCGGCCGCTATGTCTATCCCACTGCACATAATTGAGGTGCGGAGAGGTTGCGCTCGGAGCCAGGGCGGCGGCTTTTGCAGCAGAGACCGGAACCGCATATACAGCAGCAGTCGGAGATCCTTCCTGGTCGTAACCAGTGGAACCGGCAGCGTCTGTAGCAACGCCGCTGGCCGGGCGATGGGATTTTACGGCTGCACCACCAGCCGCAGAAGTACCATTAAGCCTATCCTTTTTATCAGTATATTCCGCCATAAGGATTTCTGAAGACGGCTTCTTGAGATCAGTATCCTTTACAAGCCTCAGAGCTGTCTGGGAGACCGCTCTCTTACGCGGAGTAATCAGCTCGTTGGTGGTATAACTGATCCGGGGTACCTGCAAATCTTGCGCACCACTCTGTGTAACCTGATCCGGCGGAGCCTGTACCGCTTCTCCAAAACCGTTAAGATTGCTGCCGAAACAGCTCGGTGCCCAAGGATTCGCCATTGAGGGACATTCATATGTTTTATTGGCTTTTACGTATGTGCGGATCATTGCGCTCCAGTGATAATAGCCGTTGGCACTGCTGGTGCCGTTTACATACCAGTAGGCCGATGGATAAACGCCCTTGTAATCGTCCTTGTACATCATAAATCCGGTGCCAAGCTGTTTTCCATTGCTGAGACAAAGTGCTGCGCGGCCTTTTTCACGAGCAGTGTTCAGCGCGGGCAGTAACATGCCGGCCAGAATTGCGATGATAGCTATGACCACCAGCAATTCAATGAGTGTAAAATTACCCTTTCGATTCATCATTTTCTTCTCCATTCCTTTTTTTGTTTCCATTAACATTTTCATTTCTCTTTCTCCTTCTGACTCCGGTTTGAGTTTTACTATCATTTTTCTTGTTTCCATTTCCTGTTTTCGATCCGCCATCATCATTTTTTTGTTTCTCCTTCCTTTCTTTGTTTATGATTTTTTGTTTATTATTCCCTGTTTATGTTTATTAGTTTACAGCATAATGACAACATCTGCAATAGCCCTAACGTATTGCTAATAATAAACCAACATTCCTAACCCAACCTGAAGAAAACTCATCATAATAAACTGACAATCAGCGTCTTAACAATTGTGAATTTCATGCTCAAAACACTGTTCTTCAAGCACAGACAATAAGGAATTTGGAAATGAATACTTCAGCACTTCAGCACTTCAGCACTTTAGAACTTCAGCACTTTAGAACTTTAGAACTTTAGCACTTTAGCACTTTAGAACTTTAATTTATGCTGTCTTGTGAAAATATTCGGGAATGCAGTCATTGACCGCGGCAAGCATTATGTGGTATAGATCACCCACCCATGACGGCGGGGGGGAAGGCTGGTGACTGGACATAAAAGCCCCATAGGAATCTTCATGTTCCGGAGCATAACCATGCATCCCCGGATAAGATTGGCGGATGTGGTCATTGGGTTCAACCTGATAACCTGGATCCAGGAGCAGCACCGTTTCGCCGTACATATTGTCGGCAAAATTTATGTTGTATTTGTGCATTTCCTCTCCGCTCAATATACGGGTATGCGGAATATTGCGCAGACGCTCGACTATGATAGTTTTAGCCTCATGGTCAAGATACCAGAATCTGACCATGGTGGGGTCGTAAAACGCGATATAATCCTTGCCGAAACTCAGGTCCAGCCTGCTGATTATATTTTTTACATTTATAACTGACTGCCGTACGGTCATGCCGTGTCCGGACATTACCGAGACGGAATATTTATCGTAGTGCACGGCCGCTTCAGAGATGATGTTTTCAATCTGCTTTTCATAATGTTTCAAACTGTCAGCTCTTTTCTGCTCATCGGCCGGCGCGTGGTGGAGAATTTTATCCAGCCCGGACATGAACAGCAGACAGAATTGAGATTGTTTGCGCCTGATCGTTTCCAGCATATCCTTGAGATTCTGTTCTTCGCTTTTCCGCCAGTCGGAAATCATATGCGGAATATTATTTTCATGCAGATGATCAAAAATACTCTTTGACGGCGCGGTTCCGCCTCTGGCAAAAATATCCCGTCTTCCGGCATAATCGAAAAAGCGCAATCTGCCCGGCGGGAGGGATAAATGGTCAAAACACCAGGAATACCCCCTGAATTTACGGAATAACCCGGACATCAGCTCTGTCTTTGCCTTGCGCCCTTCCTCGCAGGGCAGATAATGCAGCAGCATCTCCAGCATTTCACGCAGGGAATGCCGCGGGGAATAATAGTAATTGCCGAAATGTCTATGCACATTGGGCGGCTGCCCGGTCAAGGCGGTGGTCAAAGAAGTAACAGAATCCCCCAGTTGCGAGCACACCGGATAACGGTAATGCAGAATGTCCGGGAGAAAGGTGTTCCTCCGCAAAATCTCCCAGCCGGCGGAATCCAGATAAATGAAAATGTGTATTTTGTTCATTGCTGAAAAATGGGGTTGTTAATACCGGGCACAGTATTTCGCAACGATGAATTTCTTAAAGCATGATTGTACTTGCCGGGATATTTCAACCGCCTGAGAACTGTCAGGCATTTTTCATCGGAGCCTTCGAAAATCAAGACACCGTTTTTGATGATTCGGCATTCACGGATAGATTTGACTGGTTTCATAATCCTATGCCTCCTTTCTAACCGGAGACCGCGGGAAAGGCTGAAATCAACTGCCGTAGAATGGATCACTCCGGCAGTTGATTCCAGCCCAAAGGTTCTCCCCTTCAAATACTCCCCACTCAACCCCTCTTACTCTATCGCCCGCAGGCGCCCTATGATCAAGAAGTCTATTGTGTATCCGGCACTTTATGTCGCACAGCTATCGTATGTCGTCCCGCAATCCGATATTATATATCAAATGTGGATGTTTTACTTAGAAAGTTCCGTGCCAACTTTTTTATATATTTATAAGTTGCTTTAAGCAAAGCGTTTGCATTAAAAGCAATCTACGCTAATCAATTCTGGCTATTGTAAATAAAATTTGACAATGAACAGCAAGTAAGTCAATTAAGCCATTGATAATAAAGATATTAAGCAGTAAAATAAAAACTTTTTAATTATCAATTTAAATTGATAAGATTAGGATCAATCCAGAGTGATAAATTTGCCGGAACGACCGCAGGCACTCTTATTTGCGGAATAGCCCATGCGCCCGTTGACCCATACCGTGCGAATTCCTTGCGCCGGCTTGTGAGGGCTGGCGAAATCTGCCGGTGAACTGAAACGCCTTATGTCAAAGAGGACAAGGTCGGCATAAGCTCCGGAAACAATTCTGCCACGCTCCTTCAGGCCGAATACGGCGGCAGGCAGTGAAGTGCATTTTCTTATGATTTCCTCCAGTGGCAGAACATCTTTCAGCAGAGCGAAAAAGACCGGAAAAGAGCCGAATCCGCGGGGGTGGCTCCGTCCGAGTGAATAATCTTCCGGCCTGGCGCTTTCATCCGTTCCGCAGGCGGTAAAAGGCAGCGATGCGATGCGCTTCACGTTTTCCGGAGACATGCCCTGAAATGCCGCCATGGCACCGGCGGCATCGGCTTTCAGTATCTCCGCACAAATTATCTCCGGCCTGTTTTGCATGGCTGCTGCGATCTGTTCAAAAGTCTTTCCGGCGAAAGCGTTCATGCCGTCAGCGACAGTATTTACCAGTCTGACGGTTTGCCAGCGGCGCGGCGGATACTCCGCCAGCCGATTGCATACTGTCATGAAGTTCTGTTCATCGGCAATAAATTTCTGAAACGCGACATCGTCCATATTGTCGTAGGGGTCAGGCAGGATCATGCTGAGCTGGGTCATGGCTTCAATATAAGGATAACAGTCGGCGGTAACGCTGCTGCCGGCAGCAGCAGCCCGCCTGATTACAGCCAGCGCCGCATCAAGTTTTCCCCAGTTCTTCTCGCCGGCAGTCTTCAAATGGCTGATGTGCAGCTGCCGCTGTCCGGAGCCGGCGCATGCCGACACCGCCTCCTCAATGGCCTCAATCAGCAGATTGCCTTCGCTCCGCAGGTGCGTCGTATAAGGCCGCTCAAAACCGGCCAGCACCCCCAGCATCCGCTGCAGTTCTTCAGTATTCGAAAATTTGCCCGGCACATAGAGCAGTCCGGAGGAAAGTCCGGCCGCCCCATCTCTGAGCGAATCGTCTAAAAGCGCCAGTATCGCCGCCTGCTGCCGTCCGGACAATTCTCTTTGTTCATATCCGGTGACGGCAGCGCGCAGCGTATTATGTCCGCACAGCGCCAGTATATTTACAGCCGGGTTGCACCGGTGGATTTCCGCGCCATATTCATTCAAAGAGCTCCAGGATATTTCCACGTCGTAATTGCGGTATAACTCCTGCAAATGCTCCCGGTTGTTCCGGCTGACCGGAAATGCCGAAAGTCCGCAGTTGCCGACGATTTCAGTCGTCACGCCCTGCGAAATCTTGCCATAAGCCTCCGGCGCGGCCAGAATGGAAATATCGGAATGGGAGTGAGCGTCAATAAAACCTGGACAAAGCATTAAATCTTTACCGTCAACAACTTCCGCAGTCTTATCCGCATGCAGATGCGATCCGGCAGCTTTTATCCGTTCGCCTTCAACCAGCACATCTCCGATACTGCCCGGCGTCCCCGTGCCGTCAATTATAAACGCATTTTTAATCAGAAATGACATTACTACAGCCTGATATAATTATTTTTCAACGTTGTCCATAAAAAAGAATTTTCAAATAAAATAGCATCTTCCGGCAAAGTCTTTTTGAAAAAAGCATAAAAAAAATGTAAATTTATGAACTTTTTTTAACATCTAATGTCTAATGTGACGCAGGTATGTGTGAATCTGGAAACAAAAACTGACGGAGAACTGATCGCTGAGTTCAAAAACGGCAACATGTCCGTGTTTGATTTGCTGATTATGCGCCATGCCTCGAAACTTTACGCGACGGCATATGCGCTGATTTCAAATCATCACGATGCCGAAGAGGTTGTTCAAGACACGTTCGTCCGTGCCTACCGCGGCCTGAACAACTTCAGAGGTGATTCCAATCTGGATACCTGGCTGCACCGGATTGTCAGCAATCTGGCCAGGAACAAATACCATTGGAACCGCCGCCGCGGCGCCGGTTTGAATATCAGCATCCATGACACCGGCAATGATCCGGAAAAAGACAAAAGCGAAGAAGACATGCCGCTGCCGGATTGTTCCAGAATACCGGACCGGCAGCTAGAAGGTTCGGAAGTGGAAAAATGTCTTGCGGAAGGGATGGCGCATCTGCCGGAAACCCTCCGCGAAACTATGATTTTAAGGCATGTCCATGATATGCCTTATGAAAAAATAGCAGAAATTCTGCAATGCAAGGTTGGTACGGTAAAATCCAGAATCGCCCGCGGACGGGAAATTCTCCGGGAGATCATGAACAAATTCGGAGTCTGTTGAAAGAGAGGAGTCAGGAGTCAGGAGTCAGGAGTCAGGAGTCAGAATAAGACAGAAGTCAGAAGTCAGGAGTCAGCGTTTGACTGCGGTACCCGCAGTTTTATCAAATAAGAAACGAAAGATAAAAGACAAAAGTAAAAATGTAAAAAAGGATTTCTCTGTGTCTTGCTAACTCTCGGGTTAGTCCCGCTGCTGCGGGATGCCTCTGTGGTTAAAAGAGTTTCAAAAGTGAATAAGACAGAAGACAGAATGAATACAGCTCCAGCGGAGCGAAATTTAATAATATAAAGACGGGAAACTGGAAACAGGAAGCAGAAAAAATGAAAACGACGGCAAAAGCATTAAAGCAAAAATTCAGAAGCTGGAATTCAGATGGACATAACAGTCCCGTCTTGACTCCCGATTTTATGCTTTCCATTCTGACTCCTGACTCCTGTCTCCTGACTTCCTGCATTGAAAGGATTTATAATTATGGCCGGTAATAATACAAAAAATGGAAAATGCCCGCTTCCGGAAGTCATCAGCGCCTATTTTGACGGTGCGCTAGAAGCCGGTTCGCCGGAGGCGCGTCATATTAAATCCTGTCCGGAATGCAATAAGGTGCTCAACTCCTATGCGGCAATCGCCAGAGCGCTGAAATCCATGCGGCATGCTAAAAACACCGCAGCGCTGGTCAGTTCCATTACTGCCGGGGTTCACCGGAAACTCCAGGAACCGGTGCGCAGCAGTATCCCGTTTACAAGATATATACTGCGCATCGCCGCGACGGCGTTAATCGCCGGGGTTGCGCTATACTTTGCGGCAAGCAGCATGCTGAATACAGCGCCGCAAAAAGTTGCTGTTCCAACTTCACAGCCAAATCTTGCCGCAGCAGCAGCGAAACAGGACAAGCAGGAGTTGTATCCGTACTACACCGGTTCGGACAGCGGAGTATTGAGCGGCGCGATTGCCCAAAATGCGGTGCCGCTGCAAAACCTGGTCAATGTCGATTACGGTAATTCTTTCAATCCGGTGTTCAAACTGGACAGCTCTGTGGACGGAAAATCCGGCAAACCGGTGCAGATCAACGGCAGTGTGCATCAGGTATGGGTCGTTCCGGATCTTAAAGACTCGGCATCAACATTCAAAACGCTGCTTGAACGCTACGGCGTGCCGCAGAAAGACATCAGTACCGCCGTCAGCGGCAACTCTTTCAAAGTCCAGAGCTTAATCACGAAAGGACAACTGGTCAATCTGGTCAAATCCTGTAAAGGCGCCGGTTTTGAACTGATCACCCCGCAAGCCCCGCAGCCCGAGCAGAACACCTTCTCCGGCCGGGCCTCCGATCCGGTATTCTTCTCCGCGGAACTGCTCCAGAACGAACAGCCCAGATAGCCTGGGAAATTGTACATAATACCGAGTGGCAATCTGCAGGCATAATTATGCTTCCGGATACTTACTGGAAATAAAAATTCAAGCGGAACCCCAATCTTTCAAGAAAGGCAAAAATGACCATACATAACCGACATCGTCTTCTGCTGCGAGTAAGTACAATTGTTGCTATGGTAATAGGTATGAAACTCCTCATTCATTTTCTCGGATGGGAAATTCTCTCCATAAACCCGCTTTTTTCTGGAATTGTGGCTGCGAATGTCTTTCTGATGGGTTTTCTTCTGAGCGGAGTCTTGTCGGATTTCAAGGAAAGCGAACGTCTCCCTGGCGAGCTGAGCGCATGTCTGGAGAATATGGCACAAGAAGTATCCGGTATCAGATTCGCAAAGTCCGAAGCCCAAGTAAGCTCCTGTTTAATTCTGCTATCACAATTGAGCCGGAATATTCTAAACTGGTTTCATAAAAAACATCGCACGGCGGAATTGATGGAGCAAGTGAATAATCTAACGCCTCAATTCGCTGCACTGGAACAGTGGACTCAAGCGACACTGGTAGCCAGATTAAAGCAGGAGCAGAGCAATCTCCGGCGTTCCCTCATACGTATTCACACGATCCGGGAGACATCTTTTGTTTCCTCTGGCTATCTACTTGCCGATCTCATTACTTTATTTCTTTGCATAGGTCTCGTACTTGCAAAGATTGAGCCTTTTTACGAGTCGTTATTCTTCGTAACCGTTATCTCTTATCTGATGATTTTCCTCCTGCTGCTGATCCGGGATCTGGACAATCCGTTCGGATATTACGAACGCCATTCCAGTGAAGACGTATCTCTCAAGCCGCTTCAGGACACCGCAGTCAGGCTTGGACAGCTTGCTGATATCGAAATCTCTATACTCAAATCGGAACCGTCAACGATTCCGCATTAATGCGTTTATATGGTAAATCCATAAAATAAAAAAGTCTTTTTTATCGCATTTGAATTTCAACTTGCCGATTTGCCTGCCCGGCTGTTTTGCGCCGTTTGAAGAAACGGAAAGCTTCTCCTGCCCGGAGGACAATAGAGGTGGCAAGCGTACTCCATACCCGGTCGGAGAACGTTAGCGGGATTGCCCGGAATACCTTGCCGCCGAATTGTTCGAACTGGATCTGTAACGGACCGGCGTCCGGTCGGTTCTGCTGTTTTGCAAGGGCAAAACAGTATCGGGGGTGGCTGTCCCAAATGTGTAAAATGCAGTTTGGTTGTACTGCCCGTTTCGGACGGTTCTGCATAATGCGTGTCCAATATGTGATATGTCCAAAATGTTGAGAAACTATTTTTATGGCTGTAATCCGTCATAACTTTTTGCATTTTACCCGGAATTAAAATATATTATCTGTTTGAATATAAAGAAATAACAGTTAAGGAACTATTTCTGAAATGAAGACATTTGAAAGTTTATTTGCCGAACTGCAGCAGAAAGCCGCGCTGAAAGATCCGAATTCAGGAACGGTGAAAGCTTTGTCGGCGGGAAAACACGCGATCGGCAAGAAAATCATTGAAGAAGCCGGCGAAGTGTGGATAGCCGCCGAATATGAAGGCAAAGAGAAGACTGCGGAAGAGATTTCCCAGTTGCTTTATCATCTGCAGGTAATGATGCTGGCTAATGAACTTGAACTAAAAGATGTTTACAAATATTTATAGTAATTAATAAAATGACGCCGTTTAAACTGATGACGGCGCGGAGTTGAAAAATGCTGCAAATCGCCATCCCTAACAAAGGCGCGCTTTCAGACGGTTCTGTCGAACTGTTGAAGGAAGCCGGTTATAAATGTGTTCGCTATGGCCGCGAACTGGTTGTCGCCGATAAAAATAACGGCATTGAATTTGTGTTTCTGCGTCCCCGCGATATTGCCGTATATGTCGGCAACGGCGTGCTGGATATGGGGATTACCGGCAGGGATCTGGCCCAGGACAGCCTGGCTGACGTAACCGAGATACTGCCGCTGAATTTCGGGCATTCCTCGTTCCAGTATGCGGTTCCAAAAGTATCGGATTTGCTGCCGGATCAGTTTGGCGGCTTGCGGATAGCCACTTCCTACCCGGAAATCGTGGCCGCCGACCTTAAGCGCAGAAATATTCATGCGTTCATCGTCCGTCTGGACGGGGCCGTGGAAGTTTCTGTCCAACTAGGGGTGGCCGATGTGATTGCCGATGTGGTTGAATCCGGCAATACAATCAAGGAAGCCGGATTGAAGATTGTCGGCGATCCGGTAATGCAGTCGGAAGCCGTCATGATCGCCCGCGGCCCCGGCATTGCGGAAAAGCAGGAAGTTAAAACGATCCTGGGGCGGATCCGCGGAATCCTGGTGGCGCGGTCCTATGCCATGGTTGAATATGACATCGAACGCGAACATCTGGAGACTGCCTGCAAAATAACCCCCGGCATCGAGTCTCCGACGATTTCCCCGCTGAGCAATCCGGACTGGGCGGCGGTCAAAGCCATGATTCTCCGCAAGGAAAGCAATCGCATCATGGATGAACTGCACCAGATCGGCGCCAGAGGAATAATCGTCACCGACATCCGGTCATGCAGGATCTGACGGATTCGGAATTCTTTGTTTCGGTGCTATATTAAACTTAAATTAATGCAATCAATAAATAACTGCGGAAGCGGCGAAAATATGAGCAAAATAATCAAGAAGGCCAGAGAGGTCTTTGATATAGAGATTGAAGGGCTGAAGACAGTCAGGGATAATCTGGGCGAGAGTTTTGAACAGCTGGTCGGAAAATGTTCAGAAACGCTTGACCGCGGCGGCAAACTGGTACTGACCGGGATCGGCAAGAGCGGCTATATCGGCAAAAAAATCGCGGCCACGCTCTCCAGCATCGGCTCCCCGGCGGTGTTCATGCATCCGGTGGAAGCGCTGCACGGCGACCTCGGGATGATGCAGAAAAACGACCTTCTGATTGCGCTCAGTTACAGCGGCGAAACCGAAGAACTGCTGGCGGTATTGAATCCGGCTAAACGGCTCGGACTTGAAATCATAGCCATTACCGGTTCGTGTTCATCGAGTCTGGCCGAATTGAGTTCGCTGGTAGTTGAAATGACCGTGCCGCAGGAAGCCTGCCCGTTCAATCTGGCCCCGACGACGACGACGACCGCGCTGCTGGCGCTGGGCGACGCGCTGGCGCTGGTGCTGCTGGATACCCGCGGCTTCACGAAAGAGGATTACGGACGTCTCCATCCCGGCGGCGCGATTGGACGCGGCTTGACGATGCTGGTCAGTGATATCATGCGCACCGGCGAACGCCTGGCGCTGGTTTCCCCGGAATCAACAGTCAAGGAAACCCTGATCCGCATGACCCGGGCCAGATGCGGTTCGGCAATTGTTGTTGACGACGACAATAATCTGCTGGGTATTTTTACCGATGGCGATTTCCGCCGCAATGCGGAAAAAGATATGGGCATATTGAATCAGCAGGTTTCCGCTGTAATGACTAAACATCCGGTCACCGTCCGCGCCGACGCGCTGGCGGTTGAAGCGCTGAAAGTCGTTGAAGACCGGAAAATAAATTCCATAGTCGTTACCAGCAGTTGCGGGAAAAAAGTTGCCGGCTTCATCGATGTTCAGGACCTCCCTGGATTTAAACTGATGTAAGGCTGGAAAACTTCTGTTGCGTCATTTTCATCCGTCATATTCCAGACTGATGTAAAAATGACACCCGGAAATGACGACAATCCGGTTAAGGCATTTGGAATTTCGCGGATTGCGATTAAATTAAGCCGGAATTGATATATCGTTATAACACGGAAATTTATTGAATGAAGCTGTTTGTGCTGAAAAATCTCAAACTCTGCCGCGCTGCGGCTTTTTCATTTTTGCTGTCTGCCGCTTTTTCCGTCGTACAGGCCAATGACACCGAAGCCAATACCGCGTATAAAGAAGGACTGGAAAAATATACTGCCAGAAGCTATTATCCGGCAGCCAAAAAATTTCTTGACGCCGAACTGCTGGCCGATTCCCCCGGACTGAAAGCCGACGCGCTTAAGGAAGCCGTCAACAGCTACCGTCAGGCTAAAATGTATTATAAGGAATTTGAATGTGTTGAACGGTTGCTAAATTATTATCCTTCATTTATTGACTTTCCCAAAATGGTGGAACGCGAATACGAGATTGGCGATGAATATTTTCACGGTTATCGTGACCCGGAATTCTGGGCTTTGCGCTGGGTGCCGTGGTTGACCGGGCCGGACCGGGCAGTTGAAATTTATGAGAAAGCGTTGAAGCATGCTCCTTTCGCCAGTAACGCCCCCCGTGCCAAGCTGCGGGTGGCCGTGTTGCTGATTGAAACCAATAAAGTCGACAAGGCAATGGAGTATCTGCGTGAAATCATCAAGCAGCATCCGGATACGGTTGAATGCAAGTATGCTTATCTGGAGCTGGGCAATGCGTTATTCCAGCTTTCACAGAAAGGGGATGGAGACGGCAAATACAATCGCGAGGCGCTTGAAGTATTCAATGCTTTTCTAACTAAATATCCTAAAGCGCCGGAATGTGATTTCGTCAAAAAGTGCCTGTTGAAGTCCAAAGACATCAATGCCCAGCGGCTGCTGGGTATGGCAAAGTTTTATCAGCGTATCGGCAGATCTGAACCGGCGGAACGCTACCTGAATGATGTGCTTAAACAATATCCCGATTCGCTGGCGGCGGACAAATCGGAGCAGATGCTGACCAGGATTGATAAAACTTATGTGCCTGAAGGTTTCCGTCCGGAAGTTGAAAGCAGAAATCAGACGTTCAAGCAAATACCTATTCCTCCGGAAGCTTCTCCGGTAATGTTTGTTCCGGAAAACAGTGACGGCAAATGGCTGCTTCCAATCAAGGATCTCGGGATTGGGAAAAAAGATGAAAATGGAAGTAAATAAGGAGTGATTTCAATGTCCAGATTTTTTTCAATATTTGTATGTGCGGCGTTTGTTCTGACCGGTCTCTTCGCCGGCGGCTGCAATGGTAGCGGGTATCATATGGGGAGCATGGCGCATCCTCAGATAAAGACGATTGCCATTGCGCCGGTTACCAACGAATCTCTTGCCTATAATGCAGCCGCGGACCTGCGCGGCATGCTTTGCGATCAATTCATGTTTGACGGCTCGTTTAAAATCCAGGAACAGGGAACCGCGGACTGCATTGTCTATGCCAGAATACTATCCGTGCTCACTGCAGAGGTCATGTCCGCTTCATACAACAATAATAAAACTTATACTGCCGCCGAATGGAGTGCTACAGTAAAAGTTGAATTCACGGTCATCATTCCAGGCCGCAAAGATCCGCTGGTTCTCAAACGGATTGTTTCCGGCGTGACTAATTATCAGGTTGAAGCCGATGTGGAAACCAACCGCCGGCGCGGCATCACGATGGCCTGCCGCGATGCGGCTCAGCAGCTTGTCCAGTATACTACCGAAGCTTTCTAACCTGTTTTCAGACTCTGTATACTCTGCACGGCTGAAAATTTAAGAATAGACGAAAAGGATTGTGGATTGGATTTTTTCGATCCTATTGATGGGCGATACCTGCATCGCCTGAATGAGGAGCGGAAAAAGATAGTCCCGCGCCTGCGGGATTGCGATCTTTCGAGTTTGGATTCGCACTCTTCGAGACTTTTGACACCCCGGTATCTGGCAACAAACCAATTCTCAAAATCTTCGCAATCTATATTAAATTTTCAACAGTGCAAAGTATATATCTCAAAAATCAGCGATCTGGAGTTTCTGGATTTTAGGGATGTATTTTTCCGCTTCTTTGACGCGGTCTTCCACCACCAGGCGCAGGAAATTGGTCACTAGTTCGTTATGCGCCTCACAGGTAAAATAATTTCTCAGCGGCATGAACTGTTTAAGCGTTCCGGGGTCGCACTGCTCAATCGGCCACAGCGCCGAAATTTTACGAATACCGGATATCGCATTGCGTCCATGCCAGGCGCACCAGCCGTCAAAATAGCGTTGAACCTCATCCGGATCTTGGATAATCTTCGAAATCTTGGACATATACTTGCAGAATGCGGCTTTTCCCGAACCGGCCAGCAAAACAATCTTTTCCGGGGTATAGCCGAAGGTGTAAGGGATTATTTCCAGACCGAATGCCGAATGCTTGTCGAAAGCCAGCTTGATCATGAATCCGCTCCACCAGAATGACTTCGGATCAAACTGCTGCCACGGGGTTGGGAAATAGAAATTGCCGGGACAGTAGAAAATTGGCGTGCCCTCCCAGACTTCAATCCCCTGCGGACAATGAGCGTGAATATGGATTACCGCATGAGCGCCGGCTTCGGCGAAAGCGTGACAGGTCTTGATGACCCTGGGGCTGGGCAGCGGATTCGTTTCGTTGCCGCCGTGCATGATCACAATCACATGATCCGCCTGAACTGCGGTTTCTTTTATAAGCCTGATGTTGTTGATCGGGTCCAGCGGGGCGGCACCCGGTTTGTTTTTACCCGCCGTGCCGAATTCATTTTCCGCAATATTGATGAAAGCTATTTTCATCCCCTTTCTACTGATGAACAACGGCCTGCCCGCCACTTCCAGATTTTTACCGGCTCCGACGGTTTTGATGCCGTTTTTCTCCAGGATTTTAATCGTTTCCATGACCGGCTCCGGGCCGAAATCTCCAATATGGTTGTTGGCCAGCGCCGCAATATCGAAGCCGCCGGCTTTGACAAAATCCACGCATTCCGGCGGGCATTTCAGGTTGGGGCCACTCTTAATAATCGGCGTTTCATCATTTGTCAACGGGGTCTCAAACTGTATCACGGACAGATCGCAGTCATCAAGGACGGCTTTTACCCCGGCTAGTATTTCTGACGATTTTCCTGCACGAACCGGCGTAATCGCCTTGTCCCACGGACAGCAGTCTCCGGTTATCAGGACTTCGACTTTATCCTTTGATTGACTTTTGCGAAAAATTTCCTTCCCGTCTTTAAATGTCAGCATTGTTTGCCTCCAGCTATTGCTTCTTTTATTGAATATTTCTTATTCAGACTGCTGATTTTAGACTTCGTCAACGGCTTGAACATGGCATCCCACGGATCAGTAATTTTTAGTTTTTTTCCGGCCAGCGCATTATACACATCCGGCAGATCCAGAGTCTCTAGAATTCCGGGAATCATACAGGAAAGCGGCCATCTGGTAACCGGCGACTGCACCATTTCCTCATAGGCGAACGGCGCGTTGAGCAGCGTTACCCGGCTTATATCATCGGACAGCAAACCGGCAAATGCCGCGGCGATGCTGCCCTGTCCCCTGCCAACCAGATGAATTTGTTTAACGCCTCTGCTTTTTAATAATTTCGCCGCTGCAAGCACATCAAGAACTTTTCCGCCAAGGTACGGTTTCCCAAGCATAATACCATGCGCCGCGTAGAAGTAATCATAATTATATGGTGAAAAGAAGTTATCATCACATATATTACAGGTCTGCGGAGTTGTTTCGCCAATCCCTCGCACATCCAGCCCGAACAGCAGCGAATCCGTACCAAAATCCAGATTCAACCCGTTTTTCAGTTCCTCAAAGGCGGACAGATGCGGAATATAGAGAAGTGCTTTGTCCGCTACTGGAATATGATATAGATCTTTACCGCAACGCTGATTTAATATCGCGGTGATACCCGGCTCTGTTTCAATGGCGAAGCGGTTAAAAAAGATATACGGCGGGGTTGATGCGTAAACCGCCAGCCGTAATATCCGATGCGCCGGCACCGATTCCGGAATCTTGATGGCAAGTTTTTTCAGTACTGCGGATTTCAAACCATCCTTTGACGTAATTTTTTTGCGGGACTGCCGGAGAGACACAGCTGTCTCCGTGGTAAAACTGCGCAGCAGTTTGCTGTCCGGCAGATTGATTGTCTGGCCATCCGGGGCGCTTTGCAAGTCGGCTGTTTCACAAGCTTTAATCTCAGGTTCCCTGTCATCCTTTTTCACCAAAGCGAATTCATTGAAAAACCTGTACATGGACTCTCGGTTGGCCGGAGTGTAGCCGTGACTGTCCGGCCCGATCTCTATCCTCACGTTATTTTTTGCGCCGAGCAGTGAGTAAATATGCCTGGCGTCTTCATAAGCTTCCATGGCTCCGCGCGGATCGAAAAAGTCATTTTTCTGACTCAGAATAATCACCGGGCGCGGGGCGCGGGCGATAATAAAATCACTCATCTCCAAACCGTATTTCAATATGTCCGGCGGAATCTGTTCACAGTCGGAAGGAATTTCGTTTCCCATGTTGTGGAGATATGTAGTGATAAAGCAGCCGGGCGCTGCCATCGTTGGCCGGTCATCAAGCGCATTAACATAAGCGGTCAAGGTGCCGCCGCCGGAATTGCCGGTGACACCGATCCGGGAAGTATCAACTTCCGGTCGGCTTAACAGATAATCCAGTCCGCGGATTCCATCCCAGGCGCGCCAGGTCCCGAAGAATTCACCTGTCAGCCGCAACTGTTTACCCATCATGTTGTGCTCAGAGCAGCATCTGCCGGAAATTTCTTCAGCATCCGGGGTATTGAGAAACTGATAACGCTCGCCCTGGCTGACCGGGTCAATTATGAAAACCGCATAACCCTTGAGCACAAGTCCCTGGCAGAAACTCTGGTAGGCGGGTTCGGCTTTGCCGCTCTGCGCATGTCCGCAAAGTCCAAGCACTGCCGGAAATTTACCTTTGATCCCGGACGGCAGATATAAATTGCCGGTTACCGGAAAATCCGGACGGCTGTAAAAAATGACTTTTTCAATCGTAAATCCCCTTTTCCTGATAATTCCGACTGTACTGGCATTAAGCGGAGTGCGTTCCGGCAATGGTCCGAATGATGCGGCAATCTTTTTGCGGACGGAATCTATGTATTGTTTAGCCTGCAATGGGTTTTTAATTTCGGCAAGAACTTTTTTCCGTTTTACCGATATCTTCCGGACCTGATCAAGATAATAATCCTGCATCATGTGTCCGAATCTCGAATTAATATGCATCTTAAAATATCCTTCCGAAATGCCTGACAATATTTATTAAAACAAACAATATGTTTATTATAATGAACAAAATGAAAAAAATCATCCTGTATTGTAAAAAAAAGTCTTTTTTTTGCACCTTGGATACATGATTTCAGCTGTTATACTCTGCACGGCTGAAAATTTAACATAGATTGCGATCTTTCGAGTTTGGATTCGCACTCTTCGAGGCCTTTGGTGTCTGCCTGCGGCTACCGGCAATTTTAGGCCGCGTTACAAAGATACAATTTCCACTCCTTTAACCTATCATCCTGAATGCCGCGGATGTGAAAAAACAAGTACGGTTATTTGAAAAAAAAGTTTCAGAGGATATTGTTGAAGCAATTGCATAAATCATGGTTCGCGGATTATGATATTTATTGCAGAAATGGAGTTTCAGTAAAATGGATTATGCGTTTCTACCGGAAAAGATTAAAAGCTTTCTTGCTTCGGCTAAGCCCGGCGAACCTGCGCTTTGTGTTGTCCGCGGCAGCGGCGGTTTCAGCGGCGAGCCCGGCGAAAGCTATGTGGCAGTGTATGCGGATATGCTTTTCCTGTTCGGCAAATCTTTCGGCGAAAAGGATTTTATCAACCGCAAGGTGGATTATGTGACGGATGCTCCGGAATTTTCGCTGCATCAGGAGAAATTCAGCTGTACGCTGGAATTAAATCTGGCCGACGGCAAGCTGAAAATGAGACTTTCCTCGCTGGAAGCGGAAAATTGTTCAAATCTGCTTAAACAGTTCGGCCTGGACGCAGAAACTCCGCCGGCAGTTCCGGTAGAAGTTGATAATGACGTGCTTCCTGACCCGTTGACCGCGCTGGCGGCGTGCATGAAACATATTGCCGCAAGCGACAATGAAGTCACGGAACCGGAATTGCGGCTGATTGAAGGCGTATGCCAGAACAACCAGGAAGTATTGGCCCGCTCGGAAAGTTATTTCCGGCGGTACAGTTTCATCGGGATATTGGATAAAATTAAACTGGACGAACAGCAGAAATTATGTTTTCTGGCTAACCTCTACGAACTGGCGATGAGCGACGGAATGCTGCGTTCAGCGGAACAGCATTTGATTAATGAGTTTGTCCGGATAAAGGAGATAGATCCTGAAAAAGCCGGAACGGTACGCGAAGTGCTGCTGATTAAAAATCAACTTTCTGCGCTTGTTAGTTGACGGAATAATTTTTATAGCGGAGCAAGATTAAAGATGGACAAAATCAAGCATTTATTAACTTTTGCGTTAGGATCGGCGGTTTTCTGCACTGCGCTGCTTCTGTCCGCCGCCCCGCATAAAACGCTTTTTACGGATGAGCCCGCAGAGGGGACTGTATATTTTGTGCCGCAATTCAGCGATTTTAAGGAAATATCATCGCAGGATATGCTTTTTTTGAAAAAAACACTGAGGAAGGCGGAGAAAAATAAGGTCAAAGCGGTGATTTTTGAAATGGATACTCCCGGCGGACGGGTTGATGTGGCGCTGGAATATGTGTCCATGCTGCTGAAGTCGAAAGTTCCGACGGTGGCGTATCTTAATCCGCAGGGTATTTCCGCCGGCATGATTATCGCGCTGGCGGCCGACCGCATTGCCATCAATCCCAATGGAGTGATCGGTGACGCCATGCCGATACAGATCAGACCGGACGGGATCAAGCCGATAACAGACAAAGATAAGAGAGACAGTGAAAAAACTGCGGAAAAGGATAAAGCCGAAAAAGACGGTAAAGACAAGAAACCGGACAATGACATTAAAGATAAAAAAACGAACAAAGACAAAATTGACGATCAATATACTCCAGTTGTGGAAAAAGTTCTGAAAGAGATTCAGAAACTTAACCGCATTGACAAAGACAAAGATAAAGACACTGAAGACAGCCGCATTGCCGACCAGAAAACTCTGACAGTGTTCTTCAAGATACTTGAAGTGCTGGCGCAAAAGAATGACCGTCCGGAAAAAGTCGTCCGGGCAATGGCTGATCCTTATCAGCGGCTGACGCTCAAAGATGACGGGCTCGATCATCAGAAAAATTCACCGCTGACCCTTTCCGCCGCCGAGGCGAAAAAACTTAACGTAGTTGATTTCACCTGTTCCAGCAAGGAGGAATTGATGAAGGAACTCAAACTGACGAACTGCAAAGTTGAAACAGTCATTAAAAGCCCGACGGAGCAAATTATTTCGTTTCTGGCGCACCCGGCGGTCTCCGGCCTGCTGCTGATTCTGGGGATTATCGGTCTTTATGTTGAAATACAGCATCCGCATTTCGGAGTGTCCGGGGTACTCGGTCTGACTGCGCTGACGCTGTTTTTCCTGGGACATGTGGCTTCCGGTGCATCCGACTGGGGGCCGATGGTCATCTGTTTCGTCGGCTTGCTGCTGCTGCTCATTGAAGTTTTTCTGATTCCCGGCTTCGGTATTATCGGAATATTGGGGATATCGTGTATTATGATTTCATTTTTTGCGGCGTTCGGCATGGAGAATATCGAATCCGCGGTATCCGTAATCAGCATCTCGCTGCTGGTGTCGTCAACGCTGATCATTCTGCTGACAATATATATCTTACCCAAATCAACGATCTTCAAGAAGATCATGCTGACTACCCAGAATACCAATAAAAGCGGCTTTTCATCACATGTAAATAATGACGTTGAGTTGCTGCATAAACGCGGAGTCGCATATTCAACGCTGCGGCCTGCCGGCGCAGTGATGGTTGACGGCAAACGCTACGATGTAGTGGCGGATGGCGATTTCATTCAGCAGGGAGAAGCAATCGAAGTTATCCAGGTTGACGGACTTAAAATAACAGTTAAAAAAGTGTAACTAAAAATAGGAGAACGAGGTTATGACTGGAGTAGGGATTTTTATAATTATAGTGGCAATATTTGCGCTATACCTGTTCGTGGTGTTCATTCCGGTGCGGCACTGGATCGCGGCAATTTTCGCGGATGTGCATATCAGCATGTTCACGCTGATCGGCATGCGTCTGCGCCGCGTTCCGCCGGCGATTATCGTCAATGCGCTGATTCAGGCTAGAAAAGCCGGGATTGACGTCACTGCCGATATTCTGGAAACACACTATTTGTCCGGCGGCAACGTGCTCCGCGTGGTGGATGCGCTGGTGGCGGCGGATAAGGCCGGAATTGATCTTTCGGTAAAACGCGCCACTGCGATTGACCTGGCAGGACGAAATGTGCTGGACGCGGTGAAAATGAGCGTCAACCCGAAGGTGATTGACACTCCGATGGTAACTGCGGTAGCCAAGGACGGAATCCAGATTACCGCCATCGCCAGGGTAACCGTCCGCGCCAATATTGACCGCCTGGTTGGCGGTGCCGGTGAAGAAACCGTGCTGGCGCGTGTCGGCGAAGGCATTGTTTCGACGATCGGTTCGGCAGCCAACCACAAAATCGTGCTGGAAAATCCGGACAGCATCTCCAAAATGGTGCTGGCTAAAGGACTTTACGCCGGAACCGCGTTTGAAATCCTGTCCATTGACATTGCCGACGTGAATGTCGGCAAGAATATCGGTGCGCAACTCCAGACTGACCAGGCGAACGCCGACAAGGAAATCGCCCAGGCCAAAGCTGAAGAACGCCGCGCCATGGCCGTGGCTCTGGACCAGGAAATGAAAGCCAAAGTATGCGAAATGCAGGCCAAATTGATCGACGTGGAAGCTCAGGTGCCGCTGGCAATCGCCCAGGCATTCAGAAGCAGCCAGGTAAAAATTTAAAGTAACATAAGCATGGAGATTTGAAATATGGGACCTTTTCTGATTGTTTTCACAGTTGCCGCGGTAATTACCGTCATGGTGATTTTTTCAGTGGTAATTCCAATTCCATTGTGGATCGCCGCCGTGTTTTCCGGAGTCAAAATCAGTCTTTTTTCGCTCGTGGGCATGCGTCTGCGCCGGGTTCCGCCGCAGGTGATTCTGTCGGCGATGATTCAGTCCAAAAAAGCCGGACTGGATATATCGTCCAACGATCTTGAAGCGCATTATCTGGCCGGCGGCGATGTCTTCCGCGTGATTTACGCACTGGTGGCGGCGGACAAGGCGGGCATCCCGCTGTCTTTCCAGCGCGGCACCGCAATTGACCTTGCCGGAAGGAACGTGCTTGAAGCCGTTAAAATGAGTGTCAATCCGAAAGTCATTCAAACTCCACTGGTGACCGGGGTTGCCAAAAACGGTATTCAGCTTACTGCGATTGCCAGAGTGACCATCCGCACCAACCTTGACCGTCTGGTCGGCGGCGCGGGCGAAGAAACCATCCTGGCGCGTGTCGGCGAAGGCATTGTCACTACGATCGGATCGGCGGCAGATCATAAGCAGGTATTGGAAAAACCGGACTTGATTTCAAAGACTGTACTGGCAAAATCGCTGGACGCCGGCACGGCGTTCGAGATACTCTCCATTGATATCGCGGACGTGGACGTGGGCATCAATATCGGCGCTCAGCTCCAGACCGCTCAGGCGAATGCTGATAAAGACATCGCCCAGGCCAAAGCTGAAGAGCGCCGCGCCATGGCCGTGGCGCTGGAACAGGAAATGAAAGCCAGCATCACCCAGATGCAGGCAAAACTGGTTGATGCTGAAGCCGAAATTCCGATGGCCATTGCTGAAGCCCTCTCTTCCGGCAGACTCGGCATCATGGATTATTACAAGATGAAAAACATTATGTCGGATACTGATATGCGCAAGTCGATCGCCGCGCCGAACGAACGGCCTTACGAGAAGCCTTTAAAACCGGGGAAATAATCAGTCAGGAAATTTGATCTATGGAAAAATTGCTGGATATACTCATTCCTGTGGTGATAGTCATTTTTATCATCGGAGGCAAGCTTTTTTCCATCCTTAAGGAAAAAGGCTTTGACTTCGGAAGCTTATTGCAACCGCCGCAGGAGAACAACACTCAGGATATCGGCAATCCGACCCGCAGAGCCGCCGATGCCCGTGATTACAATGAGGATGAATGGGGCGGAGAAGTAATCGTTGTCCCGCCGGTGCCGGTTCCAATTATCCGCAAGGCAACGCCTGCCGCAACCGAAGCAGCATACGTCTCGAGAATATTAAGGGAAGCAGTCGCTCCGGCAACAGCTAAAAACGCCGTCAAAAGCGCACCGCCGCTGCCGGAACTGCCCCCGGCTGATAATGATGAATTTCATTCATCTTATCATTCCCGCGGCGCATATTATTCCGGATTCATCCACACTCACGGCAGATCCGCCATAGTGCTACACGAAATCCTCTCCAGGCCCAAAGGCCTGGAGTAATACTAGCAGTTTGTCGGACTGAGGACTTCGTAACGAGAAAATCATCGGGCAAAGCCGGATTTTCTGACGAAAAACTGAGAATAGCAACGCTATTTGATGTCTTTTCGACTAAAATTCCGGCAAAGTCCGGGACTTTTCGCAGTAGA
>CAIPAT010000206.1 GCA_903863035.1 uncultured Lentisphaeria bacterium
CCAGCCGCCCGGCGATTTGCAAATCCGTTTCTCCGGCAGCGGCACGGAATCCGGCGTCTTCCGGAAAACTTTCGTCATACTTGAAATTTGCCGGAATGTTTAAAACAACCGGATCCGCATTCTGGACAACATCGTCTTCCCAGCTATCGCCTGCGCAATGTCTGTTCCGTTCCAGCCAGCGGATGATAGCGTTCAAATCGGGTGCGCGCTGGCGTATGGTTTTAGTTTCGTGTCCGTTGTCGGAACGTTTGACGGTTTGAACAAAGCATTTGCCCATTGCCAGATCCATCATGCCGTCATCAACCTTGTCTCTCACCGCCCGCCGTCCCAGTTCGACGGCATCGGCAAACGCCGGAAACTGTTTCAGATAAACATAAAACGTATCCTCGGCAATACCCAGTTCCCGCGCAATCCGGGTGTTATTCAACCCCTGCGCCGCATATTCCCCGGCCCGTTCCGGAAAACTTTCATCATACTTCAGTTTACTCATGATCTTTTCTCCTGTTAATTTTTATAATTTTAGAATTTTAGTTTCAAAACTTTCCGACTCATCGTGTATCTAACTATAGTAATTTTGTCAACCGAATTGATGAAAGAGTGTTCAAACAATGCGAAAAATGAGATTTTAAAATCATAGATTTAGCGGCATGAATCCGATTCTCTTTAGAATTGCGCAGCAATCCAAAGTCAGGCGTTGCCTGACGAAAGACAAAATTTGGCAGCCGTTTAAATCGTGTGGAAAGATAAAATATCGGCTGCAGTGCATTTCACTTGGATTGGACTCTTACGACGACATTGCAAAAAAAATAACTGAAATGCTGATTAAACAACTTTCAGATGGCGGCAATGCCCATGTTTCATATATTTATCCTGCAAAATTACTGATTCATTCTTTTTTGCTGATTTTTTTTATTGCCTGTTGACTTTTTAAAAAGCTTCATGTATAATGTATATATACAAGGTATACAGGTGATAAATAATGAGAACAGTAGTTCCAGCATATCGCAAGGCAGTTGAAGATATAGTGTCAAAAATCAGGCATGGTTTTTTTCAGCCTGGAGATCAAATATATTCGCGTAAGGAAATATGCGCGTTGTATGGTATCAGTGAGATGACTGCATTTAAGATTCATGGAGAATTGCAGAAGTTGTCTGTTGTAACTAAAGCTTCCGGCAAAGGTCTGTTCGTCAATTCCACCTGCACGGGGATGGAGGATAGCACAGCTCCAATCAAGATCAACAAAATTTGTCTGGTCGGAGGCGCAAATGCTATCGGATCTGGCGAGATATACGGCAGCCGGTTGATTAATGGTATCAAAAGCCGGGTCGCCGAACTGAACTTGGATTTCCGGATTGAATATATAAAATCGTCGCCGTACGGGCCGATTATTATCAATGACCGGTTGAATATGGCCGGAGACGAAGGACTCATCACTTTTGGCTATACCTATCCTGAGTTGCTTTCCACCTTGATGAATCCGACAATCGCAACGGTGACAGTGGAACGGATTTTCCCGGAATCTCCGGCTGTTTTGACCGATAACTATGACGGGATATATCAGCTGCTGGAATATCTGATCAACCGCGGGCATCAGCATATCGCCATGGCGTCCCGGCTGGTCGGGTCCAAATCGGATGTCAACGAAAATGAACGGGTATATTTTTTTGAGAAGGAGATGGTTCGCCGCGGTTTGCGCGGAACTGCGATTGTATCCGGTAATATCAACGACCTGCTGGAGATGTTTAAATCCGCAGATGCTCCTACTGCAATTATGTTTACCGGCGATGATGCCGCTTTAAAATTTCGTCGGATTGCTGCCGACGGAAAAAAACGTTTCCAGCCGCTGATAACCGGTTTTGACGATATTGCCACCGACGAGGAGGGGCTTGAATCTTTGACTACTTATCATATTGAATGCGAAAAAATGGGTGTGGCGGCAGTTGACGCACTGCTAACCAGACAAGCCGAACGCTGGCAGCCGCATCTTTACACTAGAATTACCGGACGATTGGTCGTCCGAAATTAAATAACAATCACAAAGGAGGAACCAAAATGTTTCAAGGAGGAATCAAAATTATGAAAACACGTTTTACGCTTATAGAATGTGTGTCCAGGTAAGGTATCACTAAACTAGACGAATGAAATGTTTCGTCCATACCAATTGTCCATTTCAGGTATGTAGCCTAATCACTAGCCACTGGCTAACGCGTGAGGATAAAGTTGCGAGACGGGAAA
>CAIPAT010000207.1 GCA_903863035.1 uncultured Lentisphaeria bacterium
TGAAATGCGCGAAACCAATAATACTAATTCCGCCACTTTCCTTATTGACAACCGTCCGGATCTGAAAGTGACTGCAATCACGCTGTCGTCGACCAAACCAGGAAAAACAACAGTTAGTTTTAAAATAGCCAACACCGGATTCGGTCCGACTGCAGCTGGCACAGGCGCCCAGACCGCGGCGGTTTATGTCAACAACAACCTGGCCGGAACGGTAAATTACAATGATCTGGCAAAAGGGGCGGTTGTTTCGCTGCAATTAGCCAATGTGACTGTAACTGCCGGTACCTGTAAAGTAAAAGTGGTTGCCGACAGTGCGGGTATAGTTCCAGAAGTAAGCAAAACCAATAACAGTCTTGAGAAGCCGTTCAGCATCAAATAATCTCAGACCTTTAAACTAGGAATCACATAAATGGGCTACAAAGTAAAAATTCAAAAAGGCCAGCGGCCGACCAACCGCGCCTTTAAAGTAGTGATGCCTACCGCCATCGCGGAGGCCATCAAGATGGAAAAAGGCGAGGATTTCGAGTGGCTGATTGAAGATAAAAACACTCTAGTTCTGACCAGATGCAATAAACTGACACTGCGGGAAGCAAGATAACGCATCTGATATTGTAACTTAACTATATGAGAATTTGGATAAAACATGATTGCGCAAAATATTCACAAAGACTTCAACGGAGTCATGCTGGAAATTAAAACGGATGAAACGTTTTCAATTGCACTGCCCGGTTTTTCAATTTTAAACTGTACAGCCGAAGTCAGAGCCGGAGATGTTATCCCTGCTGAATTCAACTGGAAGGTATGTAAAGAATCAGATAATAGTGTTTGTCTCGCCGGCGAAAATGAACTGGGTTGTTGGCAACTTGAGTTTGCCGCCTCCAGAAATCTTAGCGGAATAAACGGCATTTCTATCAAAATGTCGGGAAAACTGCACCGGCTGCTTCCGGATGTTGAGGTCACGGCCGTAAAGATCCAGACATTGCACGCTGATCATCTGCTGACCCAGGGGCTGCGCATGGGCGGCTGCGAAGCAATCAGACTGCCTGCCTGCGCCAGTTTTTGCAGCCATTACCAGACGATGATTACCGCCGGAAAGCATACCCTGCAAATCGGGACTCCGCTGATTCAGCGGCAGCCTGCAACCGTCTACGGCAAAACGTCCGGACATGAGTTGTGCGATGTCCATGCGGCTCACAGTATTACCCATTACGGACTGAAAACTCTTGAGCTCGACCCATTTACTCTGTTTTCCTCAGAAAACGGTTTTCAGTTGATGCATGACTGGGCCGATGCCAATATTGAAGTAAAGAAAGATTTTACTGATATGACCGCTCCCGGATGGAATTCCTGGGATTACTACCGCTGGACGATTACCGAAGAGGAAGTGCTGAAGAATGCTGAGTTTATCGCCCGCGACCCGGTCTTGTCAAAACACGTCAAGCGGATAATCGTTGACGACGGCTGGCAGTATTGCTACGGCGAATGGGATGCGAATCCCCTGTTTCCCAGCGGCATGAAATTCCTGGCGGAAGAACTTAAAAAGATGGGATTTGTGCCGGGATTATGGTTTGCTCCGACTATCGTCGAACCGCATGCACGTATTGCCCAGATGGATTACGACATGCTGGCCATGGGCGAATCCGGAAAACCGTGCATGGCGTTTAATTGCATGAAGCGTAATGGTTTTGTGCTGGATCCGACTCAGCCGAAGGTGAGAAAATATATATTTGATTTGTTCAAACGTTACACCGATATGGGGTACGAGTATTTTAAACTGGACTTCCTGGGCAGCACATTGAATGCACGAAAATTTGCCGATGCATCAATTCCCCGCAGCCAGATTATCAGAAAAATCGTTGATCCTGTTTACGAGGCGGTCAATGGCAGAGCCAGGATTCTCGGATGCAATTATCATTTTGAGGCCGGCAATAAAGTTGTCGATGCAGTCCGGATCGGCTCAGACATCCACGCCACCTGGAAAGGCATCTGTCACAACGTTACTTCGGTCGCGGCCAGATTCTGGAGCAATAAAAGGTTGTGGATAAATGACCCGGATTTTGCGCTATGCCGCAGTCTGGACACCGCCAATGATCCGGATATGACCAGATTACTATGTACCCTTGTATATATCACTCCGGAAATGACCGATGCCGGCATGTATGATTTTCTGCTGGTGGATGAGGTTTCACGCCCGCAGGCGGAACTGCTGCTCAGTATTGTGCTGGCTGCCGCCGGCGCGGTCAATCTGTCGGATAATATGCCGCGGCTGAATGAAAGCGGGCTGGATCTGGCCAGACGCGTGGTGAGCGCTGATTCAGGTGATGCAGCCATCCCGGTTGACCTGTTCTGCAGCGACAAACCATCTTACTGGTTCCAGAAGGTCAAAGATTATCACCGTGTACTGATGATCAACTGGAATGATAAGGCGGATACATATTCTTTCGATCTGAAATCATATGGCATCAAGGCCGGTTCCGCGGTTAATTTCTGGAATGATCAGGATGTGCCAGTTAATAACGGGGTTATTTGCGTCAAGCTGCAGCCTAGAAGCTGTCTGCTGGCGGTTGTAAAATAAGTGATATAGTATAATGATATCAAAACAACATGAAAGGAAAACATAAAATGAAGAAGATTAATTTGGTGAGTGGTGTTCTATTATTGACGTCAGCATGTTTTGCTGCGGATATGTCATTTTCGCTGACCTTCGATGGGAAAACTGTCAATCCGGAACTTCCGCTGACAAACAAACCGGTAAAGGCGCTAACTTTAAACGATGATAATTTCGTCAAAGGCTTCAATAATAAAGACGCGTTTGTGCTGACAAATCAGGCAAATCCGACTTATACGGCGAATAGTATTGTAAATTTCGGAGAAAGCACAGTATCATTCTGGTTCAAGCCGGTTAACTGGATGCAGGATAAACCGGCGCGTTTCCTGCATATTTACAGTCCATCCAAAGACAAGAAATCATTGCTGATCTATTATTTTCTAAAAAAATCCGGATCTAATGACATCATCGCAAAGATATCTGGGAGCAGCAGCGGAGTCAGCAATGTTACAGAGGTGACGATTCCTGGAGATTCAATTGCGCAGGATGCCTGGCAGAAAATCGATATCGCCTGGAACACTAAAACATTGACGATTTACCGCAACGGCGAGAAAATCTGTGAAAATCCCATGTTTGAAGCTTTTACGGAATTGATAAAAGAAGCCAGAGACTGGACCGGATTCGGAGTGCTGCCGGTCTTTATTTCCGACGGAGACAGCTGGGATATAAAAACCGCCATTGATAACGTTGCCGTTTATAAGAGCGCGCTGACCGGCAAAGAGATTAAAGAAAGTTACGATAAAGATATGGAAAACGTCAGCAAATAGTCAATAACAATATCAAAAATAAGGATCTTAAAATGAAGATGATTAAGCAATGTTTTTTAGCTCTGTTACTGGCCATTACCATAAATGTCTTTGCCGAGCCGGAAGTAGTGTTTCACGCACCTTTTGACAAAGACTTTTCAGCGAAGGTCAATGGCAAAATCATTGATGGCAAACATTCCCAGCAGGTGCTGTTTGAAACCCTTTCCATACTTTTACAACCGGGTGTATCCGGGAAAGCGGCGCTGGTCGGACGCCCGGAAAATAATAAATCCAGTCACCACAGCATCACTTATCCCGGGGAAAATATAATCAGCACAAAACAGGGTGCAATTTCATTCTGGGTTGCCCCTCAGGACTGGGATGCAAAAGATAAAAAGTTCCATATTTTTGTCGAATCAGCAGGTACTGATTCGTTTCTAGTGATATATAAATATTTTGACAGCAGCGAGCTGTTATTTCTATTCGGCGCGCAAAAAGCCAGAAGTAAAGAGGAACAGCCCTATACTTTAGCCAAAACCAATATCAGCAAATGGGAAATGAAAAAATGGCACTTCGTCACCTGCTGCTGGGATGAACAGAAAATGTGGCTGTATGTGGACGGCCTGGTTGTTGACACGAAGCCGGTCAGGATGCGTCCGACGACGCCGTTTCCGTCTGTAACTATCGGCGGAACCGTCAACTGGAATGGCGAAATGGGAAAAACTCTGATTGATGACGTGAAAATATTCAATGCCCCGCTGACCGCACAGCAGGTGGCCGCGCTTCACGGCAGCTACAACTACCAGAAATCCGCACAGGACAACAAACCGCTGACCATCAGCAAGTTGTACCCCGGCACCGACCGCGTAAACAAAATAATGCAGTTGTCATTTCTGCTGTCGCGCTTTCAGCCTGATTTCAAGCCGTATAAAGTTGAATTTGAAATGCTCGACAGCTCAAAAAAGGTCGTGATGCAGAAGACCATTGTTTCCAGCGATACGGAATACGTTGATAAGATCAATGTCGCGTCGCTGCCTGCCGGACGCTATCTGGTCCGCCTTAAACCGGTCCCGGTCAATAATGAAAAGTGCCCGGTGGCGGAGTTTGATTATGCGATTCCGTCCGACCCGCCGGCATGGGACAACAATCAGTGCGGCATCAGCGATAAAGTCCCGGCGCCATGGTCTGATATGAAAGTCATTGACGGCAATACCATTGAATGCTGGGGCAGGCAGTACGTCTTTAATAACAGCCTGTTCCCGTCTCAAATCAAGTCAGGACAATATTCAATGCTCGAAGCGCCGGTCAGTCTGACGGTCAGCGGCAAAACATTCAACGCACCCTGCGAAGTTAAAGTCATCAAGCAATCTCCCTCCGTCGTTGAACTGGAGTGCACCGCCAAAGACGGGCAGATGTCTGTTAAGACGAATATTTCTGTGGAATTCGATGGTTTTATGTGGGTAAAGATGGATATAACCCCGGAAAAGACGTTTACTGTAAATTCAATGATACTGGATGTTCCGCTGAAGAAAGACTGCGCGTCATTGTTCAATCAGATGCGTAAATTTTACATGGACTACCAGAAAGGGTTTGCCGGCGCGGTAACGGATAAAACCATTGACGCCGATATTTACCGGTACAATCCGGTGATCTGGCTGGGCAATAATGATATTGGTCTGGAGTGGTTTGCCCAGGATATGCGCGGCTGGCATAACAAGAACAAGGAGAAAGCACTGCAGGTGATTTCCTCCGGAAATACTGAAATACTGCGGCTGAACCTGATAGATTCCAGCGTGGAACTTAATCAGCCGCGCCATATTGAATTTGGCCTCCAGGCCACTCCGGTCAGGCCTCTGACAAAAGACTGGCGCAAACTGCGCAGCGGGAAAAACATTGAATTGTGGTTCCCCTGGGAGGTAATCCATAACATCCCTGATGCCGAATATAAAAAGCCCGACTATGAACAGCAGAAGAAAGCGCTGACCGCAAACGGGAAAAAGATGTTCCACTATTTCGCCACCTACACCATGTCGCCGTTCTGTCCTGAATGGCCGTGGTGGAGCAGCCTGTGGACCAGGGAGCCGGGTGGAATGTTTGGCTCCGAGACTGACCGGGAATGGCTTGGGATACAACCTTGTACCAACTCCAAATCATTCGCCGATTTTTATGCATGGAAATTCAAACAGGCACAGAAAGATCTTGATATAAAAAATATTTATATTGACAATCAATGCTCAGTACGCTGCCGCAATGCTGCTCACGGTTGCGGCTGGAAGGATGATTCCGGAGAGCTGTTCGACACCTGGAACGTGCTCGGCACCAGAAGCCTCGCCAAGCGAATGTACATGATGGTCAAAGAATATGATCCGCAAGGCATGATTTGCCGCCATATGTCGGCGCAGATGGTAACTCCGGTAGTAGGTTTTGCCGACCTCCTGGTTGACGGGGAACTGTATATGGGAACAGTCGGCAGAGACGAATCCTATTTCAATATTTTTACCCCCGATATGTTCCGCGCATCATTCATGACCAGGCAGTTCGGGATTCTGAACTGGTACATTCCTCAATTTGAGCGTACGTTCAAGGGGCATTATCCGGAAAAACTGGCGCCATGGAAAGCCGGCAAAATTCCGGACAAAGAGAAGAAACTGCGCCACTTCCGCGGATATTGCTTTGTTCATGATGCAAAAGTATGGCCGTTGTTCGGAATTACACTCAATGATTTCTGGCAAATTGAAGATGACTTCAAAATGAGCGATGTTACGCCGTTTTTCGGCTACTGGGATAAAAATAATCCGTTCAAACTTGAAAATCAAAATTCTGACCGGGAAATGGTCTCCGCCTATGTTGATCAGGGAAAATTCATGTTGATTGCGATGAATGATACCGACAACATAAAGTCCATGAACATCAAAATTGACATGGACAAACTATCAAAGTACGGCATTCCCGGAATCGGCAAATTGACGAATCCAGAAACAAAAGCCGTACTTGACATAAATGGCGGAACTATCAATCTGGAACTGAAGCCACGTGATTATCAGATATGGATTTTAAATCAATAGCATAACCCGCATAATCAGCACCTTTAGCTTCTGTAACAAATTATCTTTTTAATACCGGACAGCGATCTTAATAGATTGCGGTCCGGTATTATTTTTCAATCATGAATATTTTTTCAAAAAAAAAAGATCCGCTATTGACAATATACAATAATTCACTTATAATTCACTTATGACATAAATTAATTCACCCTGATCAAATATTGTTAAGGTTCGTGAATCATGCTAATGGAAAGCGACATTGCGCTAAAAGGCGCGGCAAAAGTTAAAAACGAAGTGCGAAACTGGATCAGGCAGCATCGTCCAAGCCCCGGCGACCGTTTCATGTCGCAGCGGGAACTGGCCAGGCTGCTGGATGTTGATCCCATGACCGCGCACAAAGCGCTTTCAGAACTCACAGAGGAAGGCGTTTTATACCGGGTGCAGGGCAAAGGATCGTTTATCGGCAATGCCCCGCGGGAAATTCATGCGCTGAATCTGGCAATGGCCCTGGCCCGTCCCGACCTCGACAATCCGGTAACCAACTCCAACCACTGGCATATTGTACAGCGGGCGATAACCGCAGTTATGCAATCGTTAAAAGACCACGATACATTTTCAACGGCAATCGTGCCGTTGCAAACCGATCCGCACCGCGCCGAAGACCGTCTGCAAGCCTATGACGCAGTGATTTTTTTCGGTGACGAAGAATATCATGACCTGATCGAGACAATGATCAAATCACGAAAAACGCCGGTGATTATTATTGACAGCCTGGTCCCGGCCGGAGTTGATACTGCAATCAGGCTGTCAATCGGACTGAATGAAAGTGTCTATCGCGGCATTACTTATATGGCAAGAAACGGTTATCGCCGGATTGCTTATATTGGTTCGGAGTTAAGTCCGGATAAGGTGGCAGGTTACAAACGGGCAATGGCTGATTATGCCCTCTCCCTGGAAGAAGAGAATATTGTGATGGGAATTGACGATCAGGACAGCGGGGCGCGAGGAGCATCAATCCTTTACGGGCGCGGTTTGAACTGCGACGGCATTTTTGTGGATACTGACTTTAAAGCCGTTGCCGTGATTGATTATCTGAATAAGCAGGGCGTGAAAGTTCCGGAAGATATCGGCGTAATGGGTTTCGACGGAATCAGTTCCTGCATCAATGCGCCGCCATACCTGACTACGGTAAAAACTTGCCATGGCGAACTAATTGCCGGAGCACTGGATTTTTTAAGGCAAAGCGAACGTAAAAAACAGGCGGCGTATTATCTGGAGATTCCCGGAAACGTCATTCCAAATAAAACATTAAAAATAAAAAATAGTAAGGAATATTGATATTTTCAGGAGTTACCTGAAAATCTATCTAACTTTAAAAAGAGGAAATAAAATGAAAGCAGAAAGAAGGAAACAGTCCCAATTGGCCAGTTTCACGCTCATTGAACTCCTGGTCGTGATCGCGATCATCGCGATCCTCGCAGGCATGCTGCTTCCCGCACTGAATAAAGCCCGGGAAAAGGCTCGCGCGATTGCATGTACGAGTAACTTGAAACAGATGGGGACGGCGGTACAGTTTTACTCTGACAACTACATGGGATATATCCTGCCTATGGCAGTATATGATACTACAGTAGGCGGCAGCATGGCCGGCTGGAACATCTTAATATCCCGTTTAATCCAGCGCAAACCAAACAATCCATGGGGGGTGCATGAAACCTGGGACAAATTCTATTATTGCGAATCCAACAAGTATTTAACCTAGCCCAATGGCAACCAGACTAATTACACTACCAACAAAAGTGTAATGGGTTATCAAAACAGCGCCGGCACCATATTGAACAAGTTTAACAAAATCAGTTCATTAAAACAATCATCGCAAACTTTTATTTTAGCGGATGGCAGGAATGATATCAGTTGGAACGACATCGCCTGTAACGGCCCGTGGGATATATCCCGGTGCGGATTGTCCGCTTGCTCCGGTACATCAGTCCAGCTTCAATACTTTATTTGCTGATGGGCACTGTAATAATTTTACCTTGAATAATTTACCGAAGTGTTTTGCCTACGACGCAACGACAAACGCTCTGTATAAATAATTAAACCTTATCTCGCGGCAGTGAAGTTTCCCATTCAGAGCAGATAGAACCATGTAGCGTAAAATTTCTGGGCCTGCGTCCTAGATAAATTCAATATTACGAAAATGATATTTGGCTTAAAACAAATAAAAATCAAATATAGGGAGGATTTATGTTAACTGCCGAGAAGCATTTAACACTGTAAACGCTTGATTCAGCCTGGTAAAATCTAAAACCAACCTAAAAAAGGAAATATATTTATGAAAAAGAATATTCTGGTACTCGGCGGTCTGTTGCTGGCGTCCGCATGTTATGCGGCTGATGTATCGTTTTCGCTGACGTTTGACGGGAAAACGCTTAATCCTGAAAGTTCGCAGGGCGACACAAAACCGATTAAAGCACTCTCGTTAACTGACGATAATTTTGTCAAAGGCTTCAATAATAAAGAAGCATTTGTGCTGACTAAACAGGAAGCCCCGGCCTATACCGCAAACGGGATTGTAAATTTTGGAGAAAGCACGGTCTCATTCTGGTTCAAGCCGGTTAACTGGATGCAGGACAAACCGGCGCGCTTTCTGCATATTTTCAGTCCATCACAGGATAAAAAATCCCTGCTGATTTATTATTTCTACAAAAATGCCGACGGCGATATCACCATGAAGATCGTGGGCAGCAATGACAGCCGCAAAGATGTATCCGAGGTAACAATTCCCGGTGATTCCATTGCGAAAGACGCCTGGCAGAAAATTGATGTCGTGTGGAATGCCAAAACTCTCACGATTTACCGCAACGGTGAAAAGGTTGACGAAAAACCAGTGTTTGACGCCTTTGCCGCACTGGCGCAGGCTCCCAGAGACTGGACCGGATTCTTTGTGCTGCCGGTTTACACAGCCGACGGTGATGACTGGGCGGTAAAAACTGCCATGGACAACATCACCATTTACAAAAATGCCTTGACAGACAAGGAGATTAAAGAAAATTACAGCAAAGACCTGGCAAGCGCAAGCAAATAATCAGTATCCAATTTGTAATAAGGAATGTTAAATGAAGATAATCAAGCAATGTTGTTTAGCCGTGCTTCTGGCCGTGACAGGCATGAATGTTTTTGCCGGACCGGAAGTTATATTTCATGCGCCTTTTGACAAGGATTTTTCCGCTAAAGTCAACGGGCATACCGTCACTGGCCAGCATACACAGAAAGTTTTATTTGAAACTCTGGCTCTGATGCTGCTGCGTCCCGGCGTCGCCGGCAATGCCGCATTGATCGGCTGTTCTGAAAATGATCTGGCTAACTACAGCATAAGTTATCCAAGTGACATTCTTAATACTAAACAGGGAGCAATCTCTTTCTGGGTGGCGCCTCAGGACTGGAAAGCCGACGACAACAAATTCCACGTTTTTTTTGAAGCAGGCGGCGAAAACGCATTTCTGGTGATTTATAAATATTTCGAAGGGAGTAATCTATTTTTTCTATATGGAGCGAAGAGCGGAGCCGGCAAAGGCGCATTGCCATGGACTATAGCTAAAAAAGACATAAAAAAATGGAAAACGAAGGAGTGGCATTTCATCACCTGCTGCTGGACTGAGCAGAAAATATGGTTGTATGTTGACGGCTCTATCGTGGACTCACCGTCAGTTGCCAATCCTCCGACAACCCCTTTTAAATCGTTTATAATCGGTGGCAGTACCAATGGCTGGAGCGGCGTAAAGAAAGGCGCAATGGATAAAACGCTGATTGACGATGTAAAGATTTTCAAGGCGCCGCTCTCCGGTCAGGAGGTAGCTGCACTTTACGGCAGTTATAATTTCAAGAAACTGGACGCGGATAATTCGCCATTAACCATTACCAAGGTATTCCCCCGCACTGACCGGGAAAAGAAAATACTTAAGCTGTCTTTCCTGTTATCGCGTTTCCAATCTGATTCCAACGCATATAAAGTAAAATTTGAACTGCTTGATTCAGAGCGAAAAAGCGTTCTGGAAAGAAATATTGTATCTAATGGCACGGAATATGAAGATACCATGAATGTGGCATCTTTGCCGCCCGGCCGCTATCTGGCGCGAATCACTCCTGTTTCTGCAAAAAATGAAAAAGTTCCAGTATATGAATTTGATTACACGATCCCGACTTCTCCGGCTGCATGGGATAACAATCAGTGCGGCATCAGCGATAAAGTCCCGCCGCCCTGGAATGATATGAAGCTGCTTGAAAACAACTCCGTCGAGTGCTGGGGCAGGCAGTATGTTTTTGGCAGTAATCTGTTTCCGGTTCAAATCAATACCGGCAGGTATTCGCTGCTGCAATCGCCGGTCCGCCTGATGGTCAACGGCAGAGCGTTTGACGTTCCATGCAATGTCAAGATGGTAAAAAAGTCGCCTACAGCAATTGAGCTTGAATGCAGCGGGAAAAGTGAACAGCTGACGGTCAAGACCGGTATCACTGTCGAATATGACGGTTTTATGTGGATAAAAATGGAAGTCGCGCCGGTCACACCGCTGGTCATTAACAGCATGACTCTTGATGTTCCATTGAAGAAAGATTGCGCCACTCTGTTTGACTTGAAAGAGAAAATGTACGGCGGGTATGAACCGGGTTTTCAAGGCGCGGTAACAGACAAAACAATCAGCCGCAATATTTATGAATTCTCGCCGGTAATCTGGTTGGGTAATGAAGATGCAGGATTGCAATGGCTTGCTGAAAACTTGAAAGGCTGGCGCAATTCCGACCAGAAACAATCGCTTCAGGTTGTTTCCGCAAATGACGCCAGAGTTTTGCGTTTGAACCTGATAGACTCGAAAGTGGAGCTGGTGCAGCCCCGCAATATCGCGTTCGGATTCCAGGCCACGCCGGTCAAGCCGCTGCTGAGAGGCTGGCGCTACCTGCGCAATGGCAGAAATATCGAACTGTGGTTTCCCTGGGAAACTCTGCACAATGTGCCAGACGCGGAATTCAAAACTGCGGAATGCGAACCAACCATGCGCGCAAATGAAGCAGCCGGAAAGAAATTATTCAATTATCTGGCCACATACTCTATGTCTCCATTTTTTCCGGAATTTCCATGGTGGTGTGATCTGTGGAGCAAAAACCCGCCGTTGACCGGCACTTTCACCTCCGGGTCCGACCGGGCATGGGTTGAAGGCAGAGTCTGCCCTAATTCTAAATCGCTTGAGGACTTTTATGCCTGGAAATTCAAAAAACTCCAGACTGATATCAAACTCAAGAATATTTATATCGACAATGAATCCGCCCAGCCGTGCAACAATGCCATTCATGGTTGCGGCTGGACCGACGATGCCGGAAAAACATACGACACATGGAACATCCTCGGTACCAGGCGGCTGGCAAAAAGATTGTATGTATTAACTAAAGAATATGATCCGCAAGGCCTGGTTGTACGTCATATGTCCGGCGAAAAAGTTGGAGCCAATGACGCATTTGCCGATATTCTGGTGGATGGCGAACTTTATGTTTTCCAGGTCGCAAAAGAAAATTCATATTTCAACATCTTCACTCCGGCAATGTTCCGTTCCGCTTTTTTGTCACGGCAGTTCGGGATCGTGGACTTGTTTATTCCACAGTTTGAACGGTCATTTGAGACTCATGATACTGCAAAAAACAAGTTGTTTAAATCTGGCAAACTGCCAGATCAGGAAAAAATACTGCGCCATTTCAAGGGTTATTTCTTCGTGCATGACGCCAAGATGTGGCCGCATTTCGGAATTAGAATTGATAGTTTCTGGAAAATTGAAGATGCCTTCAAAATGAGCGATGATACGCCGTTTTTCGGCTACTGGGACAAGAATAATCCGTTCAAAATTGAAAATCAAAGTTCAGACCGGGAAATGGTTTCAGCGTATGTGGATCAGGGCAAATTCATGCTGATTGCAATGAATGACACGGACAGTATAAAGCGCATGAATATCAAGATTGACACAGACAAGCTGTCAAAGTCCGGCATTGAAAATATCGCAAAACTGACAAACCCCGAAACCAAAGCCGAAATTGAAGTAAAAGGCAATATGGTTAATTTGGAATTGAAGCCGAGAGATTACCAGATATGGATTTATAAATAATATCCTCTATTTTATCAATACATATGGGATCATCTATACCTAATATTGTGGTCAATTGACAAGTTAAACGCACATTTGTCATATTAAACGCACATAACCTAGAGAATGTCGTGCGTTTAGTTTGACAAACAGATAAAAAAGTGGTGGATTTTTCTTCTCAAGAGATAAAATCGCATGCGCTTTGTGCTTTTACTCTGACAAAAAAGACAATACGTACCCATGGCGTTACGCTCAGTCGGTTTTTCGGACACACTAAACGCACCCCCCTAAATTTTCTTGCTATGAATATTGGAAAATTTGACACGTTTTTTTACAATTGCTACCTAATTAGCACATTAAGTGATCCAACGCCAACGAGTTGAGGCACTCTTCTGGTCTGATCTCCAAATATGAATAACTTACGAAAGCAACACCTCATAGAGTTTGTCAAAGTTAATGCGTCCCCCTGTCTTTGTCAAACTAAATGCGCTTGAGGTTTTGGGAGGGCGTGCATTTACTTTTTCAATTTTCTGTTAAAAAAATGTGGAAATAAATTATGAAAGGGTATTGACAGGGCGAACGAAACAGATTATAATCTTAACAGACAATATGAAAGATTTTCAGAAACAATGAAAGTAAACCAAAAAAATAATATTGACGACATCGCCCGCGCAGCCGGAGTATCTATCAGTACGGTTTCGCGGGTGTTCAACCGTCGGCCTTATGTCAAGGAGGAAGTACGTCAGAAGGTGATGGCGGCCGCGAACAGTATGGAATATTGTCCGAAAGTTACTGCGTGCCGGGACACTATTGCGATTGTTGCCGCCGGGCTCAAAACAATGCAGAGCGGCGGCTATGACTCCGCAATTATTTCCGCGATCGTCGAAAATGCACTGGCGAGCGGACTTAAAACCGAAATTGTGCCGTTATCCAATATCGATCTTGTGTTTGAAAATTTTGTGCAGGCGGTAATCGGGATTACCTACAATCATGAATCGGATGAAAAGCTCAGAAACATTAAAAATACTCCCGTCTTGATGATAAATAATGTTGTTCCGGATTTTTCGTATGTCTGTACCGACCACAAGGGCGGAATAAAAAAAGCAACGCAATACCTGATAGAGCATGGCCACTCCAGAATCGGATTATATTTCGCGTCAGATGTAAGACAGACATGGGGTTCCAGTCAGAGACTTGACGGTTATAAAGAAGCATTGCAGGAAGCCGGAATTCCATTCTTGAAAGAATTAATCGGCATCGGTCTGTCAAAGCTTCTTGAAGAAATGGCCAGGATTTGTCTGGTTCACAATCCAACATCATTTATCGTCTGCGGTGAAAATTTAGCCATGCCTGCATGGTACACGCTGCAATTACTGAAAAAACGGGTACCGGAAGATATTTCGCTGATTCTGTTCGATTCTCCGGGCATAACGCCTTATCTGCTGCCGCGCCCCGCCATACTGAAACAGGACTTTGATATGCTTGGCAAAGTGGCGATTGAAAAAATTCAACAGATCATCGCCGGAACTCATAAAGGGCGGATCGAAGTTATACTGCCAACGGAATTCATTGAAGGCGAAACAGTTAGACAACTTAAATAAAACCTGAAAAAGGAAGGAGACGGTCTTATGAAAAGAGCAAGTTTTACACTCATTGAACTCCTGGTCGTGATCGCCATCATCGCGATTTTGGCCGGAATGCTGCTGCCGGCGTTGAACAAAGCCAGGGAAACCGCAAAGCAGGCGTCCTGCTCCAGTAACCTGAAGCAAATCGGTCTGGGGTATATAGGTTATGCGGGTGATTACGCAGACTGGCTGGTACCTTCAGAATTTCAAATGACCAGTTCCGGTCCGTATGATAATAATAGCGGCTACTGGTGGTACCGGGTACTACAGGTGCTGAAATATACCGGAAAGAACGGCGGAACCACCGGGAGCGGATCGTTCAAAGTCGAAACCGCTACGAAAGGCCTGTTTGTCTGCCCGGCAGACAGAGCTCCCAACATTAAATCAGCCTCGTGGGGTATAACCGACTATTTCAGTTACGGGCCAAGTGCGCATGTTGCTGGGAAGGCCATGTACAAAGACATGCTTACCGCATCTCCCACCAACCAATATCCGGCTAACGGAATGTACGGATGGCTGACAATGGGTCAAGTCCAACGGCAGGTAAAAAAGTCTTCAGGGTCAGTATTGCTCGGCCCCGCTTCCGCGTCCACCATAGCCGGAGGGGTCAATGCCTCCAATTCACCATACGATCCTGTCAACCCGCAATATAATGTACGGGCGCTGCACAACAACAGCGGAAATTTCCTGTTTGTGGACGGCCATGTTGCCAACCGCAAATTCCCGCTGGGTATATCTGGCGCACACAGTAATTTCCTGCGTCCATACGTATACGAGATCCAGTAACGCCGTGAACTGACGATATAATCCCAGGTGCGAGTGATTCCGCGCTGGGATTTTTTTTGGAAAAATTGATTTGACCGCACATAATTTTTCTGCATAATAATCTTAAAATCTTGCAAACAGGACATCCTAGGAAATGATTAAATTCACCGCTATATTATCCGCCGCCATCGCTGCCGTGCTGCCGGTTTTCGCCGATACTGCGCCAATGCCCAAACTGGAACGCCAATCCGCCGCCTGCTCAGCAGTAAATGGAGCATCCTACCGCTGCATGCTGCTCTCCGGCAATATGTCGCCGTCTTTCGAAATCAAGTCAGGAAACAAATGGATTCCGGCGGTCAAGAACGCAAAACTGATTATCTGGAGCGACTCATGGTCAAGACTGTTTGAAGGCAATCTGACATCTGTAAAGCCGGTAATCGAAGAAAAGCCCGATGGTTTGTATGTAAGCTTCTCCGATAACAGTAGCACAGTCGAATGCAAAACTCTATATATTTCAAGCCGGAAAGTGCGGAACTTTCCTATACGCTAAAATTGAAAAAGGACTTCGCAAAGGTTCGCCGTACAACAGTAGAGATCAACCCGGAATGGACTCTTGCCGCCGGAGCCGGATTGTCATGCACCCGGCCTGATGGCGGCATCAGTTCTGTCAAAATACCCGCCATTCCCGCCGCCAGCTCCAAATATGAAATGCTGCTTTCAGGGCCGGTCGCATCGGCCAGGCTTGTCGGCATCAAAGACCTGGCTGGCGCGGAAATTGCAATCAGCGGGCCTTTTGAAGCCAACTTCGAGCAGAACGGCGACCGTCTGCGCTGGCATGCCGGAATCATCAACAATCCGGCGAAAGACTTGAAAGCAGGGGAAACCATGATCATCAAGATGGCGCTGGCCTTTACTCCCGGCACGGCAGTAACGCTAAATGTTCTCAAGACCGATATTACGGTTGACGCCGGAAAACCGTTATGTCATATCAGCCCGTATGTTTTCGGAGTTCAAATGGGAGCTATCGGTTTCGGCAGCAGGACAAAGACGATGCGCCACCCGTATCAGAACAACTTCAAGTTTGACAGCGAAGCCAGGCAATACGCAATAGACGGCGGAGTATCTTTCTTCCGCGCATATCTTCATACCTTGTATGACGTTCTTGGCGGCAGCGGTTCCAGCACTCAGCAGGACCCCATCTGCCCCGCAGACGGAGCGCCGTGCAACTACGACAAGGCTGACTCTTTCGTGGAAGGCTTGCGCGATGCCGGTATTGAGCTGGTGCCGTGTGTAGCGCTGTACTGTCCGCCGTGGCTGTCCACCCGGCGCCCCAGCGAAAAATACACCGGGCTCTGGATGATCCAGCGTGCGCCGCCGAAGGATAACGCGAAATGGGCGGCTATCATCGCCGGACTGGTCAGCCACTGGAACATTGAAAAAAAGTGGGATATCAAACTGTGGATGCTGGGCAACGAACCTGACGACCATGTCCGTTACTGGGTCGGCGGAACACTGCCGGAATTCATTGAATACTTCAAAACCGCTGCCAAAGCCATGAAAGCCGTTGACCCGTCCATCCGGATCACCGCTCCCGACCTGGCCAATCTCTATGCCAAAGCCTGGCCGGACAATAAACTTCTGTGGAAGGATGAATTCGTAAAAGCCTGCAAAAATGAGCTGGACAGCTTCGCCTTCAACTGCTATAGCACTGACGACTTCACCGGACAGGTCAAAGACGCCCGTGCAACACTGGCGGCAAACGGGGCGGCCGGCAAAAGCATTTTCCTCGGAGAATACAATATCACTCCAGGCAATTACGACAACCCGGGGGTATTCAATTTCACCGGAGCTGCGTTCCTGGCCCGCAGTATGAAAAGTATTATTGAAAACGGCCTGGACCGCGCCTCTTTCTACAGTTGGGATCAGCCGGAACTGGGGTTGCTGGAATGTGGAAGCGACGGTAAACTTGTTCCACGCCCGACCTATTATGCGTTCAAAATGCATGCTGCGCTGGGTAATTTGAAGAACGGCACGGTGCTCGGGAATGCCTGCGGCAGCGATAAATTAGCAGTGTTGTCCACCCGCCATGATGACGGACGCGGCTATACGGTAGTCATCACTTCAGACAACCAGATCATTGACAAGGTTCAAGCAGAACTCAAATTTAAGACCGCGCCCGGAGAATTCACCGTAAAGCAATACCAGCTCATTCCAGATGCCAAAATATCGGAGCTGCCGGCAAAGTCAGTCCAGTCGCTGGAAACGCCGATGCAACTGGAACTGCCGCCGCGTTCGGTCACATTAATGGTATTCAGAGCAAAATAATCTCAGGAGAACAGCAATGAAACAAATGACCGATGCAACCGGAATCCTTAAGCGGCATCCCGCCAATCCCCTGCTTAAACCGGAAGATTACCCCGGCGTGATGCAAATATTCAACCCATCCCCGGCAATGTACAACGGGGAAACCATTCTTCTGGTTTCAGTTATCCTGTTCAAGCCTGTACGCGGAGCTGAAACCAGGATCGCCAGGAGTAAAGACGGTATTCATTTCATGCTGGAGGAAGAACCTTTCATCAAACTCGATATTGGCCGTTTCCCGTACGATATTATCAACCGGCATGTCATTGACAATCGTGTCACCCTGATTGACGATACCTATTATATTCTCACCCCGGTCTGCACCAGCGAATTCGACGGCCCGGCAACTGTACTCGGCAAAACCAGAGATTTCAAGACTTATGAACCAATTGAAGTCATAACTCTCCCGCAGAACCGCGGGGCATCGCTCTTCCCTGAAAAGATTAACGGCAAGTATTATAAACTTGACCGTCCGGGCGGCGGTACCGGCAGCTTCGGTTCGATCTGGCTGTCATCATCATCCAATCTTACTCACTGGGGCGAATTCCGCCCGGTGCTGCGTCCTTACAACTCCTGGAACTGGTCTAAAATCGGCCCGACTCCGCCGATAAAAACCGAAAAAGGTTGGCTGGTTATCATCCACGGGGTATCCACGCCGTGCGACGGACCTCATTACAGCATCGGCGCGATTCTACTTGACCTGGAAAATCCCTGGAAAGTCATTGGGAAAACTTACAGCACGCTGCTCTCGCCTGAAATGGATAGTGAAACTCGCGGCAGGGTGGATAATGTGGTTTTCCCATGCGGGGCAATTGCCGACTATGCCAAAGATGAACTCAGACTTTACTATGGCGCCGCCGATACCAGAATATGCCTGGCGACAGGTTCATTGAGCGAAACGGTCAATGCCTGCCTTGAAAATATATAAAAAACAATAAACCAGTATGGAGATACAGGTATGAGAAAGTTATTAAGTACGATGGCTCTGATTTGCGCGACGTATTTAGCCGGAGGCGCGGAACCGCAAGTAGTGGCATTTCAATCCGATTTGCCCGGCGACATTAAAACCTGGACAACTCCCAAGACTGATATGCCGTCAGGCCGCGAAAAGACTTGTGATTATACCGTATTACAGTCAAAAGGCAGCGAGGTACTGTCAATCTCAAAGGAAATTCCAGCCAGTTCACTGAACGGACGTAAAATAAAGGTTGTCATGCGAACCCGCGGCAAGGATATTCAGCCGGATGCCGTAAAGCAATTCAGCGCCGCAAAATGCTGGCTGTTGCTGGAATATGCGGACGGACGGAAATATTACCCCACAATCTGCCTGAAAACCGGTGATTCCGGCTGGACAGTCGGTTATTCCGAAGCCGCCGACTGCAAAGACTTAAAGAAAGCAGTCCTCTCCATAGGCATGTTTTATTGCGCCGGAACAATGGATGTAGACTGGATCGCGATCTGTGACGCCGGGCAGGAAAACAGCTTATCAGCGGCCATGGCCAGGCAGGAAATTGCCGCCAGAACCAGAGAAATTGCGGAATCAAAAACAAAGAACCCCTTTGCCGTACTGGATATCGTGGATGATTTCAAACCTGCAATCGGCAGCCGTCTGGGCCTGGGCGGCGCGTCAATCACGTTTGAAAAACGCGGGGAATATTTCCATCCTTACATGATACAGAAGAATGATCCGGAACGCGGCAGCGTCGGCGAAATCTGCTTCCCTCAATCCGGGGGCAATGTCGACAGGGAACTGATCTTCAAGATCAGGCCGGATGACAGAATCAGGCAGTTTTCATTCATGGTGAAAAAAGTCTCAGGCTCGAACTCAGTGAACCTCACTATCTACTCCGGAGTGAAAAAGCAGCATTATCGCGTAACCGTTCCGCTCACGGACAAGTGGGAAAGAGTGTCTTACCACTTGAGCGATTTCGTCTGCATCCAGAATAAAGCTGAAAAGCTGCTGCCGGAATACATTGATAATTTTCAATTCAACGGCGACCCGGCGGTACAATTCCTGATCAGTAACCTGGTCACGGAAAGCAACTGCAACCTGGATAACCAGAGCATTTTCGTTACCCGCCCGTTCAACGCGCCATGGACATTCGATACCGCGAAGCCTGTCAGCCTCAGCTATTTCATTTCCAGCGGAGTACCCGGGCAGAAGGTGCAGATCAAGGTGGTCATAAAGAAGAGCAAAGGAGAAATCCTGGAGCAAACAGCGGAAGCGGAAACCGGTGCCGGGCTTAAAACTGTTCAGATCAAGATCGGTCAACTGGATAAAGGTTATTACCAGGCGGAAGTGTCATTGTTCAAAGACGGCAGACTTCAGGATAAGCAGATCGATGCGTTTATTGTCTGCGCAATGCCGGACAAGCAGCGCGCCGCCACGCTGATCGGGGTGAATATTGATAACATTTCGCAATCGGCCAGTATCTTCAGGAGCCTCTCGGACGCCGGGATTCAAACCGCGCGGCTATGGAATTTCACCTGGGACTCATTGGAAATCAAACCGGGAGTATGGGATTTCTCATCACTGGACTGCATTACCGGCTGGGCAAAAACCGCCAATCTCACCATTCTGCCGATACTGCAGGCTCCGCCGCCATGGGAGATAGACCCGCCGCTGGAAACCAAAGCACCGTGGCATGCCTATCTGCTGCTGCACCGTCCCCCCGCAGACCTGGCGCACTGGTCGCAATATGTCTCCAGGATCGTCGGCCGGTATAAAGACCAGATCAAGTATTGGGAAATATGGAACGAGCCTGACTGGCAGGGGCCGTTCGCCTATTATTTCTGGGGTTCGACCGAATACTATCTGCAAGTGCTGAAAGCCTCTTATGAAGCCGCCAAACAGGCCGATCCGGAGAGCAAGATCATCTCCGGCGGCATTTCCAGAAACCAGAAGTACACTGTGCCCGATTTTACCCGCAAACTGATTGACTCCGGCTACGGTAAATACATGGATGTTTACGGTTTCCATTCCTATATTTCCTGGGCCGCGGCTAAAAAAGAGATTGATATCGTGCGCAGCTACAAGGCGGATATGCCGCTCTGGCAGACGGAAGTCGGCGCCGGCGGCGAACCCGGCACTCCCGCTGAAGTCGCTAAGAGCATGCGCAAATACATGGAACACTGCTTTCCATTCCTTGAAAACGGCGTCACCCACTACTCCTTTTTTATCATTTCCCCCAGTGACGGCGACCTGAATCTGCTGCATCCCAACGGCTCCCCTAATGAAAAACTGGCTGGAATCTGTACCGCCGCCAGAGTTTTGACCGGGGCAAGCGGAATCAAAAGGCAAGATCTGGGCAATATCAAATATTATACCTTTACCACGGAACGCGGCTATGGCATGGCGGTCTTCGGGCCGGGAAAATGCAGAGTCAAAGACAATAGCGCCGAGGTGATGATGATTGACGCCATGGGCGCTGAAAAAGTGCTTAAAGGCGGCGGTGAAATCATCCTCACCGACCAGGTGCTATATCTCTGTTCCCCAAAAAAGATCGAGCTGGAATAAACCAATTTGATATGATGCGATAAGCTCCCGGCCTCATTAAGTGTCCGGGAGCTTTTCTTTTCCACTCCATCCCGCCTGTAAATTTAAAACCGCGTTCTATTTGCAAAATACCCGTTTAAACGGTATTTTATCTATAAATAGAGAATCAGCAAGAACGAGAGACATGGCAAATATAGCGAAACCACCGGAAATAACGCTGGTACTGGACCGTCTGCGGAGTGCGCATAATACCGGGAATATATTCCGCATCGCGGAAGCTGTCGGGGCAAAAGAGATAATCGCCTGCGGCTATACCCCGGCGCCGCCGCATCCGAAGCTGGCGAAGACCGCAATGAACGCGGACCAGATGGTGCCTTGCCGTCAGGCGGAAACGTCGCTGGAAGCAGTCAAGATGCTCCGGGCGGAAGGCGTTAAACAGATACTGGCGGTGGAAAGCGGACCGGCAGGAATCCCCGCATGGGAGTTCAACTACGAATTTCCGCTGGCGCTGGTTTTCGGCAATGAGGCGCTGGGGATCGAGCATGAAACAATGGCGGCATGTGATGCGATAGTCTGCCTGCCGATGTTCGGCGACAAAGCCTCGATCAATGTCGGCAACAGCGCCGCCGCAGTGCTCTATGCAATAATAGCAAAAACGGGAATAAAGGAAGCATCGGTAACATGAAAATAAAGTTATCAGGCAAGAATCTTGAGGATATTGTCCCGCTGCTGGATGCCATGGACTTCAAACTGACCAGGGGCATGCCAGAACTGGTTGTGGCCCACGGCGGCGACGGTACGTTGCTCATGGCGGAAAGAGACTTCCCGTCCATTCCCAAACTGCCGCTCAGGGACAGCCGTACTGCTCCGTTATGCGCTAAACATTCATATGAGAAACAACTGAAAATGTTCTGTGCCGGCAAAGCCGTCAGTACCGAACTGATTAAACTTTCCGGCGAATTCGGCAAATGCAAAGTCACCGGCATGAATGATATCTTCATCCACAATCTCGAACGGGTCAGCGCCCTGCGCTATCAGGTCTGGATTGATGACGAACTCTATGCCAATGAGATCGTCGGCGACGGCGTCGGGCTGGCGACGGTTCACGGCAGCACGGCTTATTACCGCAGCATCACACACAGCATTTTCCGGGTCGGGCTCGGGCTGGCATTCAGCAACAGCACCGAAGCGGTAAACCATCTGGTGATCCCGGCAAGTTCCGTCGTCCGGATCAAGATTGTGCGCGGACCGGCCATCATGGTTGCGGACAATTCCCCGGAAAAGATCAGGCTGGAGGAAGGCGACGAGGTTTCCATCCGCCAGTCCCCCGAAAAGGCAATCATTTTCGGGCTGGAAAATTTCATGTGCCAGCAATGCCGGATATTGCGTCATCCCAATAAATATCCATTTAAAAATTACTATCCCAGCTTCAAATAACAGGAGTATTATGCGATTTCTCATCAGCGCAGGACCGACCAGGGAAAAAATAGATCCGATCCGCTTCATCAGCAATCACTCGTCCGGCAAAATGGGCTATGCCCTGGCGACTGCCGCCAAAGCCGCAGGCGGCGAAGTCGTCCTTGTCAGCGGACCTACCCAGCTTACCCCGCCGGAAAATATCACTTTTGTTCAGGTTGAAAGCGCCGCCGAAATGGCGAAGGCCGTTCGTAAGTACGCACCCGAATCGGACATTATCATCATGGCCGCGGCTGTCGCCGATTACCGCCCGGTCAAGACTTTTGCCGGCAAAATGAAAAAGACGCCGGGCAACCTGATGCTGGAACTGGAACGCACCGAAGATATCCTGATGAATCTCGGTCTGGACAAACGTCCCAATCAGAAACTGGTCGGTTTTGCCGCCGAAACCAGCAATGTCATTGAGAATGCCATTGAAAAACTGAAAAAGAAAAATCTTGACTGGATTATCGCCAACGACGTCAGCCGCCATGACCGCGGGTTCGGTTCCGATCATAATGCCGTAACCATGATTTCCGCCAACGGCGACATCTGCGAAGTTGCGCTCTCCGATAAAAAGACCGTAGCCCGCCGAATAATCCGGAAAATCCTGCACGACTGATACAACCCGCATTCCGGACTCAATTTTCTTATTTTGGACATTCTGTACACCAGCGCTGCATAATGTGTTTTCATAATCTGTACTTTATAGACTCTATGGACCTGGACATTTTGGCCCCCACATGGTTTTACCCATGCGGCCAGCATAACCAGACGGACAACCGTCCGCATTTTGGACACCTTCCGAGCATCATTTTTCAATTCCCATACTTCCCATACTTCCCACTGGCATCATGCCACCCGCATTTTGGACAGCCACTCCGATACTTTAGAGACAGTTGAGCAGAATGCTTTGTTTTTTTGGCTCTGACTTCCCGGTTCCCATTCTGACTGCTGACTCCTGTCTCCTGACTTCTCTCTTGCCCCATTCCGATACTTTGGAGACCCGTTTAACACAATGCTTTGTTTTTTTTGCCTCTGACTTCCCGGTTCCCATTCTGACTGCTGACTCCTGTCTCCTGACTTCTCTCTTGCCTCCACTCCGATACTTTGGAGACCCGTTGAACACAATACTTTGTTTTTTTGCCTCTGACTTCCCGGTTCCCA